>JBBWZW010000224.1:0-7258 GCA_039649305.1 Burkholderiales bacterium
TTCACCCTCGCAAATAAACTCTATGTTTATCCTGCAATTTAAGCTGATCTTAGATCATGGGACGTAGTTTGATGGCATAAGGAACGGGGAAACAGGGCCTCGTTACGAACAATAACGCAGAGCCAAAACAGGGGCGTCATGATGAAGACCGTCGCGAAGGCGATCGAGCCGGCTGAACGTCAGGCACGTTTCGATCATATCCAGCCGCACTACCTCGAAGCCTTGACGCTGATCGAACGGCTGCACCGCCGCCTGCTCGACGTCATCAAGGATGAGTTCGACCGCAAGGGCCGTTCCGACATCAATGCCGTGCAGGCCTTGCTGTTGTTCAACATCGGCGACAAGGAATTGACCGCCGGCGAGCTGCGCACGCGCGGTTACTATCTCGGCTCGAACGTGTCGTACAATTTGAAGAAGCTCGTCGAGATGGGCTTCCTCGATCACCAGCGCTCGCGTGTCGACCGCCGTTCGGTCCGCATCAAGCTCACCGAAAAGGGCAGCGACGTGTGCGAAACGGTGCGTGCGCTCTACGAGAAGCACGTGCGCACGGTCGAGCAGGTCGGCGGCATCGCGGCGGACGAGTTCGCCGTGCTGAACAAGGCGCTGCATCGCCTCGAGCGCTTCTGGACCGACCAGATCTTGTATCGGCTGTAAGCGCTTCTCTTCAGAGGCAAAGCCAACCAACAATCGCGCAGGCTGGAAGGGCGCCCGGGTTTCCGGGGCGTTCTCCAGCCTCGTGTGTGTTTTGCTGCGGCGATCGCCGCGCTATCGCTGCGCGTCAATCACCTCGCGCAGGATTGAATTTAAATACTCGGGCTGTTCCAGCGGCACGTAGTGGCCACATTCAGGGACGACGTGAAGGAGTCCATGCTGTGCTGAGGCAGCCTGCGGGATAGGCCCAGGGCAGGAGATCATCGATCTTCTGTTGAGGTAGCCGTTGACGATCCTGGAGATGACGTCGGCGAGATAGTTGTGCGGTTCGACGCCGATCAGCTTGCAGGTCTCGACCAGTGAGGCGATGACGGCCCAATGCTCGGCGCCGCCATCGGAACCGTTCGGCCTCGCTACCCTGAAATAAATCGACCTCAAGCTCCGATTTGGAAACGTCAGGCCAGCTTTACGGCTTGGATAAGAGCGCTGCTTGTCGTCAAATCCTCGTCGGTCAAATGGCGGAAGCGCGGCGCAAGTTGCGCCCGTGTAATGGCGGGCGGCCGCACAGTCCGCTCGTCGCACACGACGTGGCATCCGGCCCGCTGCATGAGCGATATGTGCGTTGAATGCGGCTCGCGATTGATCCTATGGCGACGCTTGCCCGCAGCCAAGCGCCAGAGTGTATCCGAGCACGACCAGTGGCCGCTCCATTCCACCGTAATACCGATCGACTTGAAATCGATCTCATGGCTCATGACGCCACCGGGTTTCAGCCAGCGGCACATTTCGGTGTACATTCCCGGCAGGTCGGGCGGCAACTCCAGCACGGTCTGCGACAAGACGAGATCCACGGTACCGCTTTCGATCACGCCCGGCTTCCATGCGGCGATATAGCAGACGGGTTCACTTCCGCGCGGAGTCGTCGCGGGACTCTTGGTTGCGGATCGAATCATATCCAGCCGATCTGACCGAAGAACTGCGTCCAAGCGCGCCGATGTGAGAATGCCGCCGGGGAACGCGTACGAGGGCAGCACCGGCTGGACGAGCGGGAATTCGGCTCCATCGGGGATGGGCGCGCGGGCCCGGAAGAGAGCGATCAACTCGTCGAGGATCCGTAGGTTGCGCGCATTGTCGGCATATCGGACGGCATCGAGCGCGACGTAACGTTCGACGCCAGAGAGCAGCGCGGCCAACCCTATGCCGAGCGAATCGCCTGGGCCAAGTTCGACCATTGTTTCGAACGTCGTGGGAAGTGCGCTTCGATGCAGCATTGAAAGGTGGCGCAACCAAACAGAGTAGCAGTACCTGGCAGACACCGTACCGCCCGTCTTCCTCCCCGTTAGGTTTGGGAAGCCAGGAATGTACGTTGCGATCCCGACTATGAGTGAGCGCGGTTTGACTGCCATTCGTTTGCTCCGGCAAGTATTACCCGCATCCTTCCGGGATATCTCTGTCCCGCATTGCCAATGGCCGCCGCGTTTCCTGGCGCGGCTGCATAGACGCATTTCCTCATGCCTGCGCCGGCGAGCGGACACGAAGATGCAACACGTCGCTGCCGGCCGCTCTGACCCAATCCAAATACCAAGTTTGGCTCAGCAGCAAGGCGTACAGTATCGCCCCTTCAAGCGTCCAGATTGGCATCGTCGCGAGGTTCAGCACGAAAAATCCAAAGTGGCACGACGTGAGGATTAGTTTTTCTTCGCCCTTCATCCGCAGTGCCGCGAGGAAATTCGAAAGCAGTAGCCACAGCAAGGCGGCAACTCCGAAAACGCCGAACTCATACAAATAAGATATGAAAGTGTTATGCGCATATAGCGGAAATCGCCCCACCCAAGCTTCAGGCCCAAAGCCAACCAGGAGATTGATGATATTGCCCTGCAGATACACGTCAATGTATTGGCTCCATATGTATGCTCGCCCTGAGAACAGCTGCCTTTCGTCCATCGTGAAGTGCTCAGGCGGCTGCACCAGTGATGCCCCTTTGTCGAGCACGGTGCCAATATCAGCAAACCGCTCTCGCGCCAGCGTTGCCACGCCAGCGAACACGAACAGGGTCACAATCCACAAGAGCATGAACACGACGGTGCGTTGCGTCGGAACGAATTTCCCTATGATCTTTGAGGCCACCAGGGAGATGGCAGGTAGCGCGGCCGCAAGTAGAGCCGTTCGATAATTTGCCAATACGAGTCCGGCCCCCGATACAGACAAAAGTGCGCAGGACGCGACCAAGCCCATCCCATGCGAGAAGCAAGCAACGTACAAAAATGTCAAAAAAATAATCGCGAGAGGCTGTTGTTGTTGATAACCTCCGAGAAAGCTGACTGACCCATCGATTTGCGTTGCTTGCAGCCCCCATGGCACCGAGAGCCATTGCAACACGATTGGACCGACAAAAACTACCATCAATGAGCGAAAAACCCGCGTCGATCCAAGCCGCCTCATCGCACAATTTGCTGCGACCGCAAATACAATCAGATAGAGCCACTTGAGGATGGCGTTCATTGCTCCAACCCAAGCTTCGTTCACCACGGCACTTAGCAAGACGGCAGATATGATGCCATAAAATGGAACTAGTCGTCGCAGCACGAGGTTGCGACCCCCAACGACCACAAGCCCGATCGCAACAACGGCAATGGAGGTTAGCGCCATCAGAGAGAGGCCAAGCACGATGGGCGGATACGTATATTGGTGGAAAGTTGCGATGCTATATCGGAACCAGGTAGCTAGGAGGAGAAATGCGGCGCAGGCGTCTCGTAAGAGCCATATCTGAACGAGCACCAATAACAAGGTGGCGCCGCAAACTGGGAGAGTAACATAGGTCGGGAACGAGGGGGCTTCCTGTTCCATCACACGATTGTCCAGCCTTGGAAGAGGACCGAGACGTGACACGTAAGCGCATGTTCAAGTCATATGACGTTCTGGGCCCGGTTCGGAGCAGAACTTGGTTAAGCGTAACGCCGTCAGACGCACGTGCCGGATCTCTGTTGACGTCTCGAAACAAATCATTGTCGGCCGCTGCGGTGTCGGCAAGTCCAAAACCCCGAGCTGCGGAATCCCCTCCGCAAGCGTCAACCCTGCCGCAACAGCCCTCTCACATCGGCTCCCGCCCGGCCCAAGAGGGTACGTTCGGGAGGTGCTGGAAGAATTGTCCCTATGACTCGAGTCTTTTTAGTTCCCTTGGGTTCGCTTTATTGAGCACGACCCCCAACAACTTCGTCGATACGAAGCGCGACGTTTTCAGAGCATCGAGCACAGCCTCTCGCGACGTGCACCCCCATTCGATTACCAGAATGAAAAAGTTGATTAAGTGGGCCGTCGCTTTCACGTCTGTGACTGTCAGCCGTGGAAGGTCGAGTATCACGTAGTCGTAGCGATCCTCGACGGACTGCAGGAGCCTTTGCAGTTCCGTCGGGGTAAGCTGCGTGCGCCGACACAGCGTCGCGGGTTGAAGGTTCTCCTTCGTGTTCGGATTGTGCGACGTGAGAGTCTTCACCGCCGGCGCCGCCGGCAAGAAGTCAAGATTACTGACCGGATCGACCCATATGATATCCTTCACGGCCGCGGGGCCCGAAAGAACGTCCACCAGTCCCGCGTTCGCCTCCGGGGCGAACTGCCGGGTCAACTCTGTATTTCGCAGGTCGCAATCAATCAGAAGGACCCTGCAGCCCGAGAGCGCAATCATTTCGGCTAAATTTGCCGCTACGACGCTCTTTCCCTCGCGGGGTCGCGCTGATGTCACGCCAACAATTTTGTTGGGCCGCCGCGAATCGGCAAGATCAGCAGCGACCTTCAAGGACCGAATTGTCTCGGCAAAACGGGAGAAAGGTTCACCGACGACGAACCGGTAGCGTCCCGCGACAGGCGGGACGAGCAGGTCGCCACTCGAGCTCCGGGCGCGATGATGATTTGGCAATACTGTGCCAAGTGCATGTGCCGGCCTAACTGCCGGTAGAATACCGAGACAGTCGACGCCAACCTCCTTTTCGACATCGTCCGATGTGCGGAAACCTGTTTTGAGATGCTCTCGCGCAAATGCGGCGCCGATGCCACAGACAAAGCCAAGAAGAGCTGCAGCCCCCAAGACAAGGAGCGCTTTGGGATCGCGCTTCACAAGCAACGCGGATGCTTCGGAAACCACACGTGACTCGGCTGCCGGGAACGATTGCTGTTGAGTCACCTCTGAGACCCGTTGAAGAAATGTCTCGTAGAGCGTTCGGTAAGTCTGCGCAGAACTTTCTAAGTCTTTGAGGGCAACACGCCGCTCGCTTGAGAGATCGGAAAGCTGCTGTTCGTTCGGAGGACGTACGGCGGGATCAACGACGTTTGTCTTGGCTTTGTATTCGGCAACAGCTCGTTCTGCGTTCTGAGCTTGCGTCTTCAGGGCGCCGATGCGTTCTTGAAGCCAAGCGTCTGCATACCGCGCGGCTTGGAGTTTCGAGCCGAGTTGACCAATGATATAGGCGTGAGTCACAGCATTGCTGATCAGAGCTGCTTTGTTTGCATCCGACGACTGGTAGCCGACCTGGATTATGTACGTCGAGCCAATGCGCTTGATCGTCAGGTTCGCTTGAAAACGGGCGATGGCGCGCCTCCACTGGTCGAATTCCCTGGAGGCCTCCCCCGTGCCGGGGCCGAGAAGGGTATTAAAGGTCATGCCTACGATATTCAGGACGCCGCTGCCTTGCGAGGCGAAGTCCGGATCGGACAGCAGATTCTGAGTTCTAATGACCGATCTGGCAATGCTCTCGGACTTGAGAATTTCCAATTGGCTATCGACATAAGCCGAATCGGCGACCGAGTTCGGGTACGATTGCGATTGAAAGGGCGGGGTTTGTCGGGTGTCGAACAGCAACAGCGAGGAAGCGGTGTAACGCGTCGGCGTCACGACAAGGTAGACTACGCCGGCGGAAATGGCCAAAATCAAAATGCTGACGATCAAAACCCACCGGCGCCGCACGAGCCGGAACGCGTCAATCAGATCGATAGTCGCTTCCTGTGGCTCCGGGGCGTGCGGATCGTGTGCCCTCGCTAAGGTTGGCCATGCGACTTGGTTCAACATATCTGCGCTCTCCAAAAACGGGCGAGCCGCCCGCGTGAGTGCCCAGTACTTACGTCGGACGTCAAATCTCTCTAAATCTCTCTCGAGCGCATCATCGATCCCGACTAAAAGAGTCCTTCGCTAGTGCCCTATCCGTTGGCGTTATGTCATATGATGTTGCGCTCAGCACGGTAGTGAAGCCGGGCGGCCGCAGCCAGAGGCAGTGTTTGTGCGAAGTTACGGGTTATCGGCCTGAGACGTCGCGTTGGTAGCGCGCCAAGGCCTAATCTCGATTAACGACATCGCCGAGAAACTCCCGGCAGCGAGAGGATGACCTCACGGCACAGGGGCTTGCTCAGTTCGCAAAGCAACTTCGACTACGTCACCCGGCTGAAGTTCCGAATCCTCCTCTGCATTGAAGCGGGTCCGACCCTCCTCTCCCTTCCTGACGATGAGGATTTCCGGTTTGCCGCCATTTCCGCGCACAAGTTGTGACTTCACCAACCCGGTGAATTGAAGCTTCTCGCCAACGCTCCGCAGTTTCGCTCTGAGCTGGTCCGCCCTCACGCCAGCCTCTTGAAGCTCCCGAAGCAAATTGATCCTGCGCAGGTCGTCGAGCCGCTCCAGTTGCCTTGTAAAGTCATCCCGCTGCTTCCTTAGCTGCATCAGTTGGGCGGTCGTCTGCAATTTTCGGGTTGAGGACAGCAATACGGCTCGACGAGCCTCCGATACGCGCGGCATCGGAATAGCGCCTCTTCCGAAGAGACCAGCTATCCTCTGTAGATCCTGGCTGTCGGCCTGGAGCCCCTGATCCTCTTTCTCTAGTTGATCTGTGAGAACTTGGATTTGCTCTTCTGATTGCTTGACACCGCGTTGTAGAAATATCTTCTCACGAAGATAGTCATCTTGACGAGTGTTCAATTGCTTGGCCTCTAAGCTTGTGATTTGCGCGATTGCAGACGGAGATATCGGCGCATCCGCCGCAAGCTTTTGTTCGACGTTGTCCTTGTCTCCCAGCTCGATCCTCATGCGCCAAATATGCGCCTGTTCCTTTGCGAAATCAGCCCAAAGTGTCTCGTAATCGCTGCGCAAGTCGGCCGATTCGAGGAACGGGTGATTCATCCTGAAACGCATGAGCTCATAGCCGCCTGACAGGGCCACTGCCTGGCGCACGGTCATCTGAGGACGAAAGGTCTGCTCACCCGGCCTGGATACATCGCCGTTTACATAAATCGGCCGATATTCCACGACGCCCGCGGTGACCTGATCGGGTTCGATGACGATGACGTTTTCGCGTCCGTCCGGCGCCCGTTGTCGAAAGGCCTTGGTTGAAAGCTGGGCCTGAATTTTTGCGCGGACCTCCGACGGCGAGAGGCCGACTGCAACAAAGGTTCCAAGCAAGGGGAACGAAATGCTTCCGTCCAATTGGATCGCAACGCGCTGCCGCAGGTCCGGCACTCCAGCAACCGATATCTCGATCACATCTCCAACTTCCAGACGGTACTCGGCTTTTGCCGGAATGGCCGAACATAGGAGCACGCCAGTCAGCAAGGCGCCTCTTTTACCAAG
>JBBWZW010000497.1:0-16012 GCA_039649305.1 Burkholderiales bacterium
CCCAACTCGGGATGTTGAAACCGAACAAGATTTATGCCGTTTACTATGACGGCAACAACGTCAATACCTGTGCGGACGCACCGCATCCCCCCGGCTTCCAGGGCCAAGTCGCCGTTCTTTATTTGCGTGGCGCGGTACCCGGTTACAAACCATGCCATGAGAACGCATTTGCAGCGAGCCCCGATGCGCCGCCGGGTTACCTAGACTTCACGATGTTGCACGAGTTGCTCCACACGCTAGGCGCCGTAGATGATCGCGCACCCAATGCGACCTTCAACGGACACGTCGGGACCGATCCCTCAGACCTGATGTATGCCGGCCCGCTGGTGTGGAATCCAACAGTACTTGATATCAACAAAGCGAATTACTACAACCCGAATGGCTTGCCGAATGGAATCTTCAACCTGGCCATTTCAAGCTACCTTACGCCGTGAGTCCCCTGGTGACGTGATATACCGCACATCATTGTTCTAACTGTCACGATGTGATAAAACCAAAATCTTTTCACCCTGTCCAATTTCACAATCAAAACACGAAGGGTAGCGATTGTGGAAAACAATAACCCGCAGGAGCCAGAGCCAGGCTCCCGGCATATCGGGGACAAACCACCAAAGGCGAAGAACACAGCACGCAGGTCCCTGAAACGCCGCCTGATCTACACGTTCGCGACGATGACTGTGTTGGTCGGTGCCGGACTTACCGTCGCCGGCTCCTACATCGCGTCGGTCGTTCCAACGACGCCGGGCATCGAGGACTTCCTCGACGCGCGCGCCGCAGAGCCCAGCCTGCTCTTTTCCGCCAACGGCACGCAGCTGGCCGTATATAGCCAGGGGCAGCAGCATCGGGTTGATCTTTCTCAAGTGTCGCCGTATGCAATCAAGGCGCTGATCGCGACTGAGGACCACCGGTTCTATGATCATCGCGGCGTCGATCCCGGGCGCACCCTGGCTGCGATTTTTCATACTCTCGGCGGTGTCGCGCAGGGCGGCTCGACGATTACGCAGCAACTGGTGCGAAACATGTTCCCCGAAGAGATCGGGCGCTCACGCACTTTCGAACGCAAACTGCGCGAAATCATCACCGCGGTCAAGATCGAGCAGGCCTACAGCAAGGAGCAGATACTCGAGACTTACCTGAACTCCGTGCCGTTCCTGTACAACGCACTCGGTATCGAAATGGCGGCGCGCACTTATTACGACAAGTCGGCCGCGTCGCTCGACGTGCTGGAAAGCGCGACCTTGATCGGCATGCTAAAGGGAACCAGCTACTACAACCCGGTTATCAATCCCGAGCGCGCACGCAAGCGACGCAATGTGGTGCTCGCGCAGATGGTCAAGCGCGACATGCTGACGCAAGCCGAGTTCGAGTCGTTGCGGGACCAACCTCTGAATGTACAGTTGAACCGGCCGCCGGATCCGCTCGCCGGCGCGGCGCCGCATTTCGCTGCGCACCTGCGCAAATTCCTGATCCAGTGGGCCGACGAAAACGATTACAACCTGTACACCGACGGCCTGATCATCCACAGCACGATAGACGACCGTTTACAGGAAGCCGCGACCAGCGCCGTCGAGCGACAGTCGGAAGTGCTGCAGAACATTGCGGACGTGGAATGGGGGCAGAAATCGAAGCGCATCGCATCCACCGCACCGGCCACCTATGCAACGCTGCGCAAAAAGGTGGAGCCGTTCCGTCACTTCTGGGATGAGCGTCCGGAACTGCTCGACGCATTCATCCGCGAGACGCCGAATTTCAAGAAGGCGATCGCCGCCGGCCGTTCCGACGCAGAGGCGCTTGCAAGCCTGAAGTCGAACGGCAAATTCATGAGCGAGATTCGCGCCAGGAAGACTCGGCTGGAAGCGGGCTTTGTCGCGATCGATCCGACCAGCGGCGAGGTCAAGGCATGGGTCGGCAGCCGCGATTTTGACCGCGACCAGTTCGATCATGTGGCGCAGGCGGAGCGCCAGCCCGGCTCGACGTTCAAACCGATCGTGTACGGCGCGGCGCTGGAGCAAGGCATGCATCCGGACTATCTCTATGAAGATGGCCCGGTGGAAATCCGGTCGGTGGACGGCAGCGTGTGGAGGCCGACCGACATGACCGCCTCGAGCGGAATGTTGATGAGCATGCGTGAAGGGCTTATTTTTTCGAAAAACACCATCACCGCGCAGGTCATGCGTGATGTAGGCCTGCCGAGTGTGATCAACCTTGCGAGGGCAATCGGCGTGAACGAGAGCAAGCTCGATCCCGTGCCCTCGCTGTCACTGGGCACCAGCCCGGTCACGCTGCTGGAAATGACATCCGCCTACGCAACCATCGCCCAGCTCGGCGAATATCGTAAGCCGCAGATGATCAGGCGCATCACTGACCGCAGCGGCAAGGTGCTCGCGGAGTTCGGTCCCGGTGATCAACGCGAGGCGCAACGGGCGATGTCGCGCGACACGGCGGTGGAGCTGATCGACATGATGCGCGGTGTGGTCAGGCGCGGTACCGGCCAGATGGTCAAGACGCAATTCGGCCTCGTGGCCGACATCGCCGGAAAAACCGGCACCACGCAAAACAATACCGACGGCTGGTTCATCCTGATGCATCCGAATCTCGTGGCCGGCGCCTGGGTCGGCTTCAATGATGCGCGCGTGACGATGCGCAGCGACTATTGGGGGCAGGGCGGACACAATGCGGCCATGGTCATCGGCGATTTTTTCAAGGACACGCTGAAGTCGAAGCTGGTCAATGTCAAGGCGCAGTTCCCGAAAAGCAAACGTCCGCCTCCACTGATGGTGCAGGCGCCAGTCGAGGACTGGGTGAAGCAGCGCGATGTTGGTCAGCCGCTGCCATCGGGACATGGCATAGTCACCAGCAGCAATGGCGACATGTACGTCGTCGGCCCGGATGGCGTGCGCAAGATCGAACGCGGGCAACCGGCCCGCGCAATGGCCGGCTCGCACGGCACGGCCACCGCAAGTGGCGCGTCGGGCACCGGCGGCTCGAGCATGTCGGGCGGCGGAAGGCGAACGCTGGCGCAAGACCGGCAACAGACGCAATCCGATTCCTATGGCGACCTTTGGGGCACCGGACGCTGAGACGGAAACGCATGTACTTTGTCTAACGTAGAAATTTTGCGGTCTACGCCGGACAACAGGAGCAGAACATGCGGGCACTCACGTATCACGGCGCGCACGATGTGCGAATCGATAACGTTCCCGACCCGATACTGCAGGAAGACGACGACATCGTCTTGCGGGTGACCGCGACGGCGATCTGTGGCGCGGACCTGCACCTGTACCGCGGGAAAATGCCGGGCCTTGAGCGCGGCGACATCCTTGGCCATGAATTCATGGGCATCATCGAGGAAGTCGGGCCGAATGTGGCGCGGCTGAAACGAGGCGACCGGGTGGTGGTGCCCTATACGATCTCATGCGGTGAGTGTTTCTTCTGCAACAAGAAACTTTACGCGGCTTGCGAGAACACCAATCCTGACGAGGGCGAGTCCACGGGCAGGATTGCGGTGCGGCCAGGCGCCGGCATGTTTGGATACACCAATATGTACGGCGGATATCCAGGCGGCCAGGCGGAGTTTGTGCGAGTCCCGCGCGCCAACGTCGGGCCGATGAAGGTGCCGGCCGTCCTGCCCGATGAAAAAGTCCTGTTCCTTTCCGACATCCTGCCGACCGGCTACCAGGCGGCGCTGAATGCCGATATCGAGCCTGGATCCACCATTGCAATTTTTGGCGCCGGTCCGGTCGGTTACATGACTGCAGCCTGCGCGCGGCTGCTCGGCGCGGAGCGCATTTTCATGGTCGATCATCACCCCTACCGGCTGCGATTCGCTGAAGACGCGTACGGTGTGGAAGCGGTCAACTTTGATAAGGTTGCCGACCCGGCGGAATTCATCATTGAACAGACCGGCTTTCGCGGCGTGGACGCGTCGATCGATGCCATCGGCTTTGAAGCCAAGGGCAGCATCGTGGAAAAGGTACTCACCAACATCAAGCTGGAAGGGTCGAGCGGAAAAGCGTTACGCGGGGCGATCGCCGCAACCCGACGCGGTGGCACCGTTAGCGTGCCGGGCTTTTACCTTGGATTTCTGCATGCGTTCATGGCCGGCTATGCATTCGACAAGGGACTGACGTTCAGGATGGGCCACACCCATGTACAGCGTTACATGCCGGAACTGCTCGAATATATCGAGAGCGGCGCGCTGAAACCGGAAGCGATCATCACCCACCACCTTCCGCTGGCGGACGCTCCGCGCGGTTATCAAATTTTTGACAGGAAAGAAGAGAATTGTCGGAAGGTGGTGCTGACCCCGGCGGGGCCGCACCCTTGAACTGCGCCATACAGATGTTGAACAAAAGTCGAACAAAAATATGACAGAAAACGAACGGTTCCCATCTGTTTTCATGCGTTTTGATCGCATCAACGATTTCTATTGCACCCGAACACTATGCAACAAGATGCAACAAAAATAAAACAAGAATCGTAGGGCGGAACAGCACAGCGCCTGCCGCCCTACTGCTATCCCGCGGTGCCTTAGTGCCCCTGCTGCCGTTCGTACTCGTCCGCCTCAGCCTTGGTCCGGTGCACGGTGCCGTCCGGATGCTCTGGTGGTGCATAAATCGTATAAAGGCGCAACGGTTCGGAAGAGGAGGTATTGATCACGTTGTGCTCGGCGCCTGCGGGAATCACCAGGGCGACGCCATCCTCGAGCTTATGTTTTTCGCCATCGAGGATGGCGGCGCCCTCCCCTGCTTCGACGCGAATGAACTGATCGTGTCCTTCATGCCGTTCCTGCCCGATTTCTTCTCCGGCCTTCAGGGTCATGACGACGACCTGGCTGTTCGGCCCCGTATAGAGAACCTCGCGAAAATTCTCGTTCGCGAGCGTTTTATCCTCAATATTGATGCTGAATCCTGACATCTTTCCTCCGAAAGGTTCTGGCAATGCCAATGACTTTAAATGATAAGAGACAGACACAGGTGGGGGATTGTGCCGTATCAATACGGCAGTGAACCTCAGGCTGCCTGGGCAGTCATCTGTTTTCCACCCGAGAGTCTCCGCCTTGCGTCGGCACGCTGGCGGATACGGATCTTTGTCCGTTGCGGGTGTGCCCTCCTTCCCATCCTCGCAGGCTGCGCAAGTCCTCTGACGAGACCCACGACCGGGCAGGGAGCTGATTGATCTCAAGCGTGCCTATGATGCTGCTGCGATCGGCAAGGAAGAGTATGACGACCGGCTGGCCGTGATCCTTAGCGGCAAACCAGCGTCGCCTGACTTCCTTGCACCGGGCTCACCGCTCAATGAAAGTGTACGAAGCATGACTTTTCACTGATGCGATCCTTAGGCACCGCGCAGGAATAAGTTGGTCAATTTTGCTGGCCATCGAGCGGTTTCAGCCTGACTGTACCGTCGATCCCGGACGCTTTGCCCGCGGCACTGCGTTGCGTCTCCTTGCCATGGCACCGCCATGTCGCGTCGACGCGCCTTGTTCCGCAGGCAAATCGCCTCGGGCTCGCCTGGTACAGTCAGGCTGAAACCGCTCCAGCGGGCGCGTTGCTGCGTTGCTCGTCGTCGCCATAGCTCGCTATGGCTCCTACTCACGCCTTGCACCGCATCCCGCGACGACCGCCAATTTGCCCAACTTATCCCTGCGCGGCGCCTGAGTCAACGCCGGACCTCGCGCTGGAAAATCTCCAGGCTCAGCTTCTTGGTTTCGACAAACGCAGGGCTCGACAACGTGGAGACGGTGCGCGGGCGCGGCTCATCATACTGCAGTGTCTCGGCAATCCTGGTCGGTCGCTTGGTCAGCAGCAACACCTGGTCCGCCAGGTACACCGCTTCCTCCAGGTCATGCGACACCAGCATCATGGTTGTGCCGGTCTGCAAAAAGACTTCCTGCAACTTCTCCCGGATGAAGAGGGTCATCTCGAAATCGAGCGCGGAGAACGGTTCGTCAAGGAACAGCACTTCCGGCTTTGGCGCCAGCGCACGCATGATCGAAGCGGTCTGCTGCTGTCCGCCTGACAGTTCGTACGGAAAGCGCTTGAGATCGAATTTGACGTCGAATGAAGCCACCAACTCGTCCATCCGGTGGTTGATCTCCGCGCGTGACTTGCCCTCCAACTTTAGCGGATACGCGATATTGTCGATGGTACGCAACCAGGGAAACATCGCCTCCCGATAATTCTGGAACACATAGCCGATCTTGGTGTCGGCCAGCGATTTGCCGTCAAACAGGATCTCTCCGGAATCGATCGGGATCAGGCCTGCAATCATGTTGATCAGTGTCGACTTGCCGCACCCGTTGGGTCCAAAAATCGAAACGATTTTGTGCTTGGGAATGTCAAGATTGAAGTTTTCATAGAGCGGCCATCCCGCAAAATATTTCGTCAGGCCGCGAATGGTGATATGCGTGCCGGGCGGGCCCGGCACAAAGGCCGGGGCGGGGGGCTCGAGTTCAACCATGGGTTCGATGGGTCGCATGTTTTATCTCCCGCTCCAATGCACGATACGTCGTTCAATCAGAAGAAACAGCACGTTAAGCAGATACCCGAGGATGCCGGCCGACAGAATCGCCGCGTACATGCTCTTCACGTTCAATACCTGCTGCGCGTTGATGATGCGGTGCCCGAGGCCACTCTCCGATCCGATGAACATTTCCGCCACGATCACGATCACCAGCGCCATCGATACTGCCGAGCGCAGGCCGACAAATGTTGGTTGCATGCTTTCCCAGATCAGCACGTCCTTGAATATCTGCCATCGCGACGCGCCCATGACCTTCGCCGCCATGACACGCTGCTTGCGCGCATTCATGACGCCGTACGCGCTATTGAACAGCACGATCAGCAGCGCACCGAACGCGGCGATCGCTACCTTGTTGATATCGGACACGCCGAAGATCAGCAGGAACAACGGGATCAGCGCGGACGACGGCGTCGACCGAAAGAAGTCGATCAGGAACTCGACGCTGCGGTAGGCTTGTTCATTACTTCCCAACAGCACGCCTAGCGGCACCCCGATGACGCCCGCAACCAGGAAGGCCTGCAGGGTGCGCGCCACCGTCACCAGGAAATCGGTGAGCAGCGCCCCGCCGGCAAGGCCGGTAACCAGCGCCTCGAGCGTCGCGGCCGGAGTCGGCAGCAGGATAACTTTGATCAGGCCCATCCGTACCACCAGGTCCCACAGGATGAAGAGCGCAATCGGCCCGATCACCGGCAGGAATCTGTGGAAGGAAACAGGTTTGCGCACACGTACCGCAGAAGCGGGAGCGACCCACGGTACGGCAGCGGACTCGGTATCGGCCATGAACTATCCCTTGTAGAGGAGCGTGTCCACGATCACGCGGCGTTCAAAGATGCCGCGGTCGGAGAACAAGTCGTAGAACTTCTGGAAGTGGGCGGCATCGCTCGGCTTGAACTCGTTGTAGAGCATGTAATCCGACATCGGCACTTCACCAGTCAGTGGTCCTTCGATCGCCGTATAGCCTTTCAGGAACGGACGTGCCTCGTTCGGCTTGGTGCGGACCAGGTCAATGCCGCGTTTGTACGCCGCGATGTACTTTTTTGTGACATCCGGATATTTCTTGATGAATTCGGAAGTAAGGCTCGCTGCGCCGCCATGCCATGGCGCCATCGGGTCGCCAAGAATATATTTCGCGACCACACCGACTTCCAGCGTACGGGTGGCGCCGTTCAGGCGGCCGACCGTGCCGGTCGGCTCCAGCGTGTACACCGCGTCAACCTGACCGGCTGCAAGCGCAGCCACATGCTGGCCGATCGGCATCTCGATCACCGAGACACTGCCGGCGCCGGCACGTTCGAGCATGACCTTTGCAAGAGTGACGTTCTGGATACCTGGGCCGGATGCGACGCGTTTTCCCTTGAGATCGGCAACCGACTTGTAGGGGCTGTCCTTTGCCACGACAAACTCATCAAGCACGAATTTGGCATTGGTGGGATTGGTGCAGATGATTTTGAACAGCCCGGGCTGCGCAATCTCGCCAATGGCGAGGGCCGCGGAAGCGGTTCCATTCGAGCTTCCCTCGGCGCGGCCGGCGAGCATGGCTTCCATCACCTGCTGCGCGCTGGCAAACTTCATTGGCTCGACATCGAGGCCGGCTTCCTTGAAGTACCCTTTTTCGATCGCGGCGAAAAATGGCAGCCCGGCCGCCACCGGCCAGTATCCGATCCGGATTTTCGGACCGGACTGCGCACGGACAATAGACGGCGCCCCTGTCACTGCGAGCGCCGCACCTGCCAGGCCCGCTCCCATAAGGCGGCGGCGGCGCTGCGATACCGCCGAACTGGTGTCGTCGCAGGAGGCGTGCGTGGAAGAAGTCGATTCGATAGGTTTCATAGGAGCTCTGAGTCAGTTGGTGTAATGGTTAATGAAGCAATTGGCAAATAAGTCGGCGTGAAAATGCGGCGGTCATTTCCCATTCGATTGCGAGGACAGGTACGCGCGCCAGCCACCGTAGGAAGTGATGTCAGCGGCGCCACGCAAGCCCTCCGGTTCGCACAGGAAGCCCTGCACACGGCTGCCATCGTCCAGTTCGATACTGCCGATACCAAGCGGTGCAGGAATCAACGCGACGAAGGAGCCATATTCCCTGACCGGCATCTCCCAGACCTCGAGTTCGATCGACGCTCCCTCGCCAGCCGCGGCTCGCAGCATGCCTGGCTTCGGCGGTGTCGTATTCGCCAATGCGTAGAAGCGATAGCACGGAGCCGTGCGCGTGCGCTGTACCAACCATGCGCCGCGTTCGCGCAACTGACTGTTCAACGGCAGGCCGGAAAGGTGCGCACCGACCACGGCAACGCGGATGGTGCTGCCCGACGGCCGTGGATGGATGTGCGGCGCCGGCACCGGATCATTCGATGTACCCAGCGTCAGCCCGGTCGCAGCGTGATAACGGGCGGCCAGGTCGGCCAGGCGCAGTTCGCTACCCGCCGGGCCGATTAGTGTAATTCCGAACGGGAGGCCGTCCGCGCGAATCGACGACGGCACGGAAATCGCCGCAAGGTCCAGCAGGTTAACCGCGTTTGTGTAATAACCAAGGCGGCGGTTGAGCTCGACAGGATTCGCTTCGAGTTCGGCGATGGTGTAAACGGAGGGAGCGGTTGGCACCACCAGCACGTCGACCTGCGACCACAGCGCTGAAGCACGCTGCCGGTATGCACCCATGCGCGCCATTGCCTCGAACAGGTCGGCGGCACTGTAGCGCTTGCCTGATTCGATGATCCCCCTCACCACCGGGTGTATGCGGTCACTGTACTCATCAAAAAATGACCTGATGGCCGCGTAGCGTTCGGCGACCCAGGCGTCTTCATATAACGCCGAGGCAGCTTGCGACAGTGGCGAATAATCAATTGATGTCGATGTTCCGCCGAGGCTTGCGAGGCGCTTGCAGGCTTGGTCGAAGGCGTCCTGGGCCAGCTCGTCGTCGAAAAACTGCAAATGCCCGGTATCCGGTATGCCAAAGTGGAACGCTTCCGGAAGCGCACTCGGATCGAGCATGACTGCGCGCGAGAACGGGTCCTCCGCGTCGTGCCCGGCGGCCGCCATCATTACCTCGACCGCCTCAGGGACCGTGCGCGCAAAGATCGACGGGCAATCAATATGCGCGCACGCAGGCAGAACGCCGGCCATACTGAACAAGCCACGCGACGGCTTCAGGCCCACAATATTGTTGAGCCCAGCCGGAACACGTCCGGAACCCGCGGTATCGGTTCCCAGCGCAAAGTCCACCAGCCCTAGCGCCACCGCGACGGCGGAACCGGAACTCGAGCCGCCACTCACGTACTGTGGATTGAATGCATTGGGTACCGCACCATAAGGGGAGCGTGTGCCTACCAGTCCGCACGCAAATTGATCGAGATTTGTTTTACCGACCACAGTCGCACCAGCATCGAGCAGACGCTGCACCACCGTGGCGTTTCTGGTCGGCGTACGGTCGAATCCGGGACAGGCAGCGGTGGTCGGATAGCCCTCGACATCAATGTTGTCCTTCACCGCGAAAATCTTGTTCGCGAGCGGCCGTGAGATGGCGTCGGTGAGTGGGACTGCGCTAACCATCTTCCCGCGGGATATCCAGATTGACGCGGGGGTTGCTGCAGCCGCGTGCTCGAACCGGGTCACACGTTCGGAAAGGGCAGTGGCGGAGTAATCTGTCGATGTATGGTTGGATGCACTCATTTGGAAACTCTGTTGTATACAGGCGCAACGATATGCACGTTGCGTGCCAGATATACAAAAGCCGTTCCTGCTCAACCAGCCAAGCGGTTATTTATTTTGATACGGTGTTTGGAGGTTATGAGCTATGTGAATGAATTTTTTGGCAAGCCAGGACAGTGTTAAGCTACATGCCGGGCTAGCCATTTTTTGATCCCGTCAGGTGCGACAGGCGCAGCATCGCCTTTTCTGACTCATGGATCATTTCGGCGGAGGTCGCCGATAGCACTGCGATGCGCGCATTGTTGAAGTGATGACGCCGGAGTTCCTCTGCGAATGGGCCCAGGTACAGCTCGTAGGGCGGAAAGCGTAGACAAGCTGGTAAAAAAACAAAACAATAACGGCCGCATCACGCGGCCGTTATTGTTTTGTAATCTAATCAACCTACCCTGCGACGCCGGTATTCGTTTATATTTATACGTCGATTCCTGGGCGCCAACGCCCATAGCAGGTATACATCCCACTTTCACTTTCCGCTGAATGATCAACATGATTGAATGGACCGAACTTTCCGCCGGTGTCCGCAGCTTCGCGCAAACGGAATTCGGCCGCATCACTGCAACCGTCCTCGTAACAAGCATAGCCGCCGTCATCTGGCGCTTCCTGCAAATGCGCGCGAGGGTCGGGTCGGAGCTTCCGCTGGACATGGCGCGACGTCGCGGTAATCTCGTGCTGGCAAAGAACCTGCTCATCGTCGTGGCGCTGATGTTGGTGGCCTCGATCTGGGCCACAAAGATTGCGGGTGCGGCGCTATCGCTGGCCGCCGTCGCCGGCGCCATCCTGTTGGTCAGCAAGGAGTTCATCGCCAACGCGCTTGGTACAGCGATGCTCGCGATTTCCCGCCCTTATCGCATCGGCGACTTCATCCAGATGGGCACCACTTCCGGCAGGGTCCTTGATACCGACCTGATGGTCACCACCATTGCGGAAACGCTGGAAGGCCATCAGCTGACCGGCCGCACTGCTGTCCTGCCGAATTCGCTGTTGTTGACGCAACCAGTAAGGAACCTGACCGCGACCGGCGCATATATGGTCAACCTGCTTAATGTAGTGGTGGATCCGTCCGAGGATTTGCTGGCGCTGGAGCAGGCATTGCTGCGCGCAGCCGGCGAAGTCTGCGCGCCCTGGCTGGAAGAGGCCGACCGGCATCTCGAGCATATGGAGTCCATTGAACTGATTGACCTGCCTTCATCGCAGCCGCGCGTGCTGATGCAGTTTCATAGTGCGAAGGATTACACGCTGGCGTTACGTTACACATGTCGGCCCAATGACCGCGTCAAAGTGGAACAGGAAATCCTGCGCAAGTATTTGCGCTATCGACCTGCGGCAATTCCGAAGTCGTTGCGAAGTGAGGATGACGGCAGTGTAGCCCCCGAACCGGTCGAACAACCCAAGCCGATATCGGCAGCATTCTGAATCGCTGAGGCGTTACGCGTCAAAACGAAAAAGGCCCATCGGGTGCAAACCGGATGGGCCTTTTTACTATATTGGGGGAATGAGGGCGGGCACGCTCTGCCCGTCCCTTCACATCCGATTACTTGACCGCGTCAGCTTTGTCGTCAGCTGCTTTGGCATTTGCCTTGGCTTTTTTCTTGTCAGCCTTGGCTTGTGCGTCGGCGATTTTCTTGTCTGCTTTGGCGTCAGCCTTAGCCGTTTTCTCTGCCGCTTTAGCGTCCGCTTTGTTGATCTCAGCGTTGGCCTTGACGTCAGCGTTTGCCGCCGGGGTCGTTACCGAAGTGCCGGTAGTGGCCGAAGCGCCCGAAGTAGTGTCAGCAGCAGTTGTTGGTGTAGCTGGAACCGACGTGGCAGATGGAGCGGTCGCTTGCGCGAAAACGGAAGTAGCAAAGAGGCCCGTGAGGAGTGCGGCGATCAGTTTGTTCATCAGATTCCTTTCGAAGATATTAAAGATGACATCATCGTGTCACGTTGAATCAGACACCGTATTTTCGAAAGATTCATTGTTTAGATGTTAACAAATGTAACAACGACAATGCCTTGTCTCATCGCGCGTATGACCAACTTGGTCTCTCACGACAAGTGACCAACAGACATCTTCGTTTCATTCCTTCCGGCTGACCTATATCAAGATTGCATGGTGCGTTCGTCGGACCATTCATCGAGAGCGATTGACGCGGAGGTCGTGATGAAACAGATATCGATCGAGATGCCTTTGGTCGGAGAGTGTTCAGTTAACGAATGCGTTTACAACACCGACAATTGTTGCCATGCGCGGGCTATTACCGTTGGGAATGGCGTGCATCCGGGTTGCGATACGTTCATGGGGCCGGCGCCCTCGCATACCAGGGAGAAGCAACGCACTGCAGGCGTCGGGGCTTGTAAAGTGTCCGCATGCAGGCACAACGATGATTATGAGTGTATGGCGGAGCAGATTACGGTGGGGCGGGCTAGCGAGGATGTTAGCTGTTTGACGTATAGCCATCGGTAGGGATGCTCCCCTATCCCGCTTGCGGGATAGGGGAGCCTAAAAAAAATGCCCATCCAATTTTCATTGGATGGGCATATGTTTCAGTCCTCAACTTACCAGGAAGCGATCACCGAATTCTTGAACGTCGCATTGACGAACTGCTTGGTTTCAGCGCTGTGATAAGCCTTCAGCAGCTTGGCAACCCAAGGCTTGTCCTTGTCCTGTTCGCGCACGGCGATCAGGTTGGCGTAAGGGCCTTGCGGACCTTCGATGCCGATCGCGTCGCGAATCGGATTCAAACCTGCCGGCTCGGCGTAGCTGCCGTTGACAGCGGCTGCGTCGAGGTCACCCAGTGAGCGGGCCAGCTGCGCGGCGTCGAGTTCGATGATCTTGATCTTCTTCGGGTTCTCGGCGATGTCGAGCGGCGTTGCCTTGAGGCCGGCGTTCGGTTTGAGTTTCAATACGCCTTGCGCCTGCAACAGCAGCAATGCACGGCCGCCGTTGGTCGGGTCATTTGGAATCCCGATGCGCGCGCCCGGCTTCAGTTCATTGAAAGACTTCACCTTCTTCGAATAGATACCCATCGGGAAAGTGATGGTGTAGCCCATATTGACGAACTTGTAGCCGCGGTCCTTGATCTGTGCGTCGAGGTAAGGCAGGTGCTGGTAGCTGTTGGCATCGAGGTCGCCGGCGGCGAGCGCGGCGTTCGGCTGCACGTAATCGCTGAATTCGACAACCTGGATCTTCAGGCCATCCTTCTCCGCGACCTTCTTCACGAAATCCATGATTTGCGCATGCGGGCCGGCCGTGACACCGATCTTCAGCGGTTTGTCCTGCGCCAGTACTGGCGAGCTTACGATACCTGCAGCCAGTCCCAGGCCGGCGACGAATTGCAGCAATTGACGACGATTCATTCTTCTTCCTTATAAAAAAAGCAAAAATTATTTGTGACTCAGGCGCCGCACCAGCGTATCGCCCAGTGATTGCACCAGTTGTACGAACACGATCAGGATCAGCACCACCATCACCATGACTTCCGGCAGGAAGCGCTGGTAGCCATAACGGATGCCGAGGTCACCGAGACCGCCGCCGCCTATTGCACCGGCCATCGCCGAATAGCCGACCAGGCTGACGAAAGTGATCGTCAGACCCGCCACGATGCCGGCAAAGGCTTCGCGCAGCAGCACCTTGAAAACGATTTGGGTAGTCGTCGCTCCCATCGCCTGTGCGGCTTCGACCAGGCCGCGGTCGACCTCGCGCAATGCGGTTTCAACCAGCCTTGCGACAAATGGCGCGGCGGCAATCGTCAATGGCACGATGGCGGCGCCAGTACCGATCGAAGAACCGACGAAGAAGCGGGTAAGCGGAATGACTGCGACCAGCAGGATGATGAATGGCGTCGAACGCACCGCGTTCACCAACACGCCGGCGATCCGGTTAAAGGTGGAATTAGGCAGGATGCCATCCCGGTCGGTCAGGTGCAGCAGTATCCCGAGCGGCACGCCAAACAGCGCGCCGAGTACGCCGGATATGCCGACCATCAGCAGCGTTTCATAGAACGACGACAAAAACAGATCAATCATTTCAGACGACATGATTCAACTCCTCCACTACTACACCCTGCCCGCGCAAAAACGCCATCGCCTGCCCGACGCTATCGGTTGCACCGCTTGCCAATACCGCCAGCGATCCGAAAGACTGCCCCTGGATCTCGTCGATCTGGCCGTGCAGGATATTGAAATCAACGTTGTATCGGCGAATTACCTCTGACAACAGCGGCCGGTCAACGCCGGTACCGCTAAACGCCAGCCGGAACAAATGATCCTGTCCGGCGCCGGCCTTCGCCATGCGTTCGCGCACGCGCTTCAGCACGCCTTCCGGCAGTTCCTGCGCAATCACGTCGCCGATCATCGCGCGCGTGACTTCGTGTTGCGGTTGGCGGAATACGTCGATCACCGTGCCCTGCTCGATCACGCGGCCGGCCTCCATCACCGCCACTCGGTCACAAATCTGCTTGATCACTTCCATCTGGTGCGTGATCAACACGATGGTCAAACCGAGTTCGCGATTGATCCGGCGCAGCAGTTCAAGAATCGCGCGCGTGGTTTCGGGATCAAGGGCGGAAGTCGCCTCATCCGACAGCAATACCTTCGGATCGTTGGCCAGTGCGCGCGCAATGCCCACGCGCTGCTTCTGTCCGCCGCTGATCTGCGAGGGGTAGCGGTCCTTTTGTTCGGTCAGGCCGACCAGGTCCAGCAGCGGCATCACCTTCTCGTGGATATCGGCCCTGGACATGCCGGCCAGTTCCAGCGGCAACGCGATATTACCGTACACCGTGCGGGACGACAGCAGGTTGAAGTGCTGAAAAATCATGCCGATTTCGCGACGGGCAGCGCGCAGCTCATCGGCAGGCATGGCGGTCATATCCTTGCCGTCGACCAGCACGCGGCCGGCCGTGGGCCGGTTTAACAGGTTGATATTGCGGACCAGCGTGCTCTTGCCGGCGCCGCTGCGGCCGATGATGCCGAAGATTTCACCCTTGGGAATCGACAGACTGACATCGCGAACCGCATCGACAGCGCGCCCGTTGCCCTGGAAGCGCTGGGAAAGTGACTGAATCTCGATCATGAATACAAATGAAAAGCAGCAGACCGTCGCATCGACACTCTGCTGCCGGAATTATTAAGGAGGCGCCATTGTAATGTTGCTTATGCGAGGATAGTAACAACCTTTTTGGAATGGCGTTATACGCCTGAGGCATAACGCGGAGGTACGCAGTGTCATCACTTATCGTTTCGACATCTTCCTGATGCTCGCGAGGATGTAACTTGGGATGCAAATCCCAACATGCGCGCTTCGAACATCGATGACATTTATACGAGCGTCGAACGTTCGGCTCGAGACTTCGGCAAATAAGGAAGCCTTTGGTCGCGCGAAGGCCCGAATGTCGCGACTCGCATCCCACCCTGCGCACAACCTATGCGGAGATTATTTGAAAGCCGATTCCAGGGCTAGCAGCACAACGACAACCATCAGGATGAACGAAACGCATTGCCAGAAAATTACTGGATTACGTTCGATCAGTGGCGCTCGTGTCTTATTCAAAAAATTTTTATTCGGATGCTTCAAATCGAAGACAAACTCGGATAAGTCCGCATAACGCTTGTGTGGATCCGGACGCACGGCATTTCGGATTGCTTCATCGACCCAGGCCGGGAGTTCGCGGTTGTAATGACGGGCCGGGGTATAGCTGAGTTTTCTTTGTGCGGCTCTTGTTGTGGATTTTGGCACCTCGACTCCGTAGGGCAGCCTCCCTGTCAGCATTTGATAGGCGATGACTCCCAGAGAGTACATGTC
>JBBWZW010000511.1:0-6537 GCA_039649305.1 Burkholderiales bacterium
TTGCGCGACAGCGCATTGGTACGGTGCCAGGCCTGAATCTGCCTCTCCATCTCGCCCACTTGCCGGTCTAATTCCTTGAGATGGGCCAGTAACCGCTGCATCAATTTCCGAAACGCCCCCGGGCAACGCGCCGTTGGCTTGGTCAAGCAATAGCGGCACGCGCTCATACAAGTGAGCTATGCCTTGCGGAACGATCAACCCGAATTCACTCAACAACCCGCGCATCTGGTTGGCTTGCGCGGTGCGCGCCTTCACCAATCCTTGCCGCACCCGGTGCAGCGCCAGCACCGCCTGCTGCTCGACAAAACTTGCGAACCGGTTTCCTCACCCATTTCCAGAATCAGCTTGACGTTGTAGCCAAGCTTGCCGTTGCGGGCGCTGATCACCTGGGCCAGCGCCGCCAGATTGATTGTATGCTGGCCTTTGTTGTCGGCTGTGCCGCGCCCATACCATCGGTCTCCCTCGACCACGATCTGCCATGGGTTCAGGCCCTTGCGCCACTGGTTGTCATAGCCGCGCACGACATCGCCGTGGCCATAGGTGAGCACGGTGAAGCCGGCGCCGGGTTCGATGCGCTCGGCGATGAGAAATGGACTCTCTCCCGACAAAGGATTGTCGATGATCAGGCAGGTAAAGCCCAGGTCTTTCAGATCCGGGATGATTTGCTCGGTCAGGTAGGCACGCAAAATCGGGCCGCTGGCGGCTTCCTGACTCTCCGTGCGAGCACTGACGCGGCGGGCCAATGTTTCCTTGAAACGGCCGTCGTCAAAATAAGCGCTTGCCACGGCCGTGAAGCGGCCCGAAGCGCTCGAAAATCTCAAGTGCTACCCCGCCCGTTTACAGAGTGCGTGCCACATGGCTGGCGGGCGATCGCGCATGACACAGGCATTGGCTGGTCTCTTCCAGCACAAAAAAAAAGCGCTTCCGTATGGAACCCATGCAACAGTTGCGCACACACATGAGCATGCAGGCCCGCAATCCAGGACGTCGTGGAAGGGGTCGTGAAGTTTCTAACTCTCCGAGCAGGGATATAGCATGAAAAGTGATCTGATTAAATCAATACCTACGTGGTTGACTGGTTCTCGAGAAGAGCCCACGTCACCTGTAGCAAACAGCAAATCGAGTGAGACGACCACATGGTCGTCGCGTCACAACCAAAACAAGGAAGACGGAGCCGCTGCCGTCCAATCCTCATCTGAAGCGAACAAAGTTCCCGACGCCCCAATCAATTCGACTGCTCATACTGGCCAGAAGCACCTCAAACTGTTCGGCAAAAAATTTAACGTCAAAGTCCCGGTGAAAAATTACAAAACCAGGATTGCATATATTCCACTTGGTGGCACGATTTCCGCAAAGGGGACTGACCACTCTTATACCGCCGGAAAAACTTCAGGCAAGGAATTGCTCGAGGCATGCCAAAAATATAGGCCGAGCAAAATCGACGTAGAGGTAAGAAAACCACCCTACAACATCGATTCAAAAGATATCAAGACCGAGGATCTGTTTAATCTGCGGGTTGAGGTTCAGGAATTGCTTAAGACCCACGACCGCATTGTCATCACGCATGGTTCCGACACCTTATCGCTAGTCGCATTTTTTCTTTGCATTACCCTCGATCCCGAGCTGATGAAGGACAAGACGATCGTCTTTAGTGGGGCCATGAAACCGGCGAACTCGCCGCAAAAGGATGGGCCAAGGAACATGGGGCATGCGCTTCGCCTGGCAAAGACGCTCGACGTGAAGGGTGTTGTGTGCGTCATGGACGGCCAGATTTTAGGCCCGCCATACTTCGACAAGAGGCACACCACAGACGTGGGTGCGTTCAAACCCGTTATGCAACCGAAGATCGGAAATTTTAAAGGGAATGAACCGAAAATCAAAAATCCTCCAGAAGCGCCCAAGCACTATTTTGATCTCGACGGCGTGAACACCTTGCCGGTTGTCAGGGATTTCACACAGCAGCACTTCATATCACCCGATTTGATTGTGGATGACATGGAAAGATCTGTGGAACAAGGAGATGAAGGTAAAAGGGCAAAAGCGCTTGTCTACGCGGCGAATGGCAACGGAGGGATTCACTCTGATGTCGAAATGAGGATCAAGAACCTCGCCAAGCAGGTGCCCCTCATCCGCGCGACCAAGGTCGGTAACGGCGAAGTTAGCCGGAATGGGGCATTCAAGGACGACGAATCCGGGACTATTTGTACGGGCCAGCTTCTCCCTGAGATGGCGGCATTGTTGGTACAGGTCGCCATGGCCGAGGCAAAGAAACATGACATCGATCTGAGCATTGACCAAGTGAGGGAATTGTTCGACGCATATCAGACGCCCCGCGATGCAACGGCCGGTGAAAATGAAACGAAGGAAGAGGAAATTGGTTTGAATAACTCGAACATCGCGGCACATCAGGAACATAGTACTACGTCGACATAACGACGATGATTGGGATAGGCGGATTCACGACCCTGGCGGCGATACTCGCATACTGAGGTTGACAAGGGAGGAGGAAAAAAAACTCATTGCACGCATTGAGAGTATTTCGACCTATGCCGAGCTGAGGCACGTCGAAGAACGCATGCAGGCACAGCTGGGTATCGTCCTCCGGATCACTCCAGGCATGCACGAAGTACGCACGGTGCGCGGCCTCAACATCCAGCTTGCAGAACGCCCACTTTGGCACATTGGATGCCGTTACGGGTGGGGGGTCCATCCCATTGCTCTACGTCCTTCCCCCTTGCAAGCGAGGTTCTACTCGCCCCTTGCACGCACAGGCCGTCGCGCATCCAGCACCGTCTTCAGATCAGTCCCGGCCAGCCGCCGCGCCGCCTCACGTCTCTCCCCGGTCCAGAAATCAGCCTCTGCCAACTCAATGCGGGAAACGGTGCTCTTCATGTGACCCAACGCGGCAGATCGCGCGGCATTCGGGTCGCGCGCCTGGATAGCCGCGCAGATGGCTTCATGTTCCGCATGCACCGCATCGGTGAAATCCGCGCGCCGGGCTTCGTTGCTGCGCGTGACGCGAATGGCGTCGTGCAGGGCGCGGGTGAGCATGCCGAGCAGGTCGGTGTAATAGGGATTGCGGGTCGCGCGCGAAATCGCCATATGGAATTCAAGATCTTCTTTCACGCCGTCGCCGCCGGCGGCTACCGCGCGATCGATCGCCTTGAGCGCGCGCTTGATCTCCGCCATCTCCGACGCCGTGCGTCGTTCCGCGGCAAGCGCAGCCATCTGCGCCTCTATCCCATAACGCAATTCAAGGATGCGCAATACGCCTTCGGCGGGATTGCTGAGGCGGGCGAGACGAAACGCGGCAGAGGAATTCGGGTCAAGTACGGCCGTGCCGCTGCCTTGCCGGGTCTCCACCAGTCCCTCGGATTTGAGTCGTGAAATTGCCTCGCGAACCACCGTACGACTGACGCCGAATTCCTCGGCGATCGCTTTCTCCGTCGGCAAGCGAGAGTTCACAGGATAAACGCCACTGCGCAGCTGGTCAGCAAGATGCCGGGTGATCTGGTCGGCGAGCGTTGGTTCGAAGGCCGTCTTGGTGGCTTCGGGTGACTTCCGCGGCTTCTTGTCGGTGAGCATTGATTCTCCCAAATGGGTGGCTGATGGTTGGTTAAGGCACCACGCAGCAATAAGTTGACCAATTTTTGCTGGCCGTAGCGCGCCCCCTAAAAAGACCCTAAACAGGTTTTACACCGATATGATAATACGCACTTGACAAAGTTGTCGTACAAGTTTGTAATATGTCTCAAATAAAGTTGTCATACCAATTTGCCGATTCGGTGTGATGTTGAATAACGCATCAGAGACAATGCACATGAGCGACTCGCGACTCCCGAAGGCATTCCTGTGCCGCCGCTTTACCAGGAACATTGAAGCAGAGCTTCGCAGCCGTTTCGATCTTGAAGTTAATGACGACGATTCAGTCTTGACGTCTGCCGCAATCGCAAGCAAGGCGGAGGGCGCTGAAGTTCTGTTCGTGACCGCCACTGAAGCGGTCAACGCCGATGTCATCCGCAAGCTGCGCCCACACCTCAAGACTGTAGCCACGCTGTCGGTGGGCTTCGACCATATTGATATGGCCGCGGCTCGTGCCGCAGGCATCAAGGTATTGCATACACCGGATGTGTTGAGCGACGCCTGCGCCGAGATCGCCATGCTCCTGTTGTTGAACGCATGCCGGCGCGGCTTCGAAGCCGACCGTATGGTGCGCAGCAATTCCTGGCCGGGATGGGGGCCGACTCAGTTATTGGGGCTGGGACTGACAGGACGCCGCCTGGGTATCTTTGGAATGGGACGCATCGGCCGCGCCATTGCCACCCGCGCGAAGGGCTTCGGCCTTGAAATTCATTATCACAACCGCTCCAGGCTAACCGCTGACCTGGAGAACGGGGCGACGTATCACGAGACCGCGGAGAGCCTGCTGGCGACGAGCGACATCTTCCTGATCGCCGCCCCCGGCCGCCCGGAACTCAAGGGCTTCCTCGACCATGCCCGCATCGCCCTGATGCCGGAAGGTGGGGTAGTCATCAATATTTCGCGCGGCGACCTGATCAACGATGATGCACTCATCGAAGCACTGCAATCGGGACGGCTGTTCGCAGCCGGACTCGACGTGTTCGCGAACGAACCGAACATCGATCCGCGTTATCGTGCATTGGACAATACCTTTCTTTCGCCGCATATTGGCAGCGCCACCCACGAAACACGCGATGCGATGGGCTGGCTTTTGATTCACGGCATCGAAACGCTCGCTAAAGGCGACGTACCTTCCAACCTACTTTCCTGACCGGGGCATCCCATGAACCTGCAACGCACCTCCCTTTTTCGCCAGCAATGCCATATCGACGGCCAGTGGGTCGATTCTTCGGACCGTGAGTCCATTCCGGTCGTCAACCCTGCGACTGGTGCTGTCATCGGCTCCGTTCCGCGACTGACTGCGCAAGACGTGCAAAGCGCGATCCGCGCGGCGAACAAGGCATTGCCGGCATGGCGCGATACCAGCGCCAAGGACCGTTCGAAGCTGATGCGCCGCTGGTATGACCTCTGCATGGCGCACCAGGAAGACCTGGCGACGATCCTGACCAGCGAACAGGGCAAACCGCTGACCGAAGCCCGCGGCGAGATCGCCTACGGCTCGTCGTTCATCGAATGGTTTTCTGAGGAAGCCAAGCGGGTGTACGGTGACGTGATTCCGGCACCTGCTTCCGACCGCCGCATTATCGTGATCAAACAACCCGTCGGCGTGGTCGCCGCGATCACGCCCTGGAATTTCCCGAATGCGATGATCACCCGCAAGGTCGGCGCCGCATTGGCTGCCGGTTGCACGATCGTGGTGAAGCCGGCATCGGCAACGCCATTCTCTGCACTCGCGTTGGCTGAGCTGGCGATCGAGGCAGGCATTCCGCCGGGCGTGATCAACGTCGTTACAGGCGCTTCCGGCGTCGTGGGCAACGAGCTGACATCCAGCCCCATCGTGCGCAAACTGACGTTCACCGGCTCCACCGAAGTAGGCAAGAAACTGATGGCGCAGTGCGCCGGCACCGTCAAGAAAGTATCGATGGAACTGGGCGGCAACGCACCGTTCATTGTGTTCGACGACGCTGACCTCGACGCAGCCATTAGCGGGGTGATGGCCTCCAAGTTTCGTAACACCGGGCAGACCTGCGTCTGTGCGAACCGCATCTTTGTGCAAGACGGGATCTACGACAAGTTCGCCGGCATGCTGAAGGAAAGAATCGAAGCGCAGGTAGTCGGCAACGGCATGGATAAAGGTGTCACGCTCGGCCCGCTGATCGATCAGGGGGCGGTGGAGAAGGTCAAGGAGCACATCAGCGACGCAGTGAGCCTCGGCGCGAAAACACTGATCGGCGGCAAGATGCACAAGCTCGGCGGACTGTTCTTCGAGCCGACGATATTGGTCGATGTTTCGCCCAACGCAAAGCTGATGAGCGAAGAGACCTTCGGACCGGTCGCTCCGCTGATCCGTTTCAAGACCGAAGAAGAGGTGGTGGCGATGGCGAACGACACTCCGTTCGGCCTGGCGGCTTACTTCTACACCACCGACTATGCACGCTCATGGCGTGTCGCCGAAGCGCTCGAATGCGGCATCGTTGGCCTGAACGAAGGCATCATTTCGACCGAACTCGCGCCGTTCGGGGGTATCAAGGAATCCGGTGTGGGCCGCGAGGGATCGAAATATGGCGTTGATGACTATGTGGAGGTGAAGTACATCTGCGCAGGCGGGCTTGGGAAAAAGGGTTAAGTCGCCATCGTCGTAGGTTGGGATGAAATCCCAACGTTCCGACCCCAATCCAACCGCCGACCCCTTGCGTGGGTCGGTGTGTTGGGATTTCATCCCAACCTACGTCCGCGGCTGGTCGGGATGAATCACCATAAAAAATATCGAGAGACACATGAAAACAATCGGCATGATCGGTATCGGCCTGATGGGCCACGGCATTGCGAGCAACATCGTCAAACACGGCTATCCAATGGTGCTGTTGGAACACCCCGGCAATCACCCGGTGGACG
>JBBWZW010000518.1:0-12821 GCA_039649305.1 Burkholderiales bacterium
TCGGGTTACGCTCAAGTTGCGATACCGTCTGTTGTCCTACGCCGATGCGCTGTGCGAGCTCAGTTTGTGACAAGCCACGGTGCTTGCGAAATGCCGCAACGAGCGGGATGAGTTGCTCGGGACGCAACATCCTACGTAAATCTCTCCGTCTGGCATCGCGAGACGACCACCTGATCCAAGAAAAAGCCCGCCGGCTTTCGCTCGACGGGCTGTCCCGGTGCTTATCAATTAATCCGCAGGCGGCACATACCCCTGTGCAGCATCCGCGCCTGCACCGAAGAAATGGTTTTCCATCTGCGTCGCCAGATACTTGCGTGCACGCGCGTCTGCCAGGTTCAGGCGGTTCTCATTGCCCAGCATGGTCTGGTGCTTGAGCCAGCCTGCCCACGCTTCCTTCGAAACGTTATCGAAAATCTTCTTGCCGAGTTCGCCGGGGTAGGGCGCGAAATCGAGTCCTTCAGCGTCCTTGTTCAGCTTGATGCAGTGGACCGTACGGGCCATGGTGTGCTCCTTGTTCAGTAAAGGCTCTCTTATTTTTATTAAGAGCAGCGAGGGTGGTTAAAGTTGCTTGATCAGGACTTGCGACCTGCGTTGCCAGTTGTACATGTGCTGCCGGTCTTTTGGTAAATCGTCGACGGTTGCGTTCACAAATCCGCGCTTGAGGAACCAGTGGGAGGTGCGCGTGGTCAACACAAAGAGCTTCGTAAGACCTGCCGCGCGTGCGCGGTTTTCTATGTCCTTCAGCAGGCGTTCACCGTCGCCTTGCGTCTGAACTTCCGGGTTGACCGTCAGGCATGCCATTTCGCCCATCTTCTCATTCGGGAACGGATACAGGGCTGCACATCCGAAAATCACGCCGTCATGCTCGATCACCGAGAAATATTCGATCTCGCGCTCGATCAGTTCCCGGCCGCGTTTGACCAGTGTGCCGTCGGCTTCCAATGGTTCGATCAGCTTGAGGATGCCGCCGACGTCTTCAATGGTCGCTTCGCGCAGGCTCTCCAGGTTTTCATAAGTGACCATGGTGCCGATGCCGTCGTGCGTGAACAGCTCGAGCAGCGCGGACCCATCCGTCGCAAACGGCACGATATGCGCGCGCGCCACGCCGTTGTTGCAAGCCTTGACCGCATGTTGCAGGTAGTACTCGGAAGCGTCGGGCAAGCACTTGGCCTTGAGCAGCGCGAGCGCCTGGTGTGCAGACAACTCGTGGATCTCGGTGCCGGCGGCGTCGGTCATCATCGGCGTTTCGGTGATGAAGATCAGCTTGTCCGCGCGCAGGGCGGTCGCCGCGGCAACCGCCACGTCTTCCATGGTCAGGTTGAACGCTTCACCGGTGGGGGAGAAGCCCAAGGGCGAGAGCAGCACCAGGTTGCCGGCACTTAAAATCGGATGAATGGTCTCATAAGCAATCCTGCGGGCGACACCGGTGAACTCCAGGTCCACACCGTCGATCACGCCCATCGGCCGGGCAGTCACGAAATTGCCGGAAATGATCCTGATCGCGGAATGCGCCATCGGCGTATTCGGCAGACCCTGGCTGAAGGCCGCTTCGATGTCGAGGCGCAATTCGCCGGCTGCTTCCTTTGCGCATTCCATTGCGGCCGCATCGGTGACGCGCACGCCGTTGTGGTAGTGCGGCTCGACATTACGCAGCGCGAGCTGTTCTTCCACCTGGGGGCGCGAGCCGTGCACGATCACTACCTTGATCCCCAGAGCATGGAGCAGCGACAGATCGTGCGCCAGCACCGGCAGGGCGCCGGCCTTGACCAGCTCGCCCGGGAAGGCAACCACGAAGGTCTTGCCTCGAAATGCATGAATATAAGGCGCGACTGAACGCAGCCACTGAACGAATTGAATAGGATTTTCCATGATGGGCATTATAATTCGCCCCGCTATGTCTGCACCTGAACAGTCTAAAAAAACCATGACCAAGAACCGTGGCCAGGCTACCCAACCTGCCCCGGTTGTTGAGCGGAACCCGCTGCCGCCTATCGTTTATCCCGAAGAGCTGCCGGTATCCGGCCGCCGGGAAGAGATCGCGAGTGCGCTGCGCGCGCATCAGGTCGTGATCGTCAGCGGCGAAACCGGCTCGGGCAAAACAACCCAGCTACCGAAGATTTGCCTTGAGCTGGGGCGCGGCCAGGCCGGTTTGATCGGCCATACGCAGCCGCGACGCATAGCCGCCTCCTCCACTGCCAAACGGATCGCGCAGGAACTCGGCACGCCGCTCGGCGAGAATGTCGGCTTCAAGGTGCGTTTTACCGACACCTTGTCAAAAGGCGCATCGGTCAAGCTGATGACCGACGGCATCCTGCTGGCCGAAACGCAGACCGATCCGCTGCTCAGGCAGTACGACACCATCATCATCGATGAAGCGCATGAGCGCAGCCTGAACATCGACTTCCTGCTCGGCTACCTGAAGCAGCTGTTGCCGCGCCGGCCAGACCTGAAAGTGATCATTACATCGGCCACGATCGATGCGGACAGGTTCGCCCGCCATTTCGGCACGCCGGACAAGCCTGCTCCCGTAATCGAAGTATCCGGCCGCCTGTATCCGGTCGAAGTACGCTATCGACCGGTCGAGCCGGCCGAAAAAAGCGAAGGCAAATCCCCGAATCAGTCGCAGAAGGACCAGCGCGACCTGATGGATGCCGTGGTCGATGCGGTGGATGAGCTTGCCCGCCTTGGTTCCGGCGATGTGCTGGTCTTCCTGCCGGGCGAACGTGAAATCCGCGATACCGCGGAAGCATTGCGCAAACATCATCCGCCCCACGTCGAGATCCTGCCGCTGTTCGCGCGCTTGTCAGTGCAGGAGCAGGAGCGCGTCTTCAAGATTTCCAACGCGCGCCGCATTGTACTCGCCACCAACGTTGCGGAAACCTCGCTGACGGTACCCGGGATCCGCTATGTGGTGGATGCGGGCACCGCGCGCGTCAAGCGCTACAGTTATCGCAACAAGGTCGAGCAATTGCAGATTGAGGCAATCGCCCAGTCCGCCGCCAACCAGCGCGCCGGCCGTTGCGGCCGCGTGGCTGCCGGCGTTTGCATCCGGCTATATGAAGAGCAGGACTACCTGCAGAGACCGAAGTTTACCGAACCCGAAATTCTTCGCTCTTCGCTGGCGTCCGTCATCCTGCGGATGAAGGCGCTGCGCCTGCCGGATGTCGAAATCTTCCCGTTCATTGAACCGCCGATGGGCCGCGCGATTGCCGATGGCTACCAGTTGCTGCAGGAACTGGGCGCCGTCGATGAAGACAACCAGTTGACGCCCATCGGCAAACAGCTTGCCAAGTTGCCGCTGGACCCCCGTGTCGGCCGCATGATTCTCGCTGCGCGCGACAACGCCGCGCTGACCGAGGTACTGATCATCGCCGCCGCTTTGTCGGTGCAGGATCCGCGCGATCGTCCGATGGAAGCGCAAGCCGCCGCCGACAACGCGCACAAGAAATTCGCCGATGAAAAATCGGAATTCCTGAGCTACCTGAAAATCTGGAAATGGTTCGAAGAGGCGATCGAACACAAGAAGTCGAACAAGCAACTGACGGATAATTGCCGCGCCAATTTCCTGTCCCAGGTTCGGCTGCGCGAATGGCGCGAAGTCCATTCGCAGTTGTTGACCATCGTGCGCGAACAGGGATGGCGCCTGAACGAGGCGCCTGCCACTTATGAGCAATTGCATATTGCGCTGCTGACCGGCTTGCTCGGCAACGTCGGCTTCAAGGCCGAGGATGAGCCGCATTATCTTGGCGCGCGTGGCATTAAGTTCTTTATCTGGCCCGGCTCGACGCTGGCGAAAAAAGCCGGCCGCTGGGTGATGGCCGGGGAACTGGTCGAGACCTCGCGCCTGTATGCGCGGACGATCGCGCAGATTCAGCCGCAATGGCTGGAACGCGTCGGTGGCCACCTGCTGAAGAAATCCTGGGGCGAACCGCGGTGGGAAAAGCGCGCCGCCCAGGTGACCGCGTCCGAGCGTGGCACGCTCTATGGCCTGGTTGTGTACAGCCAGCGACGGGTCAACTACGGACAAATCAACCCCGAAGAGGCGCGCGAGATTTTCATCCGGGACGGATTGGTCGCCGGTGATTTCGACACCCGTGCGCCGTTCTTCGCGCATAACCAGAAGCTGGTCCGTGAAATCGAAAACCTGGAACACAAGTCGCGCCGGCTCGATGTGCTGGTCGACGAAGGCCTGATCGCGGCGTTCTACGATCAACTGGTGCCGAAGGATATCCATAACGGCATCGACTTCGAAAAGTGGCATAAGGAAGCCACTGCGAAGGAACCGAAGCTGCTGTATCTGAACCGCGATGACCTGATGCGGCATGAAGCCGCGGGCGTGACCACCGAGCTGTTCCCCAAAACGATGACGGTGGCCGGGGTGCCGATGGCGTTGTCGTATCACTTCGAACCCGGTAGCGCGCGCGATGGCGTCACGCTGACGATACCGTTGTATGCGTTGAACCAGGTGTCGGCCGATCGTTCCGAATGGCTGGTGCCCGGCATGCTAAAGGAAAAAGTGCAGTTGCTGCTGAAATCCCTGCCGCAGAAATTGCGCCGCCACTGTGTACCGTTGCCCGATTTCGCGGCCGGGTTCTGTGAGCGTGCCCGGTTCGGCAAGGGCAACCTGCTGGATGCGGTCATCGCCGATATTCGTGAACAAACCGGCATCGCCACCAAGACCACCGACTTCAAACTGGAGACGTTGCCGGCCCATCATTTCATGAACTTCAAGGTCGTGGACGAGCACGGACGGCAACTGGAGATGGGCCGCAACCTGAATGGATTGCAGGCCGAGTTCGGCGGGCAGGCGCGCGAGAGCTTTCAGCGGCTGGCGGAAGAAGCCACGGTTACTGCAGTCGATAATGCGCCCGCAGAAGACCGTAGCACTGGCGAACGTAAGAACGCGGCGACGTCAACCACGGCAACCACAACAAGCCCGGTTGGCGAACATCAGAATCTCACCACCTGGAATTTCGGCGAACTGCCGGAGCTGCTGGAAATCCAGCAGGGCAAGCAAACCCTGATTGGCTACCCCGCGCTAGTGGACAAGACCACTCATTGCGACCTCGAAGTCTTCGACGATCCGGCGGAAGCGGCCCGCGTCCATCGCATCGGCATGCGTCGCCTGTTCTCGCTGCAGTTGAAGGAACAGCTGAAGTATCTCGAGAAGAACGTTCCGAACCTGCAGCAGATGGGCATGCATTTCATGTCGCTCGGGTCGCAGGAGGAATTGCGCGACCAGATAATCCAGGCCGGCCTTGACCGCGCGGTCCTGCAGGATCCGCTGCCGAAGAACGCAGAGGAGTTCCACCGGCGCAAGGACGAAGGCAAATCGCGCCTCGGCTTGCTGGTAAATGAGATTGCACGACTGGCGGCGCAGGTCTTGGCGGAGTACTACACCTTGCCGAAAAAACTGCAGGGCGCGAAAGCGCATGCGCAAAGTGCGGCCGACATGCAGTCACAATTGCAGGCGCTGGTCGGCAAACGCTTCATCGCCGATAACGACTATGTTCAGATCGCGCATTTCCCGCGCTACCTGAAGGCGATCAACGTGAGGTTGGAGAAGTTACGCGCTGATCCAACACGCGACGCGCGGCTGATGGCGGAATGGGCGCAGGTTGCAGCACCGTGGCAGCGTGCGCAAAAAGACCGTCAGAAGAGTGGGGATCCGAAGATGGAAGAATTCCGCTGGCTGTTGGAGGAACTGCGTGTGTCGTTGTTCGCGCAGGAACTGCGCACCCCGATGCCGGTGTCGGTCAAGAGGTTGCAGAAGGTGTGGGAGTCGATGCAAAGGTAACGGGGCGTTCCCCCGAGGCGTAGGTTGGTCTGTCACATAGGCCAGCGGTGCATCTCTGGGTTCCCGCTTGCGCGGGAACGACATATTTAGGTACCACCACTGCACGAATTCCAGTGGAATGTTAAAGCGCGACAGTGAAGTAGGACGCATCGTGATGCGCCCTACGGTGGTTATTGATAACTTGCCAGCAAATCCCTTGCGATCACCAGCTGCATAATCTGACTCGTACCCTCATAAATCCGTGCAACACGAGCATCACGATAGATGCGCTCCAGCGGATACTCAGCAATATACCCGGACCCACCGAACACCTGCAGGCAACGATCCGCCACCCGGCCTAGCGCTTCCGACGTGAAGTATTTAGCGCAGGCGGCTTCGCGTCCCGGGCGTCATCATTGCCGGCTCTTCCGCCTGTACCGTGCTCATGTTGCCGTCCTCGCGTTCTCGGCTTCCTGCAGTTCACGCCAGAGTATTTTTCCGACCGGCGACTTCGGTAACTGGTCGGTGAACTCCACAATGCGCGGATACTTGTATGCGGCCATCCGCTCACGCGTCCATGCGATCAGCGCCTCTTCGGTCAGGGCATCCTTGCCCTCGGCATTACGCACCACGATCGCTTTGACGGTTTCTCCGCGATAGGAATCGCGCACGCCGATCACGCACGCTTCCTTGATATGCGGATGCTGGTAAAGCACCGATTCGACCTCGGCCGGCCACACTTTGTAGCCCGAGGCATTGATCATTCGCTTGGCACGGTCGGTCATGAAGAAGTAGCCCTCTTCATCGGCGTAGCCCACGTCTCCGGTACGCAAATAGGTACGCCCGTCGATTTCCACGAACGCAGTTTTGGTTTCTTCCGGGCGGTTCCAATAACCCTTGAATATCTGCGGGCCGCTCACCAGGATCTCGCCCTGCTGGTTTGGCCCGAGTTGTTCCAGCGTTGCCGGATCGACCACGATGGATTCGGTGTCGAAGAAGGGCACACCGAGGCATTGCCGCTTCGGGCGGTCGATCGGATTGTTATGCGTCGTTGCGGCGGTTTCAGTCATCCCGTAGCCTTCGATGAAGGTCACGCCCAGCGATTGCTCGAGCCGGCTCCATACCTCGGCAGGCATGGACGCGCCGCCGGCTGTGATGCGGCGTAAGCTCGAGAGGTCATAGCTTTTCAGGTTTTCGTGGGACAGAAGATCGATGATCGCAGTCGGCGGAATGGCCGCGTGCCCGACGCGTTCACGCGCCATCAGCTCGATCGCCAGGTCCCGGTCCCAGCGCGGCAACACCACCGCGGTACCGCCAACGTAGACGGGCAGGTGAACCGAATGCGAGAGGCCGGCCACGTGATACATCGGGGCCACTGCCAGGAACGGTGTGCCCGGTGCGGTCCAGTGCCAGAGCGCCAGTCCCGCGATGTTTTGCATGAAGGTCTGGTGAGTGTGCATGCAGGCCTTCGGTGTGCCGGTGGATCCGGACGTATACGGAAGACCGCACAGATCCTCAGGCTGCGCCTTCGATACTCCGGGCATCTCATTGGCATCCATGACGTCTGCCCAGGCAACGGTGCCGCTGAACTTCTTTCTTGGCGCCGTGAGCCAGTCCGGTAACCGGTAATCGTGGTCGGCGCGCAGATAGTCGGAATAAGTCGCTACGATCACATGATCGACCGGGCTGGTGGCAGATGCCGCATCCACCTGTTCAGCCAAGTCCTGTGCGCAAACGACCACGCGTGCTCCGCTGTCCGATAGGTAGTGCGCCACTTCGGCCGAGCGGTTCATCGGGTTCACCGGAACCACGACTGCATCGGCGCGCAATGCGCCGTAATACGCGATCAGCCACTGTGGGGAGTTCTGCATGTACACCACGACCCGATCGCCACGTTTAACGCCGGCGCGGTGCGTGAGCCAGCCGGCAAAGCGATCGACTTCGTTGAGGAACTCCGTGTAGCTCAGCCCGCTCCCGAAAAAGCGAATGGCCGCCTGCTGCGGATAGCGTTTGGCGGACCACTCCAGGATCTGGGTGAGCGTCATATCCGGCCGCAGGAGCTGACGCGGCAAATGCCGCGGCCAGTAGTGGCTTGGTGTTGCAGACATTAAAAACTCCTTCGGATATTGCTTGCGGCCGTTTAGTCGAGCTTGATGTTAGCCGCCTTGATCAAAGCCGCGGTTTGCTGGATCTCGTTCCTGATTGCGGTGCGCATCTCTTCCGGGCTGGTCGGCATGGGTTCGGTTTTCGCGGTCAGCAGCTGTTCGCGGATTTTCGGGTCGTTCAGTACGGCCGTCAGTTCGGCGTTGATCCGATTTACGATCGCAGGCGGCGTACCGGCGGGCATGATGAGGCCGAACCAGGAATTGAGCTCATAGCCCGGCACCCCTGCCTCCGCCATGGTGGGCAGTTCCGGCGCAATGGCGGTGCGCTTTGCGGATGTGACCGCCAGCGCCTTCAGCTTGCCCGATTCGAGATGGCCTTTCGCAGTGGCCAGATCGAGAACCGCCGCTTGAATGTGGCCGGCCAGCAGATCGACCGCTGCCGGGCTGCTGCCCTTGTAGGGTATGTGCCGGATATCGATGGCAGTCATTTGTTTGAGCAGTTCGCCGGACAGGTTCATGGCCGTACCGTTGCCGGCGGTGCCATAGGTCAGGTGACCCGGCTTCGATTTTGCCAGCGCGACAAACTCCCTGACCGTGTTCACGCCCAACGAGCTGTTCACGACCAGGGCCAGCGGATTGTTCACGACTTTCGAGACCGAGGCCAGATCCCTTAGGGGATCGTAGGGCAGCTTGGGCATCAGGGTGACATTGGCCGTCAGCGCGCCAGACACGCCGAAGCCGATGGTATAGCCGTCGGGCGGCGACTTGGCCACCGCATCGGCGCCGATCACTCCGCCGGCGCCGGACCGGTTGTCGATCACGACGGGCTGGCCAAGCCGCTGGGCCAGCGGCGGCGCGATGATGCGCGCGACGATATCGGCGACGCCTCCCGGTGGGAAGCCTGCCATGAAGCGTAGCGGTTTGTTGGGGTATCCCGCAGCCTGGTCTGTCTGTGCCATGGCGGCCGGGGCGAACGCGGCGAAGCTCACTGCCGCAGCAAGCGAAGCAAATTTGATCCACATAACTTTGTCTCCTGAAGTTTTTGGTTGCCGGCCCCGGCGCCGAAAGCGCCGGTTTCGCGGTTGGGCTTGATGCCTCTTTTACCGCTAGTGCCGGTTATTGCGCCTGCAATTCAAAGGCGGGATAGTGGACGCCTTCGGCCAGCATATCCCATGTCACCCTGACCCGCGCCCCGATCTTCACCTCCTCCGGCTGTGCATTGAGGATGTTCCCAATGATGCGCACGCCTTCATCGAGTTCAATCGTCGCCAGCACCAATGGAAGCCGGCCATCCGCGCCAAGCCCTGGCGTGCGAAGGGTAGTGTGGGCGTAGACAGCGCCGTTGCCGGATACCTCTCGCCACTCCAGGTTGCGCGTACCGGTGAACAGGCTCAGCGGCCGCGGGAAGTGCTGGAATCGTTGGCTGGCCGGGCAATACTGGAGCATAAGTTTGCGTTCCTGCGCTCCGCGCCAGAAAGGCGCGGCATCGACGAAATTGCTCTGCTGCGGCACGTTGCGGGTAATGTCGCCGTTGCTCATTGTGTAGCCTCCAGAATCATGGCTGCGCTGGTCGACCAGTTGCGGCCGTATGGAATGACGCCTATGCCCGTGACAAGGGCGTTGCGCGGATCAGCAACCTGGCGCTGGCCGCCTTCGCCGAACAGCTGGCGAACGGCTTCCACCAGGTTGAGCCCGCCGCCGGCAAGGCCGGGCTGTCCGGCCGAGATCTGCCCTCCGCTGGTATTGAGCGGCAGCTTGCCCTTGTATGACAGGTCGGTATCGAGAATGAAATCGGCGCCTTCGCCGCGCCGGCAGAATCCGAGCGACTCGAGCTGCATCTGCACCGCGATCGTGAAATCGTCATAGGGCTGGAACATTCGGATATCGGCCGGCGTCATCCCGGCCTGCCTGAACAGGCGCGGAGCCAGATGCGAAAACCCGTTTTCCGTGATGTCGGCCAGCGGATCGCGGCCGTTGACGTTGGTGATTTCCGCGTAGGCGACAGGAGTGGCCATCTTCGACAGCCCCAGCCGTTTTGCTTCTTCGCGAGTGGTAACAAGAAACGCATTGGCGCCATCGCAAAACATCACGCTATCGAGCAGCCTTAGCGGATCGGCGATCACCCGCGAGGCGCGATACTCTTCCAGGGTGAGCGGTTTGCGCAGCTTTGGTAATGCGTTCTCGTTCAGTACCGCATGCTCGCGCTGGACCATCGCCACCTTCGCGAGCGCGGTTTCGTCGAGCTTGTATTGATGCGCATAACGGCTCATCAGCAAACCGAATGCTGCAGGCGGGCGCGCGGCAGCCTGCGGTTCCTGGAACTCCGGACGCTGGGCGCCGAAATCAGCGCGATAGATTGTGCTGGGAGCATCCGCCGACAGCACGACGGCCAGCTTGCACTCTCCTTCCCGAACTGCCGACATGGCGCGCATGATGCCGCTCAACGCAGAACATCCGCCGAGACCGCTCAGATGCAGCCACGTTGGTGTGAGGCCCAGCGCCTCGCACATGTAGACAGCATAAAAGGGGTTCGTCCCCTCGCTCAGTGACGCAGTGACGGCCAGGCCGTCGATGTCCTGCAGCTGGATGCCCGTGTTCCGCATCAAAGCTTCCAGTGCCTCTCCCGCGAGATCGTAGGCGCTACGCCCGGTCTTGAATCGATTGGGAATTTCCGCATAACCGGCAATGCCGGTATTGTGCCCGGTCATGGCCTGGCCCCCTGCACGGACGCGCTCTGCAAACCTTGTATGTTCATTGGCCTGTGTCTCCTTGTTGTTTCATCCTTGTATAAGCAGATGCTAGTCCATGGCCGCGCAAAAGTATAGAATCGCATTTGGGAATGTATGTCCCATTTTTGGGAGGAACTTGGTGAAAGATGTGCTCGACCTGAACACGCTGATGCTGTTTCATGAGGTCGTGAAGACGGGCAGCCTGACCAGCGCGAGCGAGCGCCTGGGTGTGCCACGCTCGACGCTCAGCCGGCGATTGCTGCAGCTGGAGAAAGACATGGGCTCACTGCTGCTGAAGAAGAGCACACGCAAACTGGCGCCCACCGACATCGGTCTCAGCCTGTTCGAGCATTGCGAGAAAATCGCCGCGGAAGCGACGCTGGTCGCCGAGAAAGCGTCGCGGATGCAAACAAACCTGCATGGAACGCTACGCGTGGCCATGCCGATTGAGTTCGGCACGGCGTGGCTGGGTAAAGCGGCATCGGATTTTGCGATTCGCTATCCCGAGATGCAGATCGAGATCAATGTCAGCGGGCGCGTCGTTGACCTCATCGATGAGTCTGTCGACATCGCAATCACCTATGGCCAACCGAAGGCCTCACAACTGACGCAGCGGCGCCTCGCATCGGTGAGCTCCGGCATTTACGCCAGTCCGGCTTACCTGGAACGATGCGGCACGCCCCGCTCGCTGGACGACGTGTTGCCACACGACTGTGTGGTGACGGAGATTCAGCAGAGAGAGGGTGTCTGGCAGTTCCGCAGCCAGAATCGCCGTCGCAGCGTTGGAGTCAATGGCAGGATACGCGTCAACAGTATCCGGCTGGCCAGGGAATTGGTGATCGGAGGCGCCGGGCTTGGACTGCTTCCGCACATGATGTGCGAGAACCATGTCGCCTCCGGTCAGTTGGTCCGTGTTCTACCATCGTGGAACGGTCCGTCGCTTAGGGTGGTTGCGCTGTTCCTGTCGCGCACGAGCATTCCGAAGAAGACGCGCGTGTTCCTCGATTTTGTAGTGGAACAGTTGGCGAAGCAACAGGTGGAATTGAAGAAGGCGTGAAGGACGGGCGTGTATGCGGTGCGGAATCCCCTCTCTCGCGAGGGAAGAGGGGATGTGCGCACGCGATTTAGCCCAGACAGATTTGAGTAACGTTCACCCACCCCGAAACTTCGGCGCCCGCTTCTCGCGGAACGCCGTCAGCCCTTCGCGGCGGTCGTCCGTGAAATAGAGAAGGAAGGACGCATCCGACTCGAAGGCCATGCCATCGGCCAGGGAAAGGTCAGTTCCCCGTTCAATCGCAGCCTTGGATTGCATGATGGCCACCGGTGCTTTCATGCCTATCGCACGCAGCATCTCCCTCGCGCGCTCAAGCGCGCCGCCCGCATCGACCACGTGATTCACCAGTCGCAGCGACAAAGCTTCTTCCGCAGTGATGCGGCGTCCGGTCCAGATCAGTTCCTTGGCCATGGCTTTGCCCACCAGGCGCGGCAGTGTTTGTGTGCCTCCCGCACCCGGCATGATGCCGATCCCGGTTTCGGGGAAACCAAACTTCGCGTTGCGACCTGCAATGATGATGTCGGCAACCAGAGCAAGCTCCAATCCGCCGCCCAGGGCAACGCCTTCAATGGCGCAAACGACCGGCTTGGTCACTTGCGGCAGTTCCCGATACAGGCGCGCGAATTTCTTCGAGCGCTTGCGCTGGCGATAAAAATCGAAATACTTTCCTTCCTCGACCTGGAACTCCACCGTGTCTATGCCTGAACAGAATGACTTCTCGCTTCCGGTCAGGAGGATCGAAGTACACCCAGGTTCTGACTCGGCCCAGGCGATGGCGTCCAAAAGCTCTTCGGCTGTCTGTTCACGGATTGCATTGAATTTTTCAGGCCGTCGGATTTCGATCTCCAGCCAGTTTTCCACTTGTGTGGCGGCGATATCTGTATAGCTATGCATGGGAGGTAGGCCATCCGTGCGAGGATGCGATGGGTTATTGGTGTCCCGATTCTAGAGGGCAGGAGCGAACCCGTGAAGTTCGCGAGATAGGAAAGAGATTCCCATTTTTGGGAGAGTGATGCAGAGGCAGTGGGGCGGCCCGAGGCGTAGGTTGGGATGAAATCCCGACATTCATCCTCCGCACAAGTGATGGCGTGTATTTCGGTGTGAATGCCGGGATTGGCATCCCAATCGACGGTCCTCGCGATGTCAGGAACTCGATG
>JBBWZW010000234.1:0-6915 GCA_039649305.1 Burkholderiales bacterium
CCATCCAGAGCGCCCACCCCACGGTGGACTCCATCGATATACCGGCGATCTTCGTGGTCACCATCAGGTTGACCGCCATCGGCGGCGTGAACTGTCCGATCGCCATGTTCATCGTCATGATGATGCCAAACCAGACCGGATCCCAACCGTACGCCGCGATGATCGGCAGCAGGATCGGCAGGAACACGAGGAAGATCGACACCGCATCGAGCAGCATGCCGGCGATCAGCAGCATGATGGTAATCATCAACAGCATCACACCCTCGTTCGAGGTGAAGCCGAGCAGCAACTCGGCGAATGCATCGAATGCGCCGAGCGTTGCGCCGGCATGGGCGAAAACGCCAGCCAGCGAAATGATCAGCATCACCACTGCGGAGATTTCAGCGGACTCGACCAGCACATCGTAAATCTTGCGGATGGTCAGGGTACGGTAGACAAACACGCCGACAAACAGGCCGTAGAACGCTGCGACCACTGCCGCTTCGGTCGGGGTAAACATGCCGGTACGCAAGCCGCCGAGGATGATGACCGGCGCCAGCAGCCCCCAGATAGCCTCCTTGAAGCTTTGCCAGAACGGCGGCGTCTTTTCGTCGGAAGCCAGGCCCCAGCCGTTTTTGTAGGCGAAGTACAGCGTCGGCAAAATAAGTGACAGTCCCGCGAGGATGCCAGGAATAACCCCGCCGGCGAACAACGCAGGCACTGAGGCAGCGGGCACCAGCACGCTGTAGACGATCAGTGCAATCGACGGCGGAATGAGAATCGCAGTCGATCCCGCCGCTGCGATCAGCGTGGCGGAGAATTCCTTCGGATAGCCCTGCTTGAGCATGCCGGGAATCATGACCATCGCCACCGCTGCCGCATCCGCGGGCCCGGAGCCGGATATCCCGCCCAGGAACATGCACACCAGGATCGCTACGACACCCTGCGCGCCGCGGCGCTGGCCGACAATGGCCGACGCAAAGCGCACAATGCGCACCGCAACGCCGGCGCGTTCAAAGATCATCCCTGCCAGTACGAACACAGGGAGTGCGAGCAGCGGGTATTTGGCGATGCCGTTATAGGCATTGGTCGGCACCGACATGATGCCGAGTCCCTCGATCAGAATCACGGCGGTACCGGCTGCGCCCAATGCGATCGCGAGCGGCGCGCCCAGCGCGAGCAACAGCGCAAAACCCAGGAACAGAATCAGACTTCCTTCAGCGATCATGACTCAGTCCTTCTGGCGAACAAGGCGGATCGTGCGGCCGACGATGCGCAGGAAAATCACCGCCGACAACAAGGGCAGCCAGATCGTGTAAATCCACTGCGGGATGCCGATGCCGGGCGAAGTCGTGTCGTACTGCCAGTCATCCCAGAACAGGAAGAAGCCATACCAGGCCATCACCGCGAACATGATTGCGGAGACCGCCATCACCAGGTACTCGACTTTGCGGGCAACGGCAGGCGGCAAACGGTCGGTGAGGAATGTCATGCGGATGTTGGTGTCACGCGCGAATGCTGCTGACGCGCCGAACAGGGTCAGCACCACCATCAGGAATATCGAGAACTCTTCGGTGAACGCAAACGACAAATCGCTGAAGTAGCGGACCACCACGTTGGCGAAGGTAATGCAGCAGATCAGGGCCATCGCCATCGCGGCGCAGAATTCCTCGATCTTGACCGGCACGCGCGGCGGCTGTTCGCCCCGTGCTTCGGCGTTTTCGGGTAAATCACTCATCTTATTGCTCTTTTGATTCGTAAAAAATGACACTCCCCTCTCCCGCAAGCACGCTTGCGGGAGAGGGGAGTTGCAAGGTAATCCCGTGTGTTTATTTGCGTGCAGCGATCTCTGCTTCAGCTTTTTTGACCAGGTCGACGCCAACCGTCTTCGACCATTTGTCATAAACGGGCTTGGTCAGTTTCTTGAACTGGTCGACGTCGGCGGCGTTCAGGCGGGTGACTTTAACGCCCTGGCCTTCCACTTCCTTGTACAGGCTGTTATCCGCAGCGGTCAGTCCCTTGCGAGCCAGTGCGATTTCTTCCTTGCCGGCCTGGATCGCAGCGGCGCGCACGGCGTCCTGGTCAGCCTTGTTCCAGCTCTCCCACACCTTCTTGTTGACGACGTAAATCAGCGGGTCGTTCATATAGCCCCACTGCGTCAGGTATTTCTGGCCGACGGTGCTGATCTTCGCGCCGAGGAATACCGAGATCGGGTTTTCCTGGCCATCGACCGCGCCCGAAGCCAGCGCAGGCTGCGCATCGGCCCAGCTCATTTGCGTCGGATTCGCACCCAGCGCGGAGAAGGTATCGTTGAACAGGGGTGAGCCAACCACGCGGAACTTCATGCCCTTCATGTCGGCCGGCGTCTTGATCTCGCGCTTGGAATTGGAGAGTTCACGGAAGCCGTTCTCGCCCCATGCCAGTGGCACCACGCCGTTCTTCTCGATCGCCTTGAAAATCATTTTTCCGGTCTCGCCCTGCATCAATGCATCGGCCGAGCGGTAATCCGGCTGCAGGAACGGCAGCGAGAACAGGTTCAGTTCCTTGACCTGCGGCGACCAGTTGATCGACGAGCCGACCGCGAGGTCAATCACGCCCTGGCGGATCGCCGTGAATTCGCGCGTCTGGTCACCAGCGACCAGCGAAGTCCCCGGATACATCTTGATGTTGATGCGGCCCTGGGTTTTTTCCTTGACCAGTTCAGCCCAGCGCTCGCCGCCTTTACCCCATGGGAAAGCGGTGCCGAGCACGGTGGACAGGCGGTATTCGGGTTGATATTTCTGCTGTGCGACGGCAGGCAGGGATACAGAAAGCGCTGCGCCGATGGCGAGCGCGAAGAGGGTTTTACGCAAGGGTGTCTCCTAGGTTTAACAGGCAGCATGTTTAATCGGCTGCTCTTTCTTTGCGCCCGGCTTCGTGCCGTCGGCCTGCTGCAGGTTGTGACTGGCTGTTATTCAGGGCGCATGCGACTTTGTACAGGAATCTTTACGGGGAGGCAACAGTGCAAGACACTCGGATTGCGATCAAATGAGCAATATGCCAACGAAATCATACCGGTTATATATCTGTGCAACCGCCGCAGCACTCCCTTGTCAAATCATCCACTCGTACCCACGTCTGTTATGCGGCGCAAGCCGCGCCCTATTCACTTCACAGGAGCAGCGCATCATGACTCCCCAGGAAAGCCAGGCTTTGCAGAATTTTCTCGGTCAACTCACGCAGGTCCGAGGTGTACAGAAAGATCCCGAGGCCGACGCAACCATCTCGAGGGCAGTAGCGCAACAACCGGATGCACCCTACTTGTTGGTGCAACGCGCGCTGCTGCAGGACCAGGCCCTTCAGAATGCGCAGGCGCAGATCGCGCAGTTGCGCAATGAATTGGAGGCAACCCGCCGCCCGGCTTCCGCTTCCGGCGCAGGCAGCTTTCTTGACGCGGGCAGCGCATGGGGCCGCAGCGCGGTCAGCCCGCCGCATCCCGAAGCGCAGTCACCGGTCATGCAGGCTGCGCCGGGCCGCATGCCGATGCAGGGCGGCTATGGTCAACAGGCTGCGCGTCCCGGATTTTTCGGCGGAGGCGGCGGCAATTTCCTCGGTAGTCTGGCGGCGACTGCGGCAGGTGTCGCCGGAGGTGCGTTCCTGTTCCAGGGCATCCAGAATCTGATGGGCAATGATGCTCACGATTCTTCCGCGAAGGCGGAGCCGGATGCCGCGCCAGCGGAGGCGGCGCCGGCCTCCCTGGCGGATAACTCTGCAATGGATGCGGATTCCGGATCCTTTGACGAGAGCGGGCTCGGGGATATGGACTTTGGCGGCGGCGACGACAGCACCTCAATCTGAGATGACCATCGGGCTACGAGTTATCCACACTTATTGTGGGCAAGCTTGTTGATAAGTGGGCTGGACTCGCGCTATGTGTTTGATCCGATACGCTTTTACTGTTGTGCGCGAAAAAGACCGCCAAGCGGGTTGCGGCCCGCTATTTCCGCGATCGGGGCATAACGTGACGGGAGCGGGTCATGACGCACCCCGCGAGTTATCCACATTATTTGTGGGCAAGCTTGTTGATAAGTGGGCTGGATAAACGCTATGTGCTTGATCCGTTACGCTTTTATTGGTGTGCGCGCAAAAGCAGAGCGACGAGCGCACGACCCGTCCTACGAAGTTATTCACAGGATGTGTGGGCAAGCTTGTTGATAACTATGCTGGATACTCGCTATGCCTTTGATCCGTTACGCTTTTCCCGTCGCGGCGCAGAAAGCGACATTCAAAAAAGACGCATCACGACCGCGCGCAGGTCTTCGACGGCAACAGGCGCGTTGGCGAACTCTCGTCGCTCGCGCAAGCCGTCGCATACAACATCGATGCCGTAACGATCAAGTCCGGGCACGCGAACGCCGGCCGGTTGCACGCCGGCCAGCTCATCAACCAGCGCCGCTTCATCAGCCAGCGGCAATACAGCGGCGCCGGCCCACTCATTCTCGTCGAGCCATCCCATTTGCCCGAAGCCCGCGACAAAACGCGCACGCCTGGGTACGAAGCGAAAAAACGCAAAGTCCCCCAGTGCGAGATATTGCGCGGCCTCGGGCTGATAACGAAGGTAGCGGGCACGAAGTGCGGGTGATGGCTCGACCTGTGCCGCGTCGCCTATGAGCGTCAGCCGCGCATTCGCCAGCACATCCGCCCCCGTCGCAGCTGCCACGAGCAAACTGCAGTGAGGATCCGCGAACAGGTTGCGGGTATGTTCGGCAAGCCTGCTGATCAGAAAGATGGGATGATGTTCCTCGTCGAGTGCGAACGGCAGCGCGGACGCGTAGGGATATCCCGGCATGCGCGCGGATTGGGTTGCAAGCGCGCCCGATGAGGCAGCGTGCAATGCATGACATATGGCATCAAACAACATGGGACTTCCTTGTTAATAGCAGGAACCTCGTGTTTCCGATGCGACCATGCATCGGAGTTTGCTCACGCTCATTACTTCAAAATGTAAAGTTCTATATTTTCGTTTATTGGACCGCGCGACGGATTCCTCCTTCTTGCGCGGGACCCGGAGTGAATTATGACCGCGAAAGCCCCTGAAATAGTGAAACCAGCGCGCCTCTTCCTGATTGCATCATGGCTGCTTTTGGCGGCAGGCTGTGCCACTGAGCAAGCCGTCGAGAAAAAAACCGGCCGGGTGACACCGACCATCGCCATGACCGGTGCAAGCGGAGATATGAACAAGTACATTGGCACCTGGACGTCGAATTGCGGCAAGACATACAAGGCAACGTCGTCCGGCGGCACTGCATTGACCAGCGGGATCAATTCATTCAGTTTCACTTCGGTCTCCGGGAGCGCGGTAGAAGGAACCCTCGCGATCGACTCACATGAAACCCCGGACTGCAGCGGGCCGTCCAGCCGCACTTCCGCAAAGATTACGATGTCATATGTCGGTAACATCACAGTGCGCAGCTCACTCGGTGAATCGACCCTGTTCACCGGTACTGCCGACAAGGTGTCCGCCACCGCGGCAAGTGGCGGCGGCAATGCATTCAACATCGGATTCTTTGAGGGCTTTAACAGGTTCCAGCTTGCGCCACTCGATAATTTTTCCACCACCAATCTTGTTTATACGAAGAAGCAATAGTTCCGACGTTTAGTCTGAAGTAACGAAGACGAGGTAACGATGAGCAGAATGTGGATACCTGTATCGGCTGTGCAAGCCAGGGCGCATCCCCTCTACGGCAGGGGCGGCTGGCTGACACTGTTTGTGCTTAGTGTATTGATGGGCCTGGTCGTCAGCGGCGCGTTCTGGACTGTCATTTTGACCGTGCGTACCGCCGCCGATTCGGTCATCCGCTTTCTCGGGGTATACAGCGCGGTCTCCGCATTCGCCGGCCTGGTCATGCTCGCGCTCTTTGTCATGAGGAGCCCGAATTTTCGCGTGGTAGCCATCAGCTTGTTGCTCGTGCCATGGCCTATCCTGGCGGCGATTTACTTTGACTCGGTGCCGCGTAACCTGATCCTCGGGGGATCCGCAATATGGTTTGTTTCGGTCCTGATATGGGCGAGCTATCTGCAGCGTTCCCGGCGGGTGCGCGTGACGTTCGAGCACTGTGTCGAGGGCGAGGCGCCCGACGCGAATGGAAGGTCTGAGCCGGTGTATGTGCCGCGCGACACAATGGTGGCGGCCGGTGGAAGGGATCCGGCAGCTGTGATGTCGCAAAAGTTCGACGTGATCAATTCCGACGATGCTACCGCGGATCCCGCTGAAGACTGCTGGGCCCAGGCGTTGGTGGAATATGAAACAGACCGCAAAAAGCCGGGACTGTGGGCGCGTGCGTTTGCTGAAGCGCATGGCAATGAGACGGCCGCCAAAGCGCTGTATCTGAAGCTGCGGGCCACCCAGCTTTTCGATGATTACCAGGAACAGGCGCGCGAAGTGATCAAGCAGCAGCAGGCAGAACAGGAAGCGGTTGCACTGAACCACCGGTATGAAAATTCACTGACCGAGCATCAGCTAAAAATCAAGCGCGCGATGGAGCGGGCGGAGTATGGCGGCGAAGATGCATTCGCCGCGGCAGTGGACTTGATCAGGCTGCTCGGCGGCACGATTGAACGCAAATCTTCCGTCGTATTTTCTTCATCGGGCTGGAAGGTTGAACTCGCCGGCTATAGCGACCGGTTTGGGGGCGACGAAGAACTCATGCAGTGGGTGCGGGGCGTTGTGCTGCCGAAAGCGCGGCTGCTCCTGCCGGTGCATAAGAGCTATTGATAGAGAATTGCAGGAGACGACGTCCGGCGGGAACCGTGCAGATATAAATTCCTCTATATCGCTTAAGGCGCCGCGCAGGGATAAGTTGGGCAATTTGGCGGCCGTCGCGGGATGCGGTGCAAGGCGTGAGGAGGAGCCATAGCGAGCTATGGCGACGACGAGCAACACGTTCGCAAGAAAAA
>JBBWZW010000539.1:0-5913 GCA_039649305.1 Burkholderiales bacterium
ATCCTGGACGCCGCCGCCGGCTACGCGGGGCTGTATGCGGCGCCCGGCATGCCTGCGGTGCATGGCGTGACGCTGTCGCTGACCACCAATTTCCTGTTCAACGGCCTGGGCGAAACGCTGACCTGCAAGGGCTTCCTCGAGCGCAAAGGCGGGAGGGTGTTTTTTTCGCGGGCTGAATTGTGGCTGGACCAGGAAACGCTGGTCGCCACCGCAGTCGGCACGTTCCGCTACCAGCGTTCCCCTGCAGAGGGACAATAACCCCCTGCCATGCCAGGTCGGCGCAGCGCCGGCCGCTCTACGCCAGACATGAAAATCCTTCATGCTCGGTATGACGTACCATCGTTCGCGCCTTCTTCTTCACTTCGATATCCTGACAATCATTCGGTAATTCTGCTCCGGCCTGTCCGGGAGCGGACCTGCGGCTGTAGCAGGATGCCGGCTCCCTGAAAGTGAGAGTATGAAAACAATCGCCACTGAAAAAGCGCCAACACCCGCCGGCCATTATTCCCAGGCCATGGAAGCGAACGGATTCATTTTCGTGTCCGGCATGCTGCCAACCCTGAGTTCAGCCGGCGCCGACGATTCATTCGAGAACCAGGCCAGATCGGCACTGGGCCATTGCCGTCACATCCTGGAAGCGGCCGGCTGTACGCTGGACGATGTAGTGCAATGCACCGCCTATATCGTCGGGGTGCGCCACTGGCCTGGATTCAACAGCGTCTATGCTGACGTGTTCGGCGCACACAAGCCCGCCCGGGCAGTCGTGCCGGTGCCGGAATTACATCATGGCGCGCTGGTTGAGTTGCAGATGGTGGCCCGCAAGCCATAACGCACTTGTTTCCCGATTCTCCCTACTCCATTCAATATTCTTATAACAATCCTGTAGATCCGCTGAGATGACAAATAGAAATAACCCTGCAAACAACGACGCAACGCTCTCCCGGGCATCAGCAAAAGACGGTACTGCCATCGCCTATACGGTGCATGGCAAGGACAGCGGCTTGCCGCGCCTGGCACTGGTGCATTCGCTGGCGATGACCGGCGCTTTCTGGAACCGTGTCGTCGCACGCCTGGCCGGCCACGCCGAAATCCTTACTATCGACTGCCGCGGCCACGGCGCCTCGGACAAGCCGTCAACCCCATACAGCATCGAGGTAATGGCCGACGACCTGGCAGATGTAATGGATCACCTTGGATGGACGTCGGCCACGGTCGCCGGCGCTTCCATGGGTGGCAGCGTGGCGCTGGCATTTGCGGGCAGGCACGGCAATCGCACCAGTGCTCTCGGCCTGTTCGACACCACCGCATGGTACGGCGCAGACGCTCCGGAGAAATGGGCTGAGCGCTCTGCCAAGGCACGCCAGGAAGGCATGCAGGCGCTGGTCGGCTTTCAGCAGACGCGCTGGTTCAGCGACGCATTCCGCGAACAGAACAAGGATGTCGTCAACGATTGCGTGTCGCTGTTCCTGGACAACGACGTTGCCGCCTTCGAAACGACCTGCACAATGATGGGCTCCTTCGACCTGCGCTCCACACTGTCGTCGCTGACAATGCCGACGGCAATCCTGGTCGGCGAGGAAGACTTTGCTACGCCCCTGCCGATGGCCACCATCCTGCATGAAGGCATCCGCGGGTCCAGCTTCGGAATCATTCCATCTGCGCGCCACCTGACACCGGTCGAATGTCCCGACGTCATCGCGGACGCCCTGCTTAAACTCATCTCGAAAGGCAACTAATGAACTTCGCTGGAGAAATAAAAGTCACTGCACCGCGTGTAGCGGTATTCGCCAAGCTGAACGATCCGCGCTTCTTTGCTTCTTGCATCGAAGGCGTGTCGAACCTGGAAGAAATCGATGCGACCCACTTCAATGCCGTGCTGGAAACCAAGGTTGCCTACATCCGCTTCAAGTTCAACATCTCAGTCGAGATCGCCGAGAGCGTGTCGCCGAGCCGTATCGTCGCCAAGTCCGAAGGATCGCCGATGGGCATGGTTGGCCGTCTGACATCGACATCGACCGCGGAACTGACCGAAGAAAACGGCGAGACCACGATCAGCTACGTCATCGAGGTGGCACTGACCGGAAAACTGGGCAGCCTCGGCCAGCCGGTTTTGAAATCCAAGGCCAAGGAACTGGAGCGTCAATTCGCCGCCAACCTGAAGGCAGCCTTCGCGCCGATCGCGGCAGTAGAGGGATAACCATGCAGCCTTTCGATCTTGTCGAACCTGACACACTGGCCGAGGCCCTGTCGCTGCTGGACCCGGACGACCATACCGTTCGCCCGATCGCGGGCGGAACAGCACTGATGCTGATGATGAAAAGCGGCGTGTTCCAGCCGAGCCGGCTGGTTAGCCTGGCTCGCCTTGACGGCTTTACCGGCATCTCGCAGGAGGCCGACGGCGCCCTGCGCATCGGCGCCATGACACCGCTGGCGGGGATGGAACTGTCGCCGCTGGTAAGCGTGCATGCGCCGGTCGTGGTGAAGGCGATGGCCCGCCTCGCCAACGTGCGAGTACGTAACGTCGCCTGCATCGGCGGCGCGCTGGCGCATGGCGATCCTCACATGGACATGCCGCCGGTACTGTCGTCGCTGGGTGCCGAGGTGGTTATCGTCGGTCCGAATGGCGAGCGCACGATTCCCGTGATCGACCTCTACCTTGGCTACTACGAAACCGTGCTGGCCAAGGACGAGCTGATCCGCGAAGTGCGCATTCCCGCACTGGAAGGACGGCAGGCTGCCTACCTGAAGTGCACCACCCGTTCTGCCGACGACTGGCCGGCGCTGGGAGTGGCAGTGAATGCAAAAAACCATGACGGTGTCCTGAGCGATGTCTGTCTGCTGCTGGGCGCGGTGACCGAAAGGCCGACCCGCATGGCAGAGGCAGAAAGCATTCTGGAAGGACAGCAACTGACTGCCGCGCGCATTCGCCAGGCATGCGATGCGGCTGCCGCAGCGGTTGACCCGCAGTCCGACGCGCGCGGCTCCGCCGCCTACAAACGCCAGCTGGTGCGGGTGTACATGGGTCGGGCGATCGCCGCCGCATTTGATGGAGTAGCGCAGCAATGAGCACAGAAATGAAGAAAACGACTGAAGTCGGACGCAGCCTGCCGCGCCTCGAAGCCCGCCAGAAAGTAACCGGGAGGGCCGAGTACACGCACCACCTGAAGCTGCCAGGCATGCTTCACTGTAAGGTATTCCGCAGCACCGTCGCGCACGGCCGCATCCTGTCGATCGACGTGTCGGCGGCGCTGGAAGTGCCGGGCGTGCATGCTGTCATTACCGGACAGGACATGCTGAAATTTGTGCCGGAACCGTATTTCGGGCCGGCATTCCTGGACCAGCCGGCGCTTGCGCTGGACAAGGTGCGCCACGTGGGCGAACCAGTGGCAGTCGTGCTGGCCGAGGATATCCACGTAGCGGAACTGGCGGCGCAACTGATCGTCGCCGAATACGACGAACTGCCGGCCGTCTACGACGAGATCGAGGCGATGACTTCGGAAGCGATCGTGCATGATGTGCTCAAGCCATCCGGCACCTTCCCCGATCTCAAGCACCTGATCGGCAAGAAAGACACGAATGTCGCGCTTGACTATCATCTCAAGCGTGGCGATAGCGAGAAGGCATTTGCCGAAGCGGATCATGTTTTCGATCACACCTTCCGCACTCAGCAGGTGATGCATACGCCGCTGGAGCCCATGGTATCCGCTGCCGATGTCCGTCATGACCGCGTGACCATCTACACCGCGTCCCAGAGCCCGTCCTTCGTGCGCCTTGAAATTGCCCGCCTCCTCGGCTGGCGTGAAAACCAGGTGCGCGTCAAGGTGCCGCACCTCGGCGGCGGCTTCGGCGCAAAGCTGTACATCAAGCTGGAAGCGCTGGTGACCATTCTGTCCCTGATGGTCAAGCGCCCGGTCAAGCTGTCGCTGACAATGGAAGAGCAGTTCTACACCATTACCAAGCATGCAACCACGTTCCGCATCCAGAGCGCCGTCACCAATGACGGGCGCATCGTCGGCCGTCGCTGCGAGGTCTGGTGGAATGGCGGCGCCTATGCCGATATTGGACCGCGCGTGACCCAGAAGTCCGGCTTCACCGCCCCCGGTCCGTATGACATCGACAACGTCGATATCGACTCCGACGCGCTGTATACCAACCGTCCGCCTGCCGGCGCACTGCGCGGCTTCGGCATTCCTCAGCTGGTCTGGGCCTATGAGAGCCATACCGACATTATTGCCCGCGCCATCGGCATGAACCCGCTGGAAATCCGTCGCAAGAACATCCTGCGCGAAGGCCGCCCACAGGCGACCGGCACGGCAATGCACGGCGCAGAAATCGAAATGGTGCTGGAGCACCTGGCCAAGCGCATGCAGTGGGACGAGCCGTTCGAACAAGGCACGGGAACGGTACGCCGTGGACGCGGCATTGCCATCGGATTCAAGGCAGTCGTGGCGCCGACCACCTCCACCGCGCTGGTGACAATAGCGGCTGACGGCAGCGTGACGCTGTCGATGAGCACGGTCGACATGGGACAGGGCTCCGATACCGCGATGGCGCAGTGCGTGGCCGAGGTGCTGGGCATCCGCACCGAGCTGATCCGCGTGATGAATCCCGACACCGACATAACGCCCTATGACATGGCGACACTCGGATCGCGCTCCACTTTCCACATGGGCAATGCGGTACGCCTGGCAGCGGAAGATGCACGCAACAGATTGCGCGCGCTGGCGAAGGAAGCCGGCCTGCCGGAAGATTTCAGTGGCCCGGTGCAGGAGATTTTTTCCAAGCGCTACGGCATGCAGGCAGGAACCATCGTTGGATTCGGCAGCTATATTCCGAGCTATGTTCCGCCCGATAAAAAGGATGGCCAGTCAACCAATGTCACGCCGTTCTGGATGATCGGCGCCACAGGCGTGGAGTTGTCGGTCGATACTGAAACCGGTCATGTGAAAATTGAACGGATGGTCAACGTGGTGGATTGCGGCACCCCGCTGAACCCGAAGATCGTCGAGACCCAGTTGTCCGGCGCCGCCATCATGCAGCTTGGTTTCACGATGCAGGAAAAGATGGAGCTCGATGCCGGACAGGTGACCAATGCCTCGTTTGCCGACTACAAGATACCCGGCTTCCATGACATTCCTGAACAGATCGAAAACCACATGGTCGAGGCTTATCAGCCACAAGGTCCCTTCGGCGCGAAAGGCGTAGGTGAAAGCACGACCTTCGGCGTGTCGCCTGCAATCGCCAATGCAATCGAAGATGCGGTCGGCGTACGCCTGACCGAGTTACCGATGACCCCGGAAAGTGTATACCGGGCGATCCGCGCTAAAGAAAACAACCCGCTTGAGGAAGAATGAAATGACTGCGACGCGCAAGATTCAATTTACATTAAACGGCGCGCCCGTATCTGCCGAAGTAGGCACGCACCAGAACGTGGTCGAAATGCTTAACGACCTCAATCTGTGTGGCGCGCGCGAAAGCTGCGGCCAAGGGCTGTGCGGCTGCTGCACCGTAATGATCGACGGCCAGGCGGTATCAGGGTGTCTCAAGTTTGCGGCAATGGTAGACGGCAAGGAAGTATGCACCGTCGAAGGGCTGGACCAGTCCGGCAACCTCGACCCGGTACAGGAAGCGTTTATCGAAACCGGCGCATTCCAGTGCGGATTCTGCACGCCTGGCATGATTCTGATGACCAAGCATCTGCTGGAGCGATATCCCGACCCGGACGAAGATCAGATCCGCACTTTCTTGTCCGGCAACCTTTGCCGGTGCGCGGCTTATCCGGAAATCATCCGGGCCGTGCGGCTGGCTGCGGAGAAGAACAAGATCACATCCTGATATACGGATTACTGCAATGAGGGGATGCGGCATGGCGGCAACGCCTGCCATGCATTCGTGTTTTATGACATCGATAAC
>JBBWZW010000543.1:0-2994 GCA_039649305.1 Burkholderiales bacterium
AGGACATCGGCGAGCTGGTAGAAGTCGCTGTTGGGCGCGGGAAGCTGCTTCGGCGTTTTCTTCATCGCTGCGGCCGGAGCCACTGTTGCCGTTGCCGTTGCCATCGTCACTGCTCCTTTGATTCACAAACGGGCGCGTCATCGTTGCCTCGCCCATGAAGGTCGTACTTGTGCGCTCCGCGCACGATCACCCGAACGGGGGATCGCGTGGCGGTCCCAAGGGGGATGCAAAGAAGGGGCGGATGGGCGGCCGGCATCCGTGGTCCAAACGCCGGGAGGCAAGTTATCCGCCGGCAATTGCGACCAAGGTGCGTCGTCGCCGGTACGTATAGAGTCCCGGCTTAATCGAGCTCGTCACTCGGGTGCAGATCGAATGGCGACGATCCTTAACCGCTGCACTGGGTCGCGATGAAATCGGTAATTCTATTTCCACGATTACCAGCTCGAGGGTCCGTTGCCGGTCGACGTCGTCTTTCCGGAAGGAGGCAGCTTGGCGTGTGGGCACCGCCTCGAAGGAATTCGCCCAAGTGCTCTAGCACGACGCGCCTTCCGCAGCCGGACCATGCGCTGTATGGGGGGAAGTAAGATCGCGCGCCAGCATCTCGTCGAGGTCTTGATGGCCGCGCGCTTTCATGATGCGATGCCGCATTGACGCGGTGCGCGACGAGGCTCATCCTGCTCGCGATGCTTGACGCTTGGACCAAGCCCCGATCACGGCCCCCATCCATGCCGGAAATCCGACAGCCATGGCTGATCACTTTTCTATCGCCCAGCGAAGCACATAAGCGGGCGGCCCTTGCGGTATCAACGTTCCTGCTTGCTGCATTCGTGATCAGTTTTCCTTCTGCGAACGTCGCACTTCCGCAGTTGGACATTTATATTCCACTTGTTGCCACTGTCATGTTCCTGAATGATTTGATGACCGCGAGCTTGCTGCTCGCGCTATTCTCGGTCGTGCGCTCGCGCGCGCTGCTGTTGCTCGCGAACGGATATCTTTTCACTGCACTCGTGGTGGCCGTTTACGGGCTGGTTTGGCCGGGAGCATTTCATCCGACCGGGTTGTTCGACGCTGGGCCACAAACAGGGCCGTGGCTCTATCTTACGTGGCATGCAGGACTGCCCACCTCGGTCATCATCTACGCGCTGCTAAAGAGCAAAGAACACACGACGCTGCCTGTGGCGCGAGGTCCGGTGCTCACGTTCATTTTCGCAAGCATGGCCTGCACCGTCCTGATCGTGTGCGGGTTGACGTGGTTCGTTACGCGGTTCCGGGATATTCTGCCGGTGCTGGTAACACCCCTCGATCGGGCAAGCGAATTCTCGCATTTCGGAACTGGCACTGTTTTGTTTGTTTCCAGCTGCGCCTTGGTCTTGCAATGGAGAAGGCGGCAACGATCGGTGCTCGACCTGTGGCTGTCCGTGGTGACACTGGCATGGCTACTAGGTTCAATCATGTTGATCGCTATAGACAGCCGCTACGATATCGCCTGGTACGCCACGCCTGGCTTCTCGATTGTGTCTGCAACCCTTGTCTTGCTGGTCCTTCTTTCCGAATCGCTGAAGTTGCACGCGCAGCTTGCCATATCGGTATTGGCGCAACGTCGAGAACGCGAAGGCCGCCGGTTGTCAATGGACGCCATGTCGGCGGCAATTGCCCATGAATTCAGGCAGCCACTAAGCTCAATCGTAACGAGTGCAGATTCGGCTGTGCGCTGGCTCGACAGAACGCCGCCCAATGTCGGCAAGGCCCACGACTCGATCAAGCGCCTAAAGAACGAGGCATATCGAGCGGAGAGGATCATTCAATCGGTTCGGATGATGTTTAGTAACGTCGAACATGGGGGAGATGCGCAACCAAGAGCTCCGGTAGATGCGAACGAACTAATCCGGGAATCAATCGAGATACTGCGCGGCGAGTTGGAAACTGCGAAGATAATCCCTCAGCTGGAGCTGGCGAAAGAGCTACCGCTGGTTTCTGCGGACAGTGGCCAGCTACAGCAGGCTCTTTTAAACCTGATTACCAACGCTGCCGATGCCATGCGCGGCATCACGGATCGGGCGCGAGTACTAAAGCTAACGTCAAGGGCAATCGGATCGAACACCGTCGCTGTATCCGCAGAGGACACAGGAACTGGAATAGACCCAAGAGCCATCGGCCACATCTTCGAAGCGTTCTTTACCACGAAGTCCAATGGCATGGGATTGGGGCTCGCAATTTGTCAGTCGATCGTCGAGTCCCACGGCGGCACACTGACGGTGGAAGCAAATGTACCGCACGGTTCTATTTTCAGGATCAATTTGCCAAGCTCACAGACGCCTGACTGACTAGTGCGGTTAATTTGAAATTCCTAAACGACAATGACGCATTGCCGATCCGCGCCCTGGCCCGCGTGCTCGGCGCCACGCTGAAGGTCGGCGAGACTGTCGAATATGCGCTTGGCGAACGGCGTCATGGGCTATCTCGTGCCCGCTTCAGGCGCCGTCGAGATCAACGGCGTGCGGATCGATGCACGCGACGGCGTCGCCATCAAAGACATCGCAGTCAGGATCACCGCAACCGGGAATTCCGAACTCGTAATGGTCGACGCGCCATAGGGCAGGTCGGCTGCGCCCCGCTTCGGCAGCACGACGAACGCCGGACCTAGCAAACCATCGTATAGGTTTTCGACCCCTTTGTTCCGAAGTTCGTGTCGGTGGGTGCTGCGATGTATCACGAACTTCGGAAAACGGGGCACTAGTCTAGTGCTCCGAATCCGACGTTCGCATCATATCGCGGCACACACTTTTGCGAACGTCGGAATCAAAGGATCACTAGCAAACCTATGGTTCTAGTGCGGTTTTTGAATTTGAAATTCCTGCGAGGACTCGCGGCGAAATGATAGGAATTTCAAATTCACCGCACCAGGTGCGAGGTAGGGTCGGTAAGTGGGTCGTCGCGATCGCAAGCGGCTGAGCTTGGCCTTGGGGCACTACGCGAATTTTGAATCGTTGACGG
>JBBWZW010000238.1:0-3209 GCA_039649305.1 Burkholderiales bacterium
GTGGTGAACAGCGTCGGCAAAGAAGTGGACCATCTGCCGACGCAGGAAGCTATTCCGGGCAAGCAGATTCAGCTGACCATCGATTACGACTTGCAACAGGTCGCGGAGCAATCGCTGGGCGCTCGCGATGGTGCGGTGGTAGCGCTCGATCCGCGCAGCGGCGAGATTCTGGCTATGGTCAGCCATCCGGCTCCGAATCCCAATGATTTCGCGGTGCGCATCTCGAATGAGGAATGGAAGCAGCTCAACGATGATCCCGCAAAGCCGCTCTTAAATCGCGCGATTCAAGCGCAGCTCGCGCCGGGCTCCGTTTTCAAAATCATCATGGCCACCGCGATGCTTGAAGACAAGCTGCCTCCCGCAAGTTTCACAACATTTTGTCCTGCGTACGCGACGTTTTACGGCCGGCAATTCAAGTGTTGGGTATACGGAAAGACCTCGCACGGCTTCGTGGATTTGCATAAAGCGATCGTTGAGTCCTGCGACATCTTCTTTTATAACGTGGGACAGCGCCTGGGCATTGACCGGATCTCTTATTATGCCTCGCACCTGGGACTTGGACATCGCACCGGCATAGACCTGCCATCGGAGGAAACCGGACTCGTACCCAGTGAAGAGTGGGTGCAGCGCGTGTTCCATCGCAAATGGTATGCCGGAGAAACGATTTCCGTGGCTATCGGTCAAGGCGCGGTTACGGCAACTCCGCTGCAACTCGCGAATACAATTGGTGGAATCGCGATGGGCGGCGTCTTCAAACAACCTCATTTATTGAAGGATGCTCCGAACGTCGGAGAAGTGCGCTTCAATATTTCGGAATCCACCGTAGACAAAGTCACTGACGCGATGTACGGCGTGGTGAACGAACAGCACGGGACAGCGGGCGCTCTCAAGCTGACCGGAGTTGATTTCTCCGGAAAGAGCGGCACGGCACAAATCATCAACTACGATTTGCGCAGCAGGCTCGGCAAGACCAAGCAGTTCAAGGATAATTCCTGGTTTGTCGGTTATGCGCCGCGACGCACCCCGGAAATTGGGGTCTCCGTGCTGGTACAGGCGGGCGGGCATGGCAGCGAGGCGGCAGGTCCGGTAGTGCGCGACGTTGTCAAAGCCTACTACGACAAGAAGAACAAAAAGAACGACGGGACGGTCACTGCAGAGAACAAGGAGAATAAGCGGCGCGACGTGGGCGAAGGTGCTCTGGCGGCCGTCATTCAGCCGGCACTCAGCCATCAGGGAGCCGCCGTGGCGGTTCGCGAAGCAGCTAGCGAGGATCCGCGATGAACGCTCTTAGATCGGCAACCAAGGCAAAAACATGAAGGAAGCACCGGGAACACGCGATTACGACTGGTGGTTGCTGGCTATCCTGGCAACGATCTGCCTGCTGGGCCTGATCGAGATTTATTCCGCCACCAAAGGCAGTTCATTGGCGGGCATGCATATGAGGCAGGTCCGGTGGCTGGTGATCGGCTTCGTCGCCATGTTTGCGCTTTCCCGCCTCGACTATCATCTAATACTTGACCAGGCGCCGATCCTCTATTTGATAGGGGTCACCTCGCTGGTGGCCGTCCTGTTGGTCGGCCACACTCGGTTTGGTGCCAAACGGTGGATTCCCATCCTTGGCGAATTTCTTCAGGTGTCAGAACTGGTCAAATTGATTATAATCATTGTTATGGCGCGCTTCTTTGCCGAGGTGCGCAGCGATGAGCTCTCCCTACGTGATTTGATTAAGGCGGGGCTCTTAGTAGGATTGCCACTGGCGCTGATTCTTAAACAGCCTGATTTAGGTACGGCACTCGTTTTAGTGCCTCTGCTCGTTGTGGGCGCTTATTTGGGCGGTTTGCAGTGGCAACACGCGGCGATATTTTCTTTGGCAGGACTTTTGTTAATAGGCAGTGTTTTCTACCCGCCGGTCAGCCGGCATATTCTGAAGCCGTACCAACGGGAACGAATCACTTCCTTCCTGCACCCGGAAGAGGACGCCAAAGGCTCCGGCTATCAATTGTTGCAGTCTGAGATTGCTGTAGGGTCCGGCGGCTTCTGGGGAAAAGGTTTTGGCAAGGGCAGTCAGAATCAACTGGGCTACATCCCCGTACGTTATTCCGACTTCATAATGTCGGCATGGGCTGAAGAACAGGGATTCAAAGGCGTGCTGCTTGCCTTAGGGCTGTACATGGCTCTGCTGCTACGACTGGTGCAGAACGCCCAGCGCGCGAAAGACCGCGCGGGCATGTTTCTGGTCATGGGCGTGGCCGCGGCGCTTGGCTTCCATGTTTTAGTGAATGTGGCTATGGTGATCGGCTATATGCCGGTAACCGGCATCCCGTTGCCGCTGATGAGCTACGGGGGCTCAGCTACATTGTTTGTTTTCCTGGCGATTGGTTTAGTGATGAACGTGCGTATTCGCCGCTTCGTTAACTGAGCGAGCCGCCAGTCCCGAGCGCTTGGCTGCAACATAGAAAGCCGCGCCGGGTCGAATACTTAGGATTGAAAGAGTGAGGACAGCATCGTCCGCCGTTTGCCCGGGAAGCTCCCGGCAACGGGTAACCCGCAATAGCAGTAGCCTCGAACGCCAGAGGACGCACTTCGCAGTCGGCCATTCCGGCAGCGCCGGAAACCGCCCCTCCGCATTCGAACAACTCGCCGCCTCTCTACAGGTGTCGCGCTCGTGTGTCCCGGTTCTACCGGGGCCGGCCCCGCTATTCCGGACCTACCTCGGGCAGAAGCTCGCGGCCATGCGTCCCAAGGAGTTTTCATGTCGAAAGAATTGGTTATCTCCGCGGCCTCCCACGAACGCCGGGTCGCGATTCTCGAAGAAGGTCAGCTAGTCGAAATTTACATCGAGCGCGAAAAAGAATTCGCGCTGGTCGGCAGCATCTACAAGGGCCGCGTGACCCGCGTGCTCCCCGGTATGCAGTCGGCGTTCGTTGATATCGGATTGGACGGCGACGCCTTTCTGTACGTCAGCGACGTCTTCGAAAATCTAGAGGATTACGATCACGATCATGGTCACGGACCGCAAGCGGCATCGCCGATTCCGCCGGCCGCTGCCTTGGCTGAGGCCTTGCCGGGCGAGTCTCTGGCCAACGCGCATAGCTCCGATGAGCCTGCTCCATTAAGCGCCGATGACGAGGCGCAGCAAGCAATCCCGCACGAGGAGCCTCTGCACGCGGATTTCACGCACGAGCATCAACACGATGAGCCCCTGAGTG
>JBBWZW010000240.1:0-10851 GCA_039649305.1 Burkholderiales bacterium
GCAAGTATCAAAGCGCCGGCAGCGGTCGCTGTCAGGAGGGTGCGACGGGACATGAGTTTCTCCTACAAGAGGTGGGCGAAGGGTGCGAATGTTCGCTTTTGAGCTTTAGCAGAATGTGTGCCACGAGAAACGCGCACTTAAGTGCGACGTTTTGATAGATACCGGTGCGATTAAGTGCGCGATGACAGTCCAGCGTATCTCTTTGGTGCGATATGTTGCCAGACTGGCAGCATGGTTGCGCGATGGCGGTGCGCGCACCGCGGAGGCGTGTCGGAGGGTAAGCCTGCGACGTTGAAAATCTTGATCTTCACGCAACTTGCGAGTTCCTGATCGGTCTGAGCAGGATGATTAAGCGACGGTTACCTGCCACAACCTTCACATATGCCGCGGTGGTGCTGAGCCTGGGCGCGTGCGGTGATACCGCGAAGCTTCCGGAGTCCGCTGGCATTGGGCCGAAGCCGGAGTTGCCGGCACCGCACCGCAGCGCGATACCTACCGTTCAAATCGCGCCCGCGAAAGGGTGGCCCGCGGGAGCAACACCAACAGCGGCACCCGGGTTGTCGGTCAGCGCATTCGCTGTCGGTTTCGACCATCCGCGCTGGTTGTACGTGCTGCCAAACGGAGACGTGCTGGTAGCAGAAACAAACGCGCCACCGAAACCCGAGGGTGCCGACGGCATCCGGGGCTGGTTCATGGAGAAAGTAATGAAGCGCGCAGGCGCCGCCGTCCCGAGTGCCAACCGCGTCACGCTGCTGAGAGATGCGGACGGCGACGGTGTGCCTGAAACACGGAACATTTTCCTGCAGGGACTCAATTCGCCGTTCGGCATGACTCTGGTCGGCGAAAGCCTCTATGTCGCCGCGACGGATGCGTTACTGCGTTTTCCGTATAAAGAAGGTGTAACCCGGATAGCTGCTCCCGGTACGAAGGTCGCCGACCTTCCGGCCGGCCCGATTAATCACCACTGGACCAAAAATGTCATCGCCAGCCGTGACGGCAAGCGACTGTACGTGACAGTTGGCTCCAACAGCAATGTCGCCGAAAACGGGATCGAGAACGAAATCAACCGCGCCGCGATCCTCGAGATTGATCCGGCGACAGGGCGTACGCGTGTCTTTGCCTCCGGCTTGCGCAACCCGAACGGATTGGCATGGCAGCCGCAAAGCGGTGCGCTATGGACCACCGTCAATGAGCGTGACGAACTGGGGAGCGACCTGGTGCCGGACTATATGACATCGGTGAAAGACGGCGGCTTCTATGGCTGGCCTTACAGTTACTACGGACAGCATGTGGATGAAAGAGTGAAGCCGGCGCGTCCGGATCTGGTTAACGCTGCAATAGAACCGGACTATGCGCTCGGTGCACATACCGCCTCGCTTGGCCTTGTTTTCAACGAAGGCAGGCTGCTACCGCAGCGATATGCCGGTGGGGCATTCGTCGGCCAGCACGGCTCGTGGAATCGCAAGCCGCTGAGCGGCTATAAGGTCATCTTCGTGCCATTCGCTGATGGTCGTCCGTCTGGACTGCCTGAGGACATAATGACCGGTTTCGTAGACGCCGAAGGCAATGCACTCGGCCGCCCGGTCGGTGTGGCGATGGATCGAACCGGTGCCTTGCTGGTCGCCGATGACGTGGGTAATACGGTATGGCGGGTGACCCGGGCCTCCGGCAAATAGGCGGACATCATTCCCGGCCGCTGACAAATCCGGTAAACCCCTGAAGAAACTGTTCGAGTTGCCCCCGCACCTGCTGGTCCATGAGTTCGCCGGCTTCGTTGAACACTTTGCCTGCGCGCGACACCATCAGCCGTCCGCCGAACCAGGGTTGCATACCCAGCGTCCGTAGTACTGGCAACCAGGCATTCTGAGCAAGCACCGTACCGAAACCACCCGGGGAAGCTCCGATGAGGGCAACCGGACGATCACCAAAAATCCGTGGGATGTCAGCCGGGGGCCTCGACAACCAGTCGATCGCGTTCTTGAATACACCGGGCATGGAGTTGTTGTACTCAGGGCTAGCCAATAACAGCCCGTCCGCCGTAGCAATCTGTTCTTTCAGTGCCGTCACCGCATCGGGGATTCCCTGGTTTTTCTCGATGTCTCCATCGTAGAGCGGAATACCCCTGATGGTTGCGATTTCGAGGCTTGCATCCGGCGGCATCAACCCGGTGGCGGCACGCAGAAGTGCTGCGTTAAACGAAGCGGCCCGCAAGCTGCCTGCGATCCCGATGATTTTCATAACACTTTCTCCTGATTGCGCTGCAGGGTCAGTGGCCAGCGATATCGAGAAGCCGATGGAATCTTGCGATGAGTTCCTTTTGTTCCAGCGGCTTGGCCGCGCTGCTCACATCCACGACTTTTTCGACATAAGTCGCCAGGTCTCGGATCAACTGCTTCATTTCATCACTTGCAGGAGACGTCTCGGCAAGCTCAAGCAGTTCCAGCACGGTTCGAGGATCGGCAATTCTGTGAAACGCTGCCAAGGCATCCGGATTGTCGTCTTCGCTGTCGTCCAACGCCTCCACGGCGGCTTCACGAATGACGTTGAGAGAGTACATACGCTGCCTTTCATGCGATGTCGTTGCTGCGCGGCTTTAAGGTGACTTGAGGCGCGCGCCGGCCCTGCGTTATGTGGCCGGAGTTACAGCATAGCGCACGATGAAGGGCACATGCAGGCGTCTCCGAAATTATCGGTGCGTGACATTCGAACATGTATCAGGAGCAACGGTTGGGTTCCTTTTGACTACGTCCCTTCTGCTGGTTTGACCCGACGCTGGTCAACCAGCAACTGGATTGCCAGCACGGCGGCTAACAAGCTAATCCCCGCGACGTCGGTAATCCAGCCCGGTTTAATCATCAGCAAGGCGGCCACGATTAGCGCAACGCGCTGCCAGGGACGGCAGGGTCGTGCCAGATAACCGAAAAGACCTGCAGCGAGCGTTATACAGCCCAGCGAAGCCGTGCACACCGCCTGCGCTATCGTTGGCCAGTCGCCTATCGCCAGCAGAGCCGGTTCATATACAAACATGAAGGGCACGACAAAGCCGGCGGCGCCGATGCGCACCGCCTCCCAGCCTGCCTGCCACATGTTTGCCTTGGCAAGACCTGCCGCGGCGAAAACCGCGAGCGCCACCGGCGGGGTGATAGCCGACAGAACCGCGAAATACAACGCAAACATGTGTGCGGCCGGCACCATCACGCCGAGCTTGATGATTGCGGGCACCAACAGAGAGACCATCACAATATAGGCGGGCGTGGTCGGCATACCCATCCCGAGCACGATGCCCGCAATGGCGGTGAGCAGTAGCGCCAGCATCAGACTGTTTTGCGACAGCGCCACGACACCCTGCGTAAAGGTAATCCCGAGCCCGGTGAGCGAGATCACACCGATGACGATGCCGGCACAGGCGCACGCCATGGCCACCGATAGCGCATCCCTGGCGCCGCCCTCAAGCGCCTCGAGAATGGATTTCCAACGAATGTCTATGCGCGTGGACTTGCGCATCAAGGCGACCGGAAGGCAGGAGATTGCGCCGACAAGTGCGCAAAGCGGCGCGGAATAGGATAGGGCCATGCCCCCCAATATGATAAAAATAGGGATGAACAAATGACCTCGCTCCCTCATCACTGCACCAAGGCGGGGTAGCTCGGATCGCGGCACACCCAACAGTCCGACACGCTTGGCCTCGAAATGCACGGCGGCGAACACTGCGACGTAAAAAAGCAGTGCCGGAATCCAGGCCCAGACAGTGACCTGGAAATAGCTCACCGCGAGATACTCGGCCATCACGAAGGCTGCTGCACCCATAATAGGAGGCATGATTTGCCCTCCCGTGGAGGCAGTTGCTTCAACACCTGCGGCGAAGGCTGGCTTGAAGCCGGAGCGCTTCATGAGAGGGATGGTCATCGGACCGTCCACCATGACGTTTGCCACCGCGCTGCCCGAGATCGTGCCGAACAGGCTCGAACTGACCACAGACACCTTGCCCGGGCCGCCGGCGGTGTGGCCGGTAATAGCCAGGGCAAAGTCCATGAAGAGTCTTCCTGTGCCCGACTTTTCCATGAAACTGCCGAACAGTACGAACACAATGACATACGCGGCGGATACCCCGAGCGTGGACCCGAATATGCCTTCCGTCGAAAGATACATCTGCTCGAGAAGTATGGGCATCTTGATGTCGGTGCCGAAAATGGCGTAGACGAGAAAGACCAGCGCCGTGATGGGCAGCGCCCAGCCAATCACCCGCCGTGTCGCATCGAGTACCAACAGGATCGTGATCACCGCCATGGCTTTGTCCAGCGCAGTGAGATCATCGATGTAGATGATGCGATTGGTGATGCTTTCGTAGGTCACGAAGAGATAGCCAATGGCGGCGATGCTGGCGGCGATTATTGCGCCATCGAGCCACCGGAGCCCGCGCCTCCCATCGGCAAAGCTCGCCAGCGGATAGAACAGAAATACCAGTACCAGGGCAAACAGCAAATGGGTGCCACGAAAAATAAGTGCTTCAGGCGGTGCAAAAGCAATGGCCCACATGTGATAGAGCGACATGGCGATTGCGACGGCGCCAGCTATGCGGCGAGTGGCAGATTCAAGAATCATGTTGGAGTCCCTGGCAAGAAAATCCCCCCGCGGTTGCGGAGGGATAGTGCTATTAGGCGTGACTGCGCAACACTCGCGCTACATCGCTCCGACTTCCTTGTAAAATTTTGCCGCGCCAGGGTGGAAGGGCACGCCGATGTCTTCGGCCATCATTTTCGGCGTCAGGCCGTCCATGGCTTTGTTGATTGCCACAAGATCCGGGAGGTTGGCAACCATGGTCTTCACCATGGTGTAGACCTGTTGTTCAGGCAGTGAGCACGCGGCTACCAGATGTGCGGAATAAACGATGGCGTCAACGTCTTTGTGCTGCTTGGGATAGGTGCCGGCCTTGATCGCACCTTTGGTATAGCCGGGATTGATCTTTCTCATCGCCGCGACCTGGTCTGCCGTCATCGGGACCATTCTGATATCACGGCCGGCGGCCACATCCATAACTGAGGATGCAGGGATGGTGGTCCCCAGGGTAAACACATGCGCGTGGCCGTCTTTCAATAAGGATGCTGCGTCGGTATAAGAATTGACGTAGCTGACTTTGGTGGTCTGCGTGCTGAGGCCGCCAACCTTGAGCATGTGCTGGGAAATCAGCTCGGCAGTGTTGCCTTTGGGTTGGACTGCAATGGCCTTGCCCTTCATGTCCGCTATTGTGTTGATGCCGGAGTCGGCGAGCGCGACGATCTGGAAGTACTGCGGGTAGAGGTTCGCGATCTGACACACTTTGGTCACCTTCTGCGGGTAGGGCGGTGCGCCGTTTATGCCATCCACCGAGGTGATGCTGTTACCGAAGCCGACGTCGGCCTTGCCCTCATCAATTCCCCGAACGTTCGCGATGCCGGCGCCAGGCAGGGGCTGCACTGTCAGGCCTGGAATGGCTTTTTCCCACATGTTCTTGAGCGAGCCGCCCAACGGCACCCAGACGCCGCCCTGCGGTCCGGTCATGAGTCGCAGATCCGCGGCCATGGCGGAACCCGCGCCCAGAGCGATGCCAGCGAGCAGGGGGAGTGAGGCGAAGATTTGCTTTTGCATTTTGTCTCCTTTGTGTGGAAGAACTGACTATTTCGTTCTGATCCTTGTTTTGTTAGTTTTTCAATTGCATTACACCCTACGGCGATCTCTTCTGCCATCCCATGAATATGAGATGCACTATCGCGGCCACCATGGCGATCAGGTCCGGGTGGTTGTGAGGCAGTTCAACGCGTAAGGGTTGACTATCGACTCTTGTCGACATTACTGCACCAACATGTCGTGGACGTCGCGGCCAGGTCAGTCCGAAGTTGCAGTTCTCCAATTCTTGTTTCATCAAAGCGTCAGCCGGTACACGCATTGCGTTGCAGGATGGTTGTCAAATGTTATCAAATCGTCTATTGTATTGCCAGTTAAACAACATGGTTTCGATATGAAAACCTTAAACCTTCTTCTGGCAATCCTTTTAAGTGCTGTCGCCGGTCAGGCGGCGTCAGCCGTAGCCGTTTTTGATTTTTCGAATTTAACTTACCAAAGCGGGACCGGTTTCAGCGGCTATCGTCCGAATGAGACGCTATCGAGCGGTTACTGGAATTGCACGAAGGGCGATATCTGCAGCAGCAACATCGACAAGGGCAAGTTTGGCGGCGACCTGAAATACGTCTCGTCGGGTGTCGACGTGACGGCGACTGGTTGGTACAAGGGCAAGATCGCCACGGTTGTGCAGGACCATGACAACAAGTATGACGCCGCTAAACAACTTGGCGCCGGCTTGGGCGTTTATCACAAGGAGGGGGACCCGAGCGACGACAACGTGACCACGAGCGAGAAACTAGTGATGAAATTCGACCGGGTGGTCAAGCTGGAGGGGTTGTCGCTCCGTTCGGAGGGGCATGACATCAATCATTGGACGCCGAACGCAACGTTCAAGCTGAATGGGGCGTCGACAAAGCTGGCGGGTGTGATCGATCTGGGTTCAAACAATTTGGTTGGGCAAGAATTCACATTCGAGTTCGGCGGCGCCAAGGCGGATCAGTTTTATCTCGCAGGTATGACTGTATCTCCAGTTCCGGAACCCGAAACCTACGCGATGATGCTGTCCGGTCTGGCTGTTATGGGCTTCGTCGCGCGACGCCGTCGCGATGACGTCGCCTGCGATTCGCGGGTCTAAGGTCTCGCATGCAGGCCGCGGTCGAATAAAAGGGGTAAGTTTTCTTGGGTTGCGAGAATCGGATACTTCCATAGGGCGTTGAAGGAGTCAACGTTGCTCACTCCTTCAACGGCGATACCGATCGTTCGTAAACCAGATGTGTAAAAGTGTTGTCCTCGCTTACTTGCGAACCATTCACTCGGTTTGCGACGTGGACGGCAATGACACATACATCGTTCCTGGACTGGGCTGTCGTCATCAATGAACCCGAGGCTTCCCTGAAGCAGGCAATTGCGCGTTTCGCGGGAACACCATACCAAAGCGATTATCCGGGCAAAGGTCATAAATCGTTTCGCGATGTGTGGCCAATGACTGCAATGCGATCAAACGATGGTATAGCGGCTTACCACCGATACCAATGAGCGTCCGTTTCAGAATCAGGCAGCAGTGTCACTATGGGGTGGGGTATGAATTATTTTTATTTCGTTGTTGCTCTTGTCCTTGGCGCGGGCCTGATGTGGGTCTGCGTATCCAAATGGATTGCGACTAAACGGGCAGTCGACCCCAAAGCACGGCTGGCGCGTCATCACGAATCACGGTTGCTTTCAGCATGCTCTGGCAACGAAGCTGCAGCACAACGCCTGATCGAAGATGAACGTCGACGACGGCCCGGCATCAGCCGCTCGGACGCGGCAAAACATGCCTGCGCACGCATAAGGAAGCGCTCCGGTAATCAATGGACCGACCATCACAGATAGGAACACGAATGAAGGCGTCCGATTGTCGCTCTCGCACCAGGATGGGTCACTACCGAATGCCATTGTGCTTCCGTTCGCTGCTGCAGTCTGGCGTTACAGCCGCGCCTTCGCCGAAACCGTTGGCGTCCACATTGCGTAAGGTTCTCCCATGAAGAAAAGTGGTCTCAGCAGCACGCGGGTCAAACTTGGCGCTCACGGTGTCGATCGGCATGTGATGGCGCGTATAGCGCCATTCGGCGCTTACGTACTGTTCATGGTGCTTGCGGACTTACTGGAGAGATTGGGTTGGAAGGCGCAGGAACTCCTCTGGCTATATCCGGCGAAGGTCACCTTGGTTGCGCTTTTATTGTGGCGTTATTGGGCCACATATCACGAGCTGCGTGGGCAGACGAGCGTGTCGTTTCGCACCCTCGCACTCGGGCTGGTCACCGGTACCCTGGTGTTTGTGGTGTGGGTCACACTTGATGCCGAGTGGATGACACTTGGGACGCCTGGCGGCTTTGATCCCGGACGCGAGGAGAGTCTCGACTGGGCGCTCGTTGCAGTACGGCTGGGGGGCGCCGCACTCGTCGTACCCATAATGGAAGAGTTATTCTGGCGCTCATTCCTGTTGCGCTGGTTGGTCAACCACGATTTTCTCCGCGTACAGCCGGCATGTGTCACGTTTGTCGCATTTTCGCTCTCGGCGCTGTTTTTCGCGATTGAGCATCACTTTTGGTTTGCCGGACTGATCGCAGGCGCCGCCTTCAATACTTTATATATGCGCACCGGCTCGCTATGGTGCGCTGTCACCGCACATGCGGTCGCGAATGCGCTACTTGGAATCTGGGTGTTAAACACAGGAAGCTGGACCTACTGGTGAGCGGTTAACAAAAGATGGCAATCAACATGATGATAACGATTTCGCCGCCGACGCAAGCGGAACAACTACCCGCGAGAAAAAGGAAACGGCCATTGCGAGAGCGGTCGCCGTCCCCTCGTCAACTGCTGCGTTCTCTCGCACCTGTGGTGGGCGCATTAGTGTGCTTGCCTGCACTCGGCGCGGCGGAAGATTTGTTCAGCCCGTACGCGTCGTACTCGTGGCAGTACGACGATAATTTGCTGCGCCTCTATGACGAACAGGCCGCGCGCATGTTGATCGGAACGGATCAACTGGCTGACGCTTCACGCCGCGCCGAAATCGGGATAAACGTGAATAAAAACGTCGGTCAGCAATTGTTAAGCGCAAGGTTCAGCATGAGCCACGTTACGTTCGCCCGTTTCAGCGAGCTCAATCATGATGACAAAGACTTGTCGGCGCAGTGGAACTGGCACCTCGGTGAGCGCTTCGAGGGGAATCTCGGAGCCAGCTATGCGAAGTCGCTGACGCCATTCGTGGATTTTCATCGCCGTGAACCTAATCTGCGCCTTCAGCAGCGGCGGTTTGTCGACGCGTCATGGCGCTTCCATCCGAGCTGGCGCTTGCGCGGCGGGTTTACCCGGTACGAGCTCACCCATGACCTAGCGTCACAGCGGGTCGGTGATCGTAATGAAGATGCAACCCAGGTCGGACTGGACTACTTGGCGCCGAGCCAAAGCAGCTTCGGTATTCAGGCGCGACGGGTGCACGGCGGGTTCCCAAACCAGGAGCGGATCGGAACACTACTCGTCGACAACAGCTACGACCAAAACGAATTGATGGGGAAAGTGGACTGGGCAGCCACCGGTAAAACACGGGTTCAGTTTCTGGGAGGTCATGTTCAGCGCAAATATGATTTCATGCCGGGACGCGACTTCAGCGGTTTGAATGCGCGTGCGATTGCAACATGGACGCCGACCGGCAAGACAAGCGTCGGCGTCAACGCCTGGCGAGAGACCAGCTCGTACCAGGATCTGACGACCAGCCATACGGTTAACCACGGCATCAGCGTGGCGCCTGCCTGGAACGTGACAGCGAAGGCCCGCGTGAATGCATTGATCAAGCGCGAAAAACGCGATTTTAATGGCGCTGCCTCCTTGGTTGGGGCGACATTTCCGAATCGGGTAGACACTTTCCACCATGCGTCGCTCGCGTTCACATACCTGCCTGTGCCGCAGCTAAAACTGCAGTTGTCGCTATACCGCGACCGCCAAACATCCAGCGTTCCCTACACTGGGTTTCGGGCCAATGGCGCGACGGTTAACGTCAGCTACGAATTCTGAGTACCCGGATCATGACTATCAACGACATTCCTCTGGTCTCCGTCTTTAAGCGTTTGGTATACCCGCTGATTATTCTCGGAATGTGGTATCTGCTAGTACATATCCACGACGAGGCTTTTACGGGGTACGACCTTGCACTGGTCGTCATCGTTTTTTTCGTTGCGTCGCATGTCTACGATCAGATCGATCCCTATCGCTCGTGGCGTAGTGGCCGCTTGATGGCGTGTACCCGCGACGTTTTCGTCGGCTGGGCCGTAATCGTCGCCGTGATGTTTGTAATCGGGCATGCGACGGGACTTTCCTACCAATATTCTCCCAATTTACTTGCGCTCTGGTTCATCGGGACACCGTTCGTCCTGCTGGCGAGCCATCTTGCGGTACACATCATGACGTCTGATTTGCGCAAGACGGGTGGGGTGCGTTCCGTGGTGATTGTCGGTACGAATGACGCCAGCGCGAATCTCGCCGAGCGAATCAAGGAGCATCCAAATTTGTTCATGGACGTTCTTGGGTTTTTTGAAGATCGCGCCATGCCTCGGGACCAGGCGAAAATCGATGCGCCGCTGCTGGGCAAAATCGCTGATATGGCCGAATATGTGCGCGAGCACAACATCAAGCTGATTTTCATCAGCTTGCCGATGGCGGCGCAGCCTCGAATTCGAGAACTGGTAGATGCGTTGCAGGACACCACCGCCTCGATTTACTTCTTGCCTGATGTGTACGGTTTCGACATCCTGCGGGCGCACTTCGATTTTGTCGGTGGAGTCCCGGTTGTCGCAGTTTGTGAGAGCCCGTTCACCGGCCTCAACAGCGTGATCAAGCGCTCCAGCGACATCGTGTTCGCGTCACTTATCCAGTTGGTATTAGCGCCCGTCATGCTGCTGATAGCGCTTGCAGTGAAGCTTTCCTCCCCGGGGCCGGTGATTTTTAAACAGCGCCGCTACGGACTGAACGGAGAGGCCATTGTGGTCTACAAATTCCGTTCAATGACGGTTTGTGAGGATGGTGCGACGATCGTGCAGGCACAAAAGAATGACCAGCGGGTCACACGACTCGGCGCTTTTCTTCGGCGAACCTCACTCGATGAGCTGCCGCAGTTTATCAACGTACTGCAGGGCCGGATGAGCCTGGTAGGTCCGCGGCCGCATGCGGTCGCGCATAACGAGCTCTATCGAAAACTGATCAAGGGGTACATGCTCC
>JBBWZW010000570.1:0-8684 GCA_039649305.1 Burkholderiales bacterium
GCGGGGCTGTGAGCGCGGGTTATGCAGTTGGGGCTGTGCTTGTGGTGGTTGCCGGGCTGCTGGCGTTACGGTATGGCGTGGATGCCGAGCGCAAGCCGCTGGAAGAGGTGGCGCCGCCACTTGGTGCGGTGGAGGAGGGTGCCGTTTCTCTGGTCGAACGTGTCAGGAGGGCGAGGATGTAACCCATGCGGTGTGGCGCCCTACGAGCCAGAGGGATGCAGGGTGCGCAAGGCGCACCCTACGATTCAACCCGTTTAATCTATTCCTCGTACTTCCGCGCACCGACCGCCTGCCCATCGCCGTCGAACCTGTCAGCGAGCGCCAATGACCTGATGCCAATAGTCATCAACGCATCATAAGTATCCGCCGCTTCCACATCCAGGTCACGTACGCTTTCCATCGGCTTTTCCGAAGTGGCGAGCAGTGCGCCATCTTCGGCGTACAAACTCACCCGCAATACCGCGCCGTCCGCGATCTCGGCGGGCCCCATCACGGCCTTCACGTGACCCGGATCTATACCCTGCTCCTGCAGGGCATAGCTGAGCTCGGACATCATTTGCAGCATGTAAAGCTCTGCAATCCCGCGCTCTTTCCCTCCATGGAACAGGTCCTGGTAGAGGAAATTGACATCGATGTCGCGGCCACCCGTCACCAGCAAGCGCTTGACGAGCGGGGCGGCCTGCCCGGTCCATCGTTGGAAGCGTTCTGCGCGCGTGGCGAAAAAAGCGTCAGCCGCGTCCTCGCCCTTGGGCACCTGGTAGAACGGATCGTCAACCGCCTTCAGCGCGAACCCGAGCAGGAAGCGCAGCTCAAGGGCCTCGTCCTCCGGGCCAAAAGTGCTTTCCGGCCAACCGGAAATGCTGCGGGTGATGGCCGGCGTGGCGACCATTTTTTTGGAGGTCATGGACGCATGGGCGTCATGGACCATTTCATTGAGCTCGCTGTAACGGACACGATCGATTTCATCGAGGTGGTACGCATGGCTGACCAGCACCACCTTTGCCTTGCCGCTTTCGAGCTGCGCCTCTTTGATGCTTGTGATCAGCAGGTCAAATGCTTCCTCATCCTGAAAAATCTGCGCGCGGTCGAGGCCGCCGGTCGTCCGCGCGAATATCGGAATGACAAAGGCATTCACCTCGAGCGCGGCCTGGTCGTCGCGAACCACGATAACCCCGGACGCTTCTTCTACACTGTTCTTCAACAGGAGATAGGCATCGCTGTCTTCGTCCTCTGTGAGCTGCAGCGCCTCAAACAGAAGCTCGTCCTTTTTCTGATGGAGGCTCTTCCTGATGATCTTGCGAAAGTCGGTTTCTTTCTGTTTCAGCTCATCCGGCAGCGTTTCATAGTCTTCCCTCTCTATCAGGTCGAGAGCGAGGTCACATAGTTTTTGCGCGAGGACGTCGTCTCTATCCTCTGCGCTTCCACTTGATTTCTTCTTCGCCGGTTGCTTTGTTTTCGCCATGATCTTCTTTTCTGTTCAATTATCAAATTCGCAATGTTTATAAGCGGCACCGCGATTTCTGCAATATGGTAAAGTCCGCGCACATTACCTGACTTTCACGTTCCCCGCATCGAAAAAGCGAGCCGCGGTCCGCCGCGCTTTGCCGTCCCATTTTCACATCAGCTTCCAAGATCAGAAACACCATGTCTCGCGCACAAACTCTTCGTCTGCCCTCATTCATTCATCGCATCAGCCTCGTAACGCAGATCATTATCGGCCTCGCCACCGGGATCCTGCTCGCTTTATTCTTTCCAGCTGCTGCCGGCACCGCCGGTTTGGCAGGCACCGTATTCATCTCGGCCTTGAAGGCGGTCGCGCCCATCCTGGTTTTCGTACTGGTGACGGCCTCCATTGCCGGTCATAAACAGGGCCAGCAAACCCACCTCACGCCGATTCTGCTGCTTTACCTGATCAGCACCTTCGCGGCGGCAGTGGTAGCAGTGATGGCCAGCTTTCTTTTTCCGTCGACACTGGCGCTGGCTGTGCCCGAAACGACGGTAGCCGCCCCGGACAGCATCGTTGAGGTTTTGAAATCGCTGCTGTTGAGCGTGGTGGACAACCCGGTGAAAGCGCTGATGGAAGCCAACTTTATCGGCATCCTCGCCTGGGCCGTCGGCCTCGGTATCGCGTTCCGCCATGCCAGCCAGACCACCAAGACTGTGCTGAACGACCTGGCCGACGGAATATCGCTGATCGTCAAGGTGGTAATCCATTTTGCGCCGTTGGGAATATTTGGCCTGGTTGCTTCGACTCTCGCGACGTCCGGATTCGACGCGTTGCTGGGCTACATGCACTTGCTGGCGGTGCTGATCGGCACCATGCTGTTTGTCGCGTTCGTAGTCAATCCGCTGATCGTTTATTGGCAACTTCGCCGCAATCCCTTTCCGCTGGTGATGACCTGCCTGCGTGAAAGCGGGATCACCGCGTTCTTTACGCGCAGCTCCGCCGCAAATATTCCCGTCAATCTCGATCTCTGCAAGCGCCTCGGGCTGCACGAGGATACTTATTCGGTAGCGATTCCGCTCGGCGCAACCATCAATATGTCGGGTGCGGCAATCACCATCACCATCATGACCCTGGCGGCGGTCCATACGCTGGGGATCCAGGTCGATATTCCTTCCGCCATCCTGCTTTGTATAGTTGCATCGATCGCGGCGGCTGGCGTGTCGGGCGTCGCAGGCGGCTCGTTATTGCTGGTGCCGCTGGCCTGCAGCCTGTTCGGCATTCCCGACGATATTTCCATGCAGGTTGTCGCAATCGGTTTCATCATCGGCATCCTGCAGGACTCGGCGGAAACCGCGCTGAACTCCTCGACCGACGTTTTGTTCACGGCTGTGGCCTGCATCGCCAATGGCGATGTTGACCAGTCCGCCGTCGGCGCGGCCTGATGGCCCGCAAAACGGTAGCCGTCATCGGCGGCGGTCCCGCCGGCCTGATGGCGGCGGAGGTCTTGGCCAACGCCGGCCTGGACGTTCATGTGTTTGACGCCATGCCTTCCGTCGGGCGCAAGTTCCTGCTCGCCGGTAAAGGCGGCATGAACCTTACGCATGCCGAGCCGTCTGACCAATTCATGTCACGCTACGGCGCGCGGCGCGAGCAGCTTGCTCCGCTGCTTGAAGCATTCGGGCCGCTAGCGTTGCGCGACTGGGTACATGCGCTGGGTGTCGATACCTTTGTGGGCTCATCCGGACGCGTCTTTCCCACTGACATGAAAGCGGCCCCGCTCCTGCGCGCATGGCTGCATAGAATGCGTGAGGCCGGGGTGCGCTTTCATACGCGCCACCGCTGGCTGGGGTGGGATGGTGACCGGTTGCGCTTTTCTACCGCGAATGGCGAGCATCTTGTGCAGGCCGATGCCACCGTGCTGGCGCTCGGCGGAGGCAGTTGGCCACGGCTCGGATCGGATGGCGCCTGGGTGCCATTGCTGGAGCAGCGGGGTGTTTTAACTAACACCTTGCTGCCTGCCAATTGCGGATTTGATATCGGCTGGAGCGAACATTTCAGCTCGCGCTTTGCCGGGCATCCGCTGAAACCGGTGGTTGCCATTTTTACCGACAGGGCGGGGCGCGTGCATCGCCGGCAAGGTGAGTTCGTCGTGACGGCCACCGGTGTCGAAGGCAGCCTGATCTATGCGTTGTCCGCACCGCTCCGTGATGAGATTCTGGCAACAGGGGGCGCCACGCTTCACCTTGATCTGGCGCCCGGCAAGGATCTGCAACGTGTCATTGATGAAGTAGCACATCCGCGCGGCTCGCGATCGATGAGCAGTCATTTGCAAAGCAGGGTCGGCATTGCGGGTGTGAAGGCAGGGTTGCTGCGTGAGGTCGTACCGGCACAAGACTTTGCCGATCCGGTCCGCCTGGCCAATGCGATCAAGGCGCTGCCGCTCCGGCTGGTGCGCCAACGACCGATAGCTGAGGCAATCAGCAGTGCCGGTGGAGTCGCATTCGAATCAATTGATGAGCGGTCGATGCTCAAAGCGGTGCCCGGCGTGTTCTGTGCCGGCGAGATGCTCGACTGGGAGGCTCCGACCGGCGGCTATCTGCTGACGGCCTGTTTCGCAAGCGGCCGACGTGCAGGACTGGGTGCGGCGGCCTGGCTTGCCGAGGTGTAATGGAAAGGTTGTTGCGCTAATCGCATGCAATGCACCGTTGAAAAACTTACGTTCGTACCCATGTGTCCTATAACCACATGCGCATCGTTGTAGAAATCCCCCGGGTGCGCATTTTTCCAATGACCATTTTCAGGGCGGTAAATATTCATTTGTTTCCGCCGTGCGCAGTATAAAGTTCGGTTTTTACGAACTTGTCGTGCTGGTTTATTCGCTTTTTAAATAATCCGGCAAATAGTATCCTACGGCTTACGCTAACCGGCTGTTCTGCGAATTGGATCGCAAAAGAGCCGGGCGAAGTTGTCATCCTTAATTAAGGAGCCTTAGTGAATCCAAAACATAAACAAACTGCGATCTGGGCGGCGGTCTTCTTCGCCGTCTTCATCGCGTTCAGTCAATTTGCCAATCGGACTCCGGCATCGAATGCCGCGCCGATCGCCTATTCCGACTTCCTCGCCGAAGTAAAGGCGCAGAAGATCAAGGAAGTCACCATCATGGACGAGAAGATCGTCGCGGTGACGACTAACGGCCAGGTGCTGAAGACGACCGCGACCATGCTTGATCGCGGTTTGATCAATGACCTGATCGACAGTGGCGTCAAGTTTGACGTCAAGCATCCGGAAGGTCCGTCCTTCCTGTCGCAGCTCTTTATCTCCTGGTTCCCGATGCTGTTGCTGGTCGGCGTGTGGATATTCTTCATGCGCAGGTCGCAGGGCGGGGGCAAAGGTGGCCTGCTGTCCATCGGCAAATCCAAAGCACGCATGCTGGATGAAAAATCCAACCTGGTGACATTCGCCGATGTGGCGGGATGTGACGAGGCAAAGGAAGAAGTGGCCGAGATCGTCGAGTTCCTGCGCGATCCGACCAAGTTCCAGCAACTTGGCGGCCGCATTCCGAAAGGCGTGTTGATGGTCGGTCCTCCGGGTACCGGTAAGACCTTGCTGGCGCGCGCTATTGCAGGCGAAGCCAAGGTGCCGTTCTTCACGATCTCCGGGTCGGACTTCGTTGAAATGTTTGTAGGTGTCGGCGCATCGCGAGTACGCGATATGTTCGAAACCGCAAAACAGCACTCGCCTTGCATTATCTTCATCGACGAAATCGATGCGGTCGGACGTTCACGCGGTACCGGCATGGGCGGCGGTAACGACGAACGCGAACAGACACTCAACCAGATGCTGGTGGAGATGGACGGTTTCGATGGTAATTCCGGGGTCATCGTGATTGCCGCAACCAACCGTGCCGACGTGCTTGATAAAGCACTGTTGCGCCCGGGCCGTTTCGACCGCCAGGTGATGGTTGGCTTGCCGGATATCCGTGGACGTGAGCAGATCCTGCATGTCCATATGCGCAAGGTGCCCGTCGCCAAGGATGTACAGGCGGATGTGCTGGCGCGTGGTACGCCGGGCTTCTCCGGCGCTGATCTCGCGAACCTGGTCAACGAATCGGCATTGTTCGCCGCACGTCGCAACAAGCGCTTCGTCGATATGCAGGACTTCGAAGATGCGAAGGACAAGATCATCATGGGTCCGGAACGCAAATCGGCGGTCATGCGCGAGGAAGAGCGTCGCAACACGGCGTATCACGAGTCGGGCCATGCCGTGGTGGCAAAGCTGCTGCCGAAGGCGGACCCTGTACACAAGGTCACCATCATGCCGCGCGGTTATGCACTTGGCCTGACCTGGCAGTTGCCCGAGCATGATCGTGTCAACATGTACAAGGACAAGATGCTGGAAGACATCTCCATCCTGTTTGGCGGCCGTATCGCCGAAGAAATCTTCATGGGCCAGATGTCCACCGGCGCATCGAACGATTTCGAGCGCGCGACCAAGATGGCACGTGCGATGGTGACGCGCTACGGCATGTCCGAATCGCTGGGCACCATGGTTTACGCCGACGACCAGGACCAGAACTTTGGCATGACGTCGAAATCGGTGTCTGAAGAAACGCAGCAAAGGGTCGACGATGAGATCCGGCGTATCCTTGATCAGCAATACGCGCTTGCGCGCAGCCTGCTGGAAGGGAACCGCGACAAGGTCGAAGCGATGGTAAAGGCGCTGCTCGAATGGGAAACCGTCGACGCAGACCAGGTCAACGACATCATGGCAGGTGTCGAGCCTCGCCAGCCGAAGTACACGATCGAGAAACGGCCGGGTCGCTCCGGTGAAGTCGCTCCGAACGCTACCGCGCCGGCTTGATTTTGCTCTGAAGCGAAATCACTGAAAGGCCCTGCATCACTAACGTGGTGCAGGGCCTTTTTTCTTTGGTGGACTTGATGCAGGTTGCGTCATGCGCACCGTAACCGCCCATCGGTGCGTATGGCGCAGCCTGCGCTTCAACCCATTTTTCAGGAAGTGCGTAGGTTGGGATCTGCGGCGCGCGCGTTAATCCCAACATTCGGGCCTCATGCGACCGACGGCTACTACGCGTGTTGCGGTGTCAGGATATCGTCCAAGTCGCACGGCAGCGGTTGTTTAAAGGTCTGAATGTTGGGATTGCATCCCAACCTACGGGCCGTTGCATACATACGGGTGGTGCAGGTTGGGATGCAATCCCAGCACATAGAACTTGGCAACGCGACGACGCGTCACAAGTACTTCAACAACACTGCCGTCACATCATCATGCCGCTTCGTCCTCGGAAAGCGGCGACCCGACTCAGGATGCTCCTCACACAGGCGTATATGCTCGATCGCCTTGGTCAGCGACATGCTTTCAACCTGTTCAACGAACGACAGCAATTCGGGCTGGTCGAGATAGCGCCGCAGTTCCATGAACCCGTCAGTAGCGGCGAACACGGTGACTTGCTCCGGAAGGTCCAGCTCAAACGAAAGAAAATCTTCCGGCCTGCGTTCGGCTGCGGAGACCAGCCAACCTTTGGCGTTGATGTCGAGCGCCTCGGCCTCCTTGCGCTTCATCTCCCGGCGCAGCCTCCTGAACTCCTCCGACTCAAAGCTGACGCCGAGCGCAAGCGCTTTCAGGAGCGCATCGCTCGCGCCCTGCTGTGCGGGAAGTATGCGCGTGTCGGTCAGCTCGACCGCTTCTCCGTGACGGCAAACCACCAGACTCACATTGCCCGTGATCGCTGCTTCGAGCTTGTTGTCCCGGATCCGCCATAAGGCCAGGGCAGCGACCGGGCGGTTTGAAGATAATGTCGGCCAACGGTCGGACAGCCGCGTACAGGCCTGTGCGGCCGCATCGGCCATGGAAAGGTCGAGCTCCCACAAGGTATCGAGCATGGTGTCCATTTCATGCACCAGCCAGTAGGCATCCCGGTCCAACGGAGGGCCATCGGTGGACGTGGCTCCGTCCAGCAGCCAGAAGGTATCGCCTTTGAAGCCGAACAGGTCTTCGTTGTGGGGCGCTCCCGGCTTGGTATCCGTGACAAATTGAATATTCAGCAAGAGACGATCGCCTGATTCAGGTATTGGGCAGTTTCAAGGTCATCCGGGATAACGCCCTGCGGAGACCGCAAATGACACGGGAACATTGTATGCGCGTCCGGAGACGCTGTGTTCATGAGCGGGAAGACGCCCCATGCGGCGGTTTCGGCATCGGGCTGCAACGCGGCCAACGCCGGAACGAGCCGCGACGGGTCTTCGTTGCGCAGGTCGACGACGGCGATAAGCTGCCAGCTCATGCTTCGTTGGCGCAGCCCGAGACCGACAAATTTTTTTACACCCAGATCTTTCAGCGTGGAGAGTTCCTCCTCCACCAACCGGTCAAGGAGCATGGACATGGAGCCAGGATGGATGTCATCCGGCTCGATCACCTCCGAGTGATTCAGGGTCCATAGCCCGGGTGCGACCGCAAGCGAGAGTGCCCGTTGCGCGCATAGGGCGTGACCATGCGGCAGCAGGACATAACATGATAGGGACATACCCCACGAGACTGCGGGATCCGGCCGGGCAAAGTGCACATCAGGCGGGAGATGCAGGGAGCTCTTGCGCGCGCTTTCCAGGCTGTCACGCAGTGCAAGGCCGTCGCTGTACGTCCGGTGTGCGGTGAGGAGGTTCACCACGCCCTCGGTGCAATCAAAGTTCACCAACGCCGCGCGCTGCCCGTCGAAGCCTCCCCTGCGCGCGAGAACTTGCTCGCGCCAATATTGGCGCCGCTCGGAAAATGCCACCGCAAGGCCGGGGTGAATCCCGAGCGTCGCCGGGCTATGGGTCCCGCGCACAGGCAGTCCCGCAGGATCGAACGCGACAAAACGCAAGGGGTCGGGGATAGCCTTGATCGATACAGGAAGCCGTGTCGGCTCAAAGGCGTCACGCGGGTTGGAAGAAATGGCTCTGACGGCATGTCCCATGAGGCTTAGGGCCCGCGCAGGGATAAGTTGGGCAATTTTGCTGGCCGTAGCGGGCGCGTTGCTGCGTTGCTCGTCGTCGCCATAGCTCGCTCAGGCTCCTCCTCACGCCCCTCGGCGGGCCCCTTGCACCGCAACCCGCGACGGCCGCCAAATTGCCCAACTTATCCCCGCGCGGGCCCTAAGCCTCATGGGACATGCCGTCAGAGCCATTTCTTCCAACCCGCGTGACGCCTTTGAGCCGACACGGCTTCCTGTATCGATCAAGGC
>JBBWZW010000014.1:0-3361 GCA_039649305.1 Burkholderiales bacterium
AGGACAGCGGCGCAGGCGGAGAAGAAATTCTTTAGCTGGGTGTACAGCGTTCCGGGCGCGATCCCTGTTTTCGGGTCGACTGCCAGGGTGACTGCCGGCGACCAGGGCGCTCGCGCGGCGACGTCGACCGCTTTGCCGAGCAAGAAAGCGCCATGATTGGACGCGTGTTTGGGATTCGGATCCAGACCGCGCGCGACCAGGTATTGCGACAGTTCACCGATCACGTCGAGCGGCACAGGCACTCCCCGTTCCGTCTCACCTTTGCCGATCACCGTCAGCTCCCACCTTGCGACCGGCTTGTGGTCACCGGCGTCCGCGCGGTGGCTCACCCATTTCAGGTGATCGACCCTGGCCGCCACCGCTTCGGTCAACCGCAGGCCGGTCGCGTAGAAGAAGTGCAACGCGAAGCGCAACCGGTGATTGGCCGACGTGTCCGGCAGTTGAGCGAGCTGCTGTTCAATGAAATCCCACTGGGCCTGTGTAAAGCTGCGCTTTTGGTCGATGCGCGTGGCTGCTTTCGGTGCGGCGACCGCGTTCCAGGGATTGCCGATCAGGTATCCCTGGTCGATCAGGAATTTGTAGAGGCCTTTCAGGATTGTGATCGCCTGGCGTTGCGCGCGCGGCGACAATGGTCCTTCAAACGGACGCCATAGCGGCCCCCATTTTTCCCGCCCGCGCGGTCCGCACCAGCGGTCGACCGGCGTCGGACTGGCCAGGAATGCCCGATACGCCTCACAGTCGTCGGCCGTCATCGATGACAGCGGCTTCTGATGCTGCACGATTGCCCACAGCAAAAATCGCTCGGCTTCCTTGCGGTACGCACGCTGCGTATTCGACAGGTAGTTCAGCCACTCCAACGGGCCCTCCGGCGCTGCCGGATCGATGCGGCGCTTGCGCTTGAGCGCCGCTTTTTGCTCGGTGGACAAACCGTGTTTCGAACCGATCCAGGCCAGCACCGCTTCAACATCGTTCGTTGCCTTTATCCGGCGCAGGTGTTGCGGTGCGCGGTAGAGCCCGTCCGCGCCGGCCAGCTCTGCCGGCACGATTAATTTTTCCAGAGGCACGATTGCGGTTGCGCGCGGCACGATGCGGGCGAGCGCATGCGCCTGCAGCTTGGAGCGCTGAACCTGCACGTGCGCGCCAATTGGCACGCCAATCGACGAATGGTGCTCGCGTAACCAGGACATGATGCGCTCGGCTTTGGCGGCACCGACAGCGCGGATGCCGGTCCACCAGCGCATGCCGAGACCGTTGATGCGGTCAACCAGTTGCCGGACCGTGAAAATTCCTGCTGCCTCCAGGCGCACAGCGAGGTCCGGGTGCAACCAGGAAGCGACCGCGTCGCCCGCCTGCGGTGGCTGCGCAACCAGTCGCTCGAGCCAGGCCAGCGCTTCGAGTTGCCGGGCAATCAGCCGATTGCGCCGCGACTGCCGCCGCGTGCCGCGGCCGTAGCGGGCCTGGTACTGTTGCAGCTGTTCCGCTTGCGAGAAGTCTTTCATGCCGGCTTGGGCGGCGAATTCTTCCAGCGTCGGCAACGTCGGCTCGCGGTCGGTGATGTGCTCCGCGTCGATTTGAACCAGGCGCGCGGTGCCGAAGCGGTCATGCCGTTTGGCGGCGGCGGCGAACTCGTCGCGGATCCACTGGATCGTCCGCCGGACGTTGCGGATATCGTCGTGCTCGCCTTCGACGCGCAAATACCGCTCCCAACTGTCACGCGTATCCACCCCCTGGACCACCGCACGCATGAAGGCCACGTGGCCCAAGTGAAGCTTGCGGGCAGGCGTCGGGCGGTGGGACGAAGGTAAAACTACCTCGGCACGGTTCTTCACAGCGCCCTCCCCTGCCCGGTCCGGCGCAGCCATCGGAAAGCGGGAACGATGCGATCCGTCGTCATTCGGCGGCCCTGGACGGCTCGGCAACATGGCGAACGATATCGCGAACTCTTTGCGGCGAGGGCATAGCGCTGCTGCGCCCTCGCGCTGCGTTGTTTCGGACTGGAGAGCCTGTCGGCATAGTCCGCGCAAAACACGAAGCGGGATGTAGGCATGAGCGTTACGAATCGTCGGCGCGCGGCGCGGGTTTAATAGGCTAACGCCTTGATTTTATGGTGGGTTCGACAGCGGCGAGGCCGGCCGCGCTGATTTTACCGCAGTTTTCACGGTAGTTGATAACTCGTTCTCCGGCATTGTGGCGGAGTTGCGCCGTGCGGCAAATGTGATGACCTAGTCATCTAAAAGGGTTGTCGCAGGTGGCCCAGCTGTCTCTTGGAACTGGCGGCAAGCAAATGGAACCGTTCGACTTCGGGTCACATATATATAGGTTGTCCACATCAGCGATGCGCCAATCAACATGGCGCAACGACTACAGCGCATTCGGTATTGTTTTCAAGGAATTCATCATGCCACCTCTGTCGCGTTGCTTCCCGTTTCTGAACCGCCCACAAGCGCCGGGACCGGCCGGCACGCTGGAGCCGGCAGTGCCGCGTAACGTGGCCACCGGTAATCAGTCGGCTGGCTGCGCGTCGCTTTTCCCGATAAGAAATGCGAAGCAGTGGCTGCGGTCTCGACTCGGCAGCGCCGAAGCCCCTGCTCCAGCCGCTGCGCCGATCCGAGCCGTGGTCGCGAACGTGCCGCACTTGGACTTGCCGGCCCTTGGCGCCGGGCTTGGCCTTACCTTTAAAGAGATCGCCGGCGATCACCCTGATGGCTCAGGGGATGTCGTGTCCAATGCGGTTCTGCCATCGGCTGGAGCGACGAGCGCGGTGCCAGCGGGACGGTCGAACGCAGGGACGCGCACCTTAGTTTCTGCGACGAGCAATCCTGGGGAAAGCAGCTCGGCCTTAAGCGAAGCAAATATCGAATTCGAACACGATGTGCCAAACAGCATTCGTAGTATTGCGCCTTACGTCCGCGCGGGGTTAGGTTCGGCATTCCCCGCGGGGCATCGAGATATTTTTATATTCGTTGATGCAGCGCTGGAAGAGTTCGGGAACACTCAAGTAGAGGGCAGGCTGGCGGCCATTGCCATTAAAGACTTGGCGACTGCGGGGAACATCGGCAATCCGGCGGGAAGATACGCTTTGACGTTAACACATGAAATGTATCTTCACGCGCTCCCCTATCTGACCGAGTCAAGAGACAATCGAGAATGGGGGACAACAGACGCACAGCATGCCACGGCATTCATGCCGGCTAGTACAACAAATGGCTATTTGAATGCCGTGCGTAGCGTAGTCAGGCGCCTGCCTGACGACGAGATGAAACTGGCATATCTGAACGAATATGCTGAGGATGTGGGGAATCTGATGAGGCTCTATCGCACGGAGCATCCTGAGGTTGATCTTACAGAGGCATCCGACTGG
>JBBWZW010000029.1:0-3923 GCA_039649305.1 Burkholderiales bacterium
GGCGCTTGAGCCGTTTCAGCCGGGCTGGGGGGGTTGCGATGCGGTCGGCCGAGCTGAGCGGAGGCGAGTGCACGGCGCCGAGTGGTGGCAGGGCGGCCCCCTGCCGCGCATCGGCAACGCGGCAACCGCCTTCGAGCGGCCGGCAGAACCCTCACAGTCAGGCTGAAACTGCTCTAATGATCTCCGGCGACGAATGTGAACCATTTCCCACCTCCGTATAGGACCTAAGTCCAATTGCGAGGCGCCCCCGGCTAGCGTATTTTTTTACGTTCCCCAACCGGGAATGGCCGTTCTTCGTGGACATCACCGAATATGATTGCCGCGCCGGCGGCAAAATGCTGGTCCTCGCATTTGCGCTCTGTGCCGCGACGCTGGCGCACGGCCAAGATAGCGGAAAGTGGCAATTCGAAGCAGCGCCGTACATCTGGATTGCCGGCACCGATCTTTCGGCGCGCATCGGCGCAACCACGCCTGGAGCCACGATGAACGGACGCGTGTCCGGCACTCTGTCAAGTGCGACCGACGCGGGAGCTATGGGCACACTCGAGGCGCGCAGGGGCCGCCTGGGTTTTCTGGTCGACATGTGGCGCCTCGAAGTTTCAAATGGCTCGAAGGCGGTGCTGGGCGGATGGCTGGGCAATGTCACTCTGAAAACCACCCAGGACGTTGTCGGACTCGCCGCCGCATACCGGGTGTGGAACGGCCAGACCACTCCAGTCGACATTGCGGCCGGAGCGCGCTATTCGTCACTAAGGGCCGACATCAGCCTGTCGCCAGGGCTTTCATCGCCGCAAGGGGCGCGCTACACCGACAGCGCGAATTGGCCGGACGTGTATGCCGGCGTGCGCGTAACGCATGCGCTGACGGACAAATGGTCGCTGGTCGGCTACGCCGATATAGGCGCAGGCGTAACGAAAAAATCATGGCAGGCGCTCGCCGGCGCGAACTATACGCTGTCGAAGAACACGAGCGTGAAATTCGGCTATCGCGTATTCAACATGGACTTCGAGAGGCACCGTTTCATTTACGACGTGCGCACTGAATTACAATTCAGCATGAAAACTTCGGGCATCTATGCCGGCCTGGGCGTCAAATTTTAATCAGCCAGGTTGCGGACCGACGTCAGCGTAGAAGCGGTGATATGGTTCTGACAGATTCATTGAGCGGCGACCCGGGCGCGAGCGAGGTTTTGCTACGCGGTTTGCCCAGGATAGCTTCGCGCTGGCGTTCGTACGTTTGCTGGCTGAGCGCCCCGAGGTCATACGCGCGGTGCAGGTCAATCAGTTGCTGACCAACCGTGGCGTCCGGATTACATCCGGTTGCGGTTTCGTTCGAGGATGCACAACCGGCAAGCAGTGCAACGACGGCACACCCAAACCAGGCGAACCGCGATTTTCGCGTGGCCATGTCTTACCCATCTGCGGAGGGGGAGAGGTAACGGAACCTCTCGCATGACGTGAAGTTTGGGCGATATCAGCCGCCATGCCTATTCGACCTTGGTCGCACTTCGCCTATGCGGAATGCCTCAATGCGCCATCAGCACCGGTATCGGTGTGGACGCAATGACATTGGCCGTCGCTCCGCCCAGCAGTACCTCTCGAAAACGTGAATGGCCGTAACATCCCATCACGAGATAATCGGAAGCAAGGGTGCCCGCAAGCGCAAGCAAGGCGTCGCCGACGTTGCCGTCGGTGGTGGCCGTCCGTATCTCGGCGTTGATGTTGTGACGGGCGAGAAAGCGCTCGAGATAACTTCCTGGCGGGTCGTCCACCAGAGCCGATAAAGAGGCGGGATTAAAGACGGCCACCTTGACGGACTTCGCGCGGCGCAGCGCCGGTACCGCATAGTGAACTGCCCGCGTCGCTTCGACGCTCGCGTTCCAGGCGACCAGCGCGTTGTCGCCTAGCTTCGTTGATGTGCAGACGAAAGGAACGATCACTGCCGGAACGCCGCTGTTCATGACTATGTGTTCCGGAAAACTGGGGTTGGCGACTCCTGACTCGTCCGGGTCGGGCTGCCCGAGCACGACCAGGTCGCAGCATCGCGCCTGCACACTGATGTCGCCCAGGATCTCGCCATCGACCATGCGCTGTTCGGTAGACGTAACACCCTTTTGCCGGGCGGTAGCCTCGAATTTTTTCAGCGCATCGGCGGCGCGCTGGCGCAGCGCTTTGATGTGCGGCTCGATGATTGCATTGTCGATCGCGATGGACGATACCTCGGCAACAAACCTTTCCACGCCTGTCCGCGCAAGGCCGATCATGTGGGCGTTTTCAGCGGCCGCGATATCAGCCGCGATGGCCAGGCGTGGTTCGAGGTTCTTCGAATCATCTACCTGGACAAGAATGGTCTTGTAGGACATGAAGTACTCCTGTGGCAATTGCTGTGTTGCTGCTGCCGCGGCAGCGGCGTCCCGCTTCAGATGGAGGCCGCAGGCAGTAATCCAAGTGCCGGACGAGCTGTCAAAACAGCAACAAAAGGGGAAGTCGCGGTCAGGTAGTCAGCTGCAGCGCATTTAATATTTTTCGGGCACTATACGGCCCCGGAATCTATTGGCATAACTGCCATCCAACCAAACCTCACCGTCAAGAACAAGGAATTGTCCGATGAAAACGAAAGCCGCGATTGCCTGGAAAGCCGGAGCACCGCTCACGGTGGAAGAAGTCGACCTGCAAGGTCCAAAGGCCGGTGAAGTGCTGGTCGAAATGAAGGCAACCGGCATTTGCCATACCGATTACTACACGCTGTCCGGCGCCGACCCGGAAGGGATCTTCCCTTCGATACTCGGCCATGAAGGCGCGGGTGTGGTGATGGAAGTCGGACCCGACGTGAAAACGCTGAAACCGGGCGACCATGTCATTCCGCTGTACACACCGGAATGCCGCCAGTGCAAATTCTGCCTGTCGCGCAAGACCAACCTGTGCCAGGCGATCCGCTCGACCCAGGGCCGCGGCCTCATGCCGGACGGGACGACGCGCTTCTCGTACAAAGGCCAGCCTATCTACCATTACATGGGCACATCGACTTTTGCCAACCATACGGTGGTGCCGGAAATCGCGCTCGCGAAGATCCGTCCGGATGCTCCGTTTGACACCACGTGCTATATCGGTTGTGGCGTCACGACCGGTATCGGCGCTGTGATATTCACCGCCAAAGTGGAAGCGGGCGCCAATGTGGTGGTGTTCGGCCTGGGCGGTATCGGCTTGAACGTCCTCCAGGGCGCAAAGATGGTTGGCGCGGACAAGATTATTGGTGTTGACATCAACCCGGCGCGCGAGGAAATGGCGCGTAAGTTCGGCATGACGCATTTCATCAATCCGAAGGACGTGGACAACGTGGTCGATGCCATCGTCCAGCTCACCGATGGCGGCGCCGATTACAGCTTCGAATGCATCGGCAATACCACCACCATGCGCCAGGCGCTGGAATGCTGCCACAAGGGCTGGGGCCAGTCGATCATCATCGGCGTGGCGGAGTCCGGCAAAGAAATCAGCACGCGGCCGTTCCAGTTGGTAACGGGCCGGGTATGGAAGGGCTCCGCCTTCGGCGGTGCGCGCGGCCGTACCGATGTGCCGAAGATCGTCGACTGGTACATGGAAAACAAGATCAATATCGACGACCTGATCACGCACCGGTTGAAGCTGGAGCAGATCAACGAAGGCTTCGAGCTGATGAAGCGCGGCGAGTCGATTCGTTCCGTCATCATTTATTGAATCCGGGGGCTTACTCACCATGCTCGATATCGTCAGTGAACACCGGTGCTTTGGCGGTGTGCAGGCCTTCTACAAGCACGACTCGAAGGAGATCGGCCGGCCGATGCGTTTCTCGGTCTACCATCCGCCGGTAGAGCAAAAGCAGTTGGTGCCGGTGCTGTTTTACCTGGCCGGCCTCACCTGCACCGAAGAGACCTTCATGATCAAGGC
>JBBWZW010000039.1:0-35584 GCA_039649305.1 Burkholderiales bacterium
ATGGCGGTGCCATGGCAAGGAGACGCAACGCAGTGCCGCGGGCAAAGCGTCCGGGATCGACGGTACAGTCAGGCTGAAACCGCTCGAGGGCCAGCAAAATTGACCAACTTATTCCTGCGCGGTGCCTTAGATCGTCACATCGAATGACATTACCTTTTCGCAGACTGGAGGGGAGCAGCATGAAGATGACGATTCGAGAGCAGGTGGCCGGGGTGCGGCTTCGGGATACCGTGCCGCCGGCGTACCGGGACGCAGTGGTCAAGGATACCAATCCCGAAGAGACTATAGCGTCATCATGTTGGCGCACACTGAGGGACCGCGCAGCAATAAGTTGTCATTTTTGCTGGCCGTAGCGGGCGCACTGCGTCGTTGCCCGCCACTAGCAGTGCTCGCCCTGCGGCGTGTCGGGCGCACCTGAGCGGCCCCCTGGCATTACATCCCGCTACGACCGCTAAATTGAACAACTTATTACTGCGCGGGCCCTGAGCGCGACGTGTTCCGGTCGCCCTCGCTGACGAAAGCACTTCGGCGACTGCGGACACCGGCTGCGGATGGAATTATCGTTATTGGCACGGTGTTTACCGAAGAGGCTCTGGAAGTCGCGGCACAACACGGAGCGAGAATCGTCGCGCTCCGCAATTCAAAATGGACCGATGAATCGGCAGGCATGCGGCAGCTGTAGCGCAGCTTTCAATTTGTTGTGCGGATGCAGGTTCGCCAGGCGCACCGGAACTACACGGTGCGCCTGGCGCACGCTACGTCTTCCCACTTACATGCTTATGCATACTCATCCGGCCATTGCAGCAGATATTGGTGCACACCTGCCGCGCGGCCCTCAGTGACGATACTGCACCGGCGGCAGCTTCTGCAGCGCCAGATGCTGCATATTATCCGGCAGGAATTCGCCGATATCGCGCCGACGGCGCCGCCGCGGATGCTTGAGCTCATCGAGGCGTAGCTCCTTGCACGCGCGCCACAGCGAAACGTCTTCCTCGTACAGGCGTAGCGACGACGTTTTTTCCCACGTCACACGCTGATGCGTCACGAAATCCCAATACACCGGCGTGAGGCCCTCGAGGAGGCCCTGCTCCTTCAATTTCAACGCCATGCCCATGACGTCACCCGGATGCGGATTATCACTCGGAAAATAAATCGTATTGGCCCACGCACGCGCATCGCAAAAATCGATGACATGGCCGGCCAGCGGCTTGTCCCAGTGATTTGGGTGCTCCAACTGGTTCGGCCAGCGCCCGGCCCCTACCAATGTGCCTGTTTTAAACATCGCTGATCTCCTGAATTCGTGGTGTGCTTGGCTATTGGAGAAGAGAGCGCAAAGCGCACCACTTCGCTCTTCTCAATAGCCAAACGCGCCACCATCACTACGAAAAACGGGCTGGCTGCGTACAGCCGGGGGCGCTGGTCCCACCCCCTCAAACACAAAACCTTTTGCCTGCCGGCGCAGTCAGATTTATCGCATTAGGTTGTCAATGACTGACAAAATTTCAATACTGTACATTCATACAGTAAACGCATTCTAACCAACATCCATGCGGGTTTCAAGGGGGATGCAACGTTTTTTGAACCAAAGTTGACGCGTAACAACTGGCCCGGTCGCCACTGGCATAACTGTCTATTGCGCCCCTCCAGCCCGATCCGTATCGTTACGGAAATCAAAAACGATGGGAGGCAGGTATGGCACGCTATCAATTCCGGCTGGTGAATGTGTTCGCCGAAACGGTATTCGGCGGTAATCCCCTCTGCGTCTTCGAAGACGCACGGGGAATGAGCGAAGCCACCATGCAGGCACTGGCGCGGCAATTCAACCTCTCCGAAACGACATTCGTGCTTCCGTCCGAACGCGCTGATGCGCGGGTCAGGATTTTCACGCCAGGCTACGAGATGCGGTTTGCGGGCCATCCCACGCTCGGCTCGGCCTACGTGGTCCGGGAGCTTCTCGATAAAAGCGACGACATCAGCCTGGAGTTCACAGCGGGCATTGTGCCTGTCACTGCCGACGGCGATGTCTGGACCTTTACCGCCCCCACCTCCGCTACCACGCCCTCGACACGCCGTCCGGACCTTGCGCCAGATTTCATTGCCCGCATGGTCGGGCTGAAAGAAAGCGATCTCCTGTCCGAACCGCTCTGGGTCGATACCGGAGCGGATCAATTGCTGATCCCTTTGCGCACCAGCGATGCCGTGCGCCTCGCAGTTCCGGCGAGCGAGCTGCTTGCCCAGTGGCCGGTCAGCAGCCTGGGACGCAAAACTGCTTACGTGTTTGCATTTGACGAAGAAAGCCATGGCAAGGGACGCGTGTTGGCGCGCTATTTTTTCACGACTCAAGGCGGCGGGATCAGCGAAGACCCCGGCACCGGCTCTGCGTGCGCCAACCTCGGAGGCTGGCTGATTGGAACCGGCCGGTCGGTCCCGGCCAGTTTCGACATCCATCAGGGCGAGGCCGTCGGCCGCCCCTGCCGCCTGGTCCTGAACGTGACTGCGGATCGGAAAATTCGCGTCGGCGGCAGGGTGATTGAGATCGGTCGCGGCAACGTGGACGTCTGAGTCCGACGCTGATCAACGTTCTTCAGTTTGACCATTGTCGCCCTCTTTCGCGCCCGGTATTGACGAACTTGCCACCCGTTTACGCAGGCAAGTTATAGAATGAGAAGGACAGTCAACTCGTATACGTGCTTCTTCCATCAACCAGTTCAAGAACATCGGTAATAAATTCACACTATCGAGCCCCGGGACAGATTGCCAGGGCCTTTTATCCCGATACCCTACGACGGTACACCGCTCGCACTTCCAATATGCAGACACATCACTCGCCAACTCTTTCCGAACATATGGAACACGCCGTAGTCGACGCACAAATATCACCCGAGGGTCGCCTGGAGATCTTGTCCAAGGCAGAAGTCAACAAGCTGCTCGATACCAGCCAGGGGGGCCTGTACAGCATCTTCCGTAACTGCTCGCTCGCCGTGCTCAACTGCGGCAGCGGCCTCGATGACGGCAAGGAACTGCTGGAACGCTATAAGTCCTTCGACATCAGCATCATCCAGCGCGAGCGTGGCATCAAGCTCGATATCAAGGGTGCGCCGGCCAAGGCTTTCGTCGACGGCAAGATGATCAAGGGTATCCATGAGCACCTGTTCGCCGTCCTGCGCGACGTGGTCTATGTCAGCGATGAAATCTACGGCAATCCGAAGTTCGACCTGAAGACCTCCGTAGGCATAACCGATTCGGTGTTCCACATGCTGCGCAACGCCGATATCCTGCGCCCGATGCTCAACCCGAACCTGGTCGTCTGCTGGGGCGGGCACTCGATCTCGCGTGAAGAGTACGACTATTCCAAGGCGGTCGGCTACGAACTCGGATTGCGAGGACTCGACATCTGTACCGGATGCGGGCCCGGCGCGATGAAGGGCCCGATGAAGGGAGCCGCCATCTCGCATGCAAAGCAGCGCATCAAAAGCGGACGCTACCTGGGCTTCTCCGAGCCCGGCATCATCGCTGCCGAGTCACCGAACCCGATAGTGAACGAGCTGGTCATCATGCCCGACATCGAAAAACGTCTGGAAGCTTTCGCCCGCGCGGGACACGGCATCGTCGTATTCCCCGGCGGCGCCGGCACGGCCGAGGAGATACTCTACATCCTCGGCATCCTGCTCCATCCGGATAACGCAGGCCTGCCCTTCCCGCTCATTTTTACCGGCCCCCAGAGCGCAGCCGACTACTTCACGCAGATTGACGCCTTCATCGGCGAGACCCTGGGTGTGGATGCACAGCGGCTATACAAGATCATCGTCGACGACCCTGAGCGTGTAGCGCAGGAAATGCAGGCCGGAATCAAGCAGGTCCGTGAATTCCGCAAGGAGAAGAGCGACGCGTACTACTTCAACTGGTTGCTGAAGATCGATCATGAATTTCAGAAGCCCTTCGCGCCAACGCATGAAAACATGCGCAACCTGCGCTTGAAGAAGGACCAGGATCGTCACCTGCTGGCAGCGAACCTGCGCCGCACTTTCTCAGGTGTAGTCGCGGGCAATGTGAAGGATCAGGGAATTCGCGCGATCGAAAAGTTCGGTCCGTTCGAAATCCACGGCGACCCGGGCATCATGGGCCCGATGGACGCGTTGCTCGACTCCTTCGTCAAGCAACACCGGATGAAACTGCCGGGGAAAAAATATAACCCGTGTTATCGCATAGTTAAATAACCGGTTTTTTGTGGGGCACCGCCCTATGCCTGCGGAACGGCACAGGCTTGCAAACCTGTGTTCCGTTATTGGATGGGGGTAGAGTGCCTGCTATGCGATTGCATCCGCAGTTTGGATGGGTAGGATGTAGGGTGGGATCTGCGACGCGCGTGCCAATCCCAACACACTGCACCCCGTGCGGCTGATGGCTCTGTTCTGCGGTGGGGCGTTGGGATTGGCATCCGACCTCCGGCTGCTCGAATCGAAGACAACGTACAGCCAGCGGGCGGGCACGGAGTGCCCACGCTACGAATTACTTAACCCGCCTCGCCAACGCCAGCAATTCCCCCACGATCCCCCGTCGGAACGCCAGCACGCAAAGAATAAAGATAAACCCGGTCACGATCGTAACCGATTCACCAATCGACTTGAACCATTCGATACTGGTCAAAGCCGCCAGCCAGTTCCCCAGATCGCCAAGCTTGTTTTCCAGGAGGATGATGACGATGGCGCCGACTATCGGCCCGGCGATGGTGCCCAGGCCGCCAACCAGCGTCATCAAGACCACCAGCCCGGACATGCTCCAATGGACATCGGTCAGCGTTTCAAAGCCCAACACCACTGTCTTGGTGGCGCCCGCCAGCCCGGCCAGCGCAGCAGACAGCACGAAAGCGAGTAGCTTGAACCTGTCGACGTTGTAGCCTAGCGAAATCGCACGCGGCTCGTTTTCCTTCACGGCTTTCAGGACCTGCCCGAACGGCGAATGAATGGTGCGCACAATCAGGGCAAACCCGGCAACGGCGATCGCCAACACCACGTAATACAGCGTGATGTCGCTCGACAGGCTGATCATCCCAAGCAATTGGCCACGTGGCACGCCCTGCAGCCCGTCCTCGCCGCCTGTGAAAGGCGTCTGCAGGAAGACAAAGTAAAGCATCTGCGCCAGCGCCAGCGTAATCATCGTGAAGTAAATGCCCTGCCGCCGAATCGCCAACGCCCCCATCACCAGGCCAATCAGGGCTGCGAACCCGGTACCCATCAAAAGGCCAATCTCGAACGGCATGCCCATGTTCTTCAATGCATGGCCAGTGATGTATCCCGCCCCGCCGAAGAACGCCGCATGACCGAACGACAGCAGCCCGGTAAATCCGATCAGCAAATTGAATGCGCAAGCAAACAATGCGAAACAGAGCACCTTCATCAGGAACACCGGATAGGCGAAAAATGGCGCCGCCAATGCCATGGCGAGTGCGATTACATATATGACTTTTCTGTTCATCCTCGTGCTCCTCTTATTTTTCTTTACCGAACAAACCGGCCGGACGAATCATCAGGACAATCGCCATGATGATGAACACCACAGTCGCCGACAGTTCCGGATAGAACACGCGGGTAAGACCTTCTACGATACCCAGCCCGAGACCGGTAACGATCGATCCAAGGATGGAACCCATGCCACCAATGACCACCACCGCGAATACCGTGATGATCAGGTTCGATCCCATCAGGGGCGACACCTGGATGATCGGGGCGGCGAGCACACCGGCAAACGCCGCCAGTGCGACGCCGAAGCCGTAGGTCAAAGTCACCATCAACGGCACATTGATACCGAAGGCTTCGACCAGTTTGGGATTTTCCGTGCCGGCGCGCAGGTAAGCGCCGAGCTTGGTTTTCTCGATCACGTACCAGGTCAGCAGGCACACAACCACTGAAGCGAGCACCACCCAGGCACGATACTTCGGCAGGATCATGAAACCGAGATTAAACGCGCCCGACAATGCCTCCGGCACTGAATACGGCTGGCCGGATACGCCATAAAACGAGCGGAACAAACCTTCCAGCATGAGCGTAATGCCGAACGTGAGCAGCAGCCCATACAAGTGATCGAGCTTGTACAGCCAACGCAGCATGGTTTTTTCAATGATGATGCCGAACACACCGACCACCACCGGCGCCAGCGCCAGCATCACCCAGTAATTCAGTTGGAAGTAATTCAAGCCCATCCATGCGAAGAACGCACCCATCATGTACAACGCACCATGGGAAAAATTGATCACATTGAGCAGGCCGAAGATAACCGCGAGGCCCAACGACAGCATCGCGTAAAACGATCCATTGACCAGTCCGAGCAACAACTGGCTCAACATCGCTTGCAAGGGAATGCCGAAAATATCCATAACGACTTATGAAGGGAACGCTATTAGTCTGTAGGCGGATTGAGCGAGCGCAGGCACTCGTGCGCGCGCGCATTATTCCTTCCCCCAAGCAGGGGGAAGGAATGCAGTGACGTTGGTACTGCTAGCTTATTTCCAAAGCGCGCACTTGGTCTCAGCCTTGGTCGTATAAGCCTGGGCAGCAGGAATCGTCTGAGCCACTTTGTAGTAATCCCATGGGTACTTGGATTCCGACGGCTTCTTCACTTCCATCAGGTACATGTCATGCGCCATGCGGCCGTCCGGACGAATTTCGCCGTTCTTTGCGAAGAAGTCATTGACCTTGGTCTTCTTCATTTGCGCCATGACCTTGTCTGACTCGTCGGTTCCGGCGGCCTTCACGGCATTCAGGTAGTGCATGGTCGCGGAATAATCGGCGGCCTGCAGCATCGACGGCATCCTCTTATTCTTCTCAAAGAAGCGCCTCGCCCATTTGCGCGAGTCGTCATTCTGGTCCCAGTACCAACCATCGGTCAGGTACATCCCCTGGGTCAGGTTCAGCCCGAGCGAGTGAATGTCATTGATGAAAACCAGCAAACCGGCAAGCTTCATCGTTTTGGTGATGCCGAATTCGTTGGCGGCCTTTACCGAATTGATGGTGTCGCCGCCGGCATTGGCCAGGCCAAGAATCTGTGCTTTGGACGATTGCGCCTGCAGCAGGAATGAGGAGAAGTCAGATGCCGACAACGGGTGCTTCACGCTGCCCACGATCTTGCCGCCGGCAGCCTTCACCACATCCGACGTATCCTTCTCGAGTGACGCGCCGAATGCATAGTCGGCAGTCATGAAGTACCAATCCTTACCACCCTGCTTAACAATCGCGCCGCCGGTACCTCTCGCGAGGGCAACTGTGTCATAAGCGTAGTGAACGGTATAAGGCGAACATTCTTCATTAGTCAGGCGCGCGCTCGCTGCACCGATCGAGATGAACGGCCTTTTCTTTTCCGCTGCGACTTTCGCCATCGACAGGCTGGTGCCGGAGTTGGTACCACCAACCAGCATATCCACACCCTGCTGGTCGAACCACTCGCGCGCCTTGCTGGCAGCGATGTCGGCCTTGTTCTGATGGTCAGCTGTGATCAGCTCGATCTTCTTGCCGTTGACGCTGCCGCCGAAATCCGCAATCGCCATTTTGATGGCTTCCGCACCGGCGTTGCCGTCGATATCGGAATAGAGGCCGGACATGTCGGTAATGAAGCCGATCCTGACCATGTCGCCAGATATTTGTGCCGAAGCGGATGCAGCGAAACCAGTGCTGAATGCAGCCGCAACTGCTACCGTGATTGCCTTTGAATTGAATTTCATGACTTCTCCTCTTTTATAGATGTTGTAACAGCGACGACAGAAACGTATTGCAAATCCGTTTCAGACACCCAGCAGTTCGTTCAGTACAGGCATCTTGGATTCCAATTCAGCAGAAGCAAAGGTCTCGACGATCTGCCCATGCTCCACCACATAAAACCGGTCCGCCAATGGCGCGGCGAACCGGAAATTCTGCTCGACCATCACGATCGTGTAGCCTTTGGCTTTCAACGTCGTGATCATGCGCGCCAGCGCTTGCACGATGACCGGAGCCAGGCCCTCGGAAATCTCGTCCAGCAGCAGCAGGCGCGCGCCGGTACGCAAAATACGGGCAACTGCGAGCATCTGCTGCTCACCGCCCGACAGGCGCGTGCCCTGACTCGAGCGGCGCTCGTGCAGATTCGGGAACAGCTCGTAAATCTCCTCGATCGACATCCCCTTGTCGGTCTTCGATACCGACGGCGGCAGCAACAGATTCTCTTCCGCTGACAGCGAGGAGAAGATGCCTCGCTCTTCCGGGCAATAGCCCACACCGAGGTGCGCGATGCGGTGCGTCGGCATCTGGATGGATTCCACGCCGTTAATCCTGATCGATCCCGTGCGCGTCCCGGTCAGCCCCATGATTGCGCGCAGCGTCGTCGTGCGCCCCGCCCCATTGCGGCCCAGCAGGGTCACCACTTCGCCGGGCTGTACCACCAGGTTCACGTCATGCAGGATGTGCGATTCGCCGTACCATGCCTTCAAGTTATTTATTTCGAGGGCTGCCACCGACATCAATGTGCTCCTTGCAATGCGCCTGAAGTGGTGCCCATATAGGCTTCCATCACTTGCGGATTCTTCGATACCTGCTCATACGTGCCTTCGGCCAGCAACGCGCCGCGCTGCAGTACCGAGATCTTGTCGCAAATGCCTGCGACCACGTTCATATTGTGTTCGACCATCAGGATGGTGCGTCCCACGGATACTTTCTTGATCAGGTCGGTGACGCGATGAACGTCTTCATGCCCCATACCCTGGGTTGGTTCATCGAGCAGCATCAGCTCCGGTTCCATTGCCAGCGTAGTGGCGATTTCGAGGGCGCGCTTGCGGCCGTAAGGCAGGTCCACCGTCATGGTGTCGGCGAAGTTCTGGAGATCGACTTCGGCCAGCAATTGCATGGCACGATCATTCAGCCGCTCCAATGTCTTTTCGCTTTTCCAGAAATGAAAGGAAGTGCCGAGCGAGCGCTGCAGGCCGATGCGTACGTTTTCCAGTACCGTCAGATGCGGGAAAACCGCTGAGATCTGAAATGAACGAATCACACCGCGATGCGCGATCTGTTCCGGTTTCAGCGCGGTGATGTCGTCGCCGTTATAGAGGATCACGCCGGCAGTGGGCGTGAGGAACTTCGTCAGCAGATTAAAAAATGTGGTCTTGCCAGCGCCGTTAGGGCCGATCAGCGCATGGATGGAACCGCGCTGCACCTTGAGGCTGACGTCGTTGACTGCAACAAAACCTTTGAAACCCTTGGTCAGGTTTCGTGTTTCGAGTATGACTTCGCCTGGCATCCGCTATCTCCGGTATTGCTATTCTATTTGTCGTACTTTTTGCAGTACTTTTTTGAAGCATTATGCATCACATTCGCGGACTTTCCGCAATTGTCAACTTTTTAAAGGTGACCCTACCCATATGGCAATACCTGTGCCAGCATGTATAAGTTATTGATCTAAAAGGAACATTTTCCGAACTGGCGAGAAGCAGGAGAGACGGACATGCGGACAACGAGCAATTTATGTCTGATTTCCAGACACATAACCCTGCGATATCTTTATGTCATTGAAACCAAACAATTAATAATGTGTATGGTATTCAGACATATGCCCGGAAATCAGACACAACCGATCTCGAAGTCCGCGATCTTCTGATACAAGGTGGCACGCGAGATCCCCAGCATTCTTGCCGCCGAAGCCTTATTGCCGGCCGTGCTCTCAAGCGCCGCCCTGATCATGTTTTCCTCCACTTCAGCGACGGTCTCCGGCAGTGGCCGAATCACCGGTGCGGCAGACCCGCGCGATACTCGTGGTGCCGGCGTCGAAGCATCTATCGGAAGGATCGGCAAGAAATCTTCCGCAGTAAGGCTGACGTTATCCGTCAGCATACCGGCCTGTTCGAGTGCATTGCGCAGTTCCCGTACGTTCCCAGGCCAGCTATAAGTGGCCAGGGCCGCCCTGGCGCAAGGAGCGAGCTCTCGTTGCGGCATGCCGGTCCGCTGCGCAATCTGTTCCAACAGGTGCTCGCATAATGCATCGAGATCCGGCAGCCTTTCGCGAAGCGGCGGCAGGTTGATCGGCAAGACATTCAAACGGTAGTACAGGTCGGACCGGAACTTGCCATCGGCCACCAGCTGTTTGAGATCGTGGCTGGTCGCCGCAATGACCCGCACATCGACCTTGGTGATCTTGTTCGAACCGAGGGGCTCGATCTCCTGTTCCTGCAGCACGCGCAGCAGCTTCGCCTGTACCTGCAGCGGCATGTCGCCCACTTCGTCGAGGAACAATGTGCCGCCGTCGGCGATCTTGAACTTGCCGTCGCGCCCCCTGCGATCGGCGCCGGTATAGGCGCCCGGCGCCACACCGAAGAATTCGGCCTCCAGCAAAGTCTCGGGCACCGCGGCGATATTGATGCCAACGAAAGCGCGACCGGCGCGTCCGGACGCCGCATGTATCCCGTGCGCGAGCAACTCTTTGCCCGTTCCGGTTCCCCCCAGCAGCAAAACGGTCGTGTCGAGTTGCGCGGCCCTGCGAGCGCGGTGCTTCAGTTCGAGCGAGACCGGGCTGACGCCGACGAAACTTGAGATCGAATATTTAGAATGGCGCAGCTCCGCCAGCTGCTTTTGTGTATTGGCGAGAGCCGACTGCAATTCCGTGAACTTCGATACCAGCGGTTTCAGGCTCTGCAGACGATCGTACAGTGCGAATCCGATCGCGCCGATCACCCTGCCCGATTCATCTTTCAACGGGATCCGCATCACCACCATCGGTTGATCGCGAATCATCATGATGTCGAGAAGGATGGGCTTGCCGTTCTGGACAATCTCGCGCATGCGGCTATTCGGGATCACCTCCTCGACCGCGCGTCCCAATGCTTCGTCGGGATTTTTCAGGCCAAGGAACGCAGCATACTTGTCGTTGATCCATACTATGCGCCCCTGGTCGTCGACGGCAAGCGTACCTTCGCAGGAGTCGTCAAACAAGTCGAGCAGCGATTGCATGCCGACTTGCAAAATGCTGTCCGCGTCCAGCGAAGATCCAACGGATGGTTTCATATCGTCTCCAGTAAAACCACTGTGCATCGGGTGAGCTCTATCTGTGTTGCTGGCTCTTTCCACTACACCGACGATTATAGATGGTCGGAAACAGGCCCGTACTGCGCTCGAAAATTGACGTTTTGATCGCTGCGAAATGACGAAGACAAACCCTCGGTAAAAGTGAAATTTACCCATATGCGCGAGCGGGTTTGCGCGAAAGTAAACATCGTTCTTTTTCGGGAATCTTTTCGCTGCTTCGTGCTTCATACCTCTACTCGTCGTCGTCAGTCACCGATATGCATCGCCGCGAAACATATCGTTAAATGGTTCGCTTCATGATGTATGCCAATGCTGCGAAGATATTTGCCGCTAACCTTTGCGAATGTCCCATCAGTGATTCATTCGGGACATCAACCTGCCTCCACACTCCGTATGCAACACGTAGTCCACTACTCCGCTCCACCCCTTGCCTACGGTGTTGGGAAAAATTCCCATGTCCCGCATGCGAGTCCGCAAATTTCAGAAGCAGTCGAGGCGAACACGGAAGGCCGGGCCGGCGAGCATTACGTTCAGTTCTATGAAGAGGATACTTTCCTCCTCGAAGAAGTACTCGGCTTCATCGGCACCGGATTATGGGCCGGCGAAGCAGGCGTCGTGATTGCCTCCCGATCGCGCCTGGCGGAGCTCGAACAGCGCTTGAAACAGTGTGGACTCGGCGGTGGCTCAAAGCCGTTATACGCAGGCGAATACTTCTTCCTCGATGCCGACGAAACACTGTCGCAAGTCATGGTCGACGACTGGCCGAACGACGATCGTTTCAATGAGGTGATAGGCGGCGCCATCCAACGGGCGTCGGTCAACGGACAGATCCATGTGCGCGCTTACGGCGAAATGGTCGCGATATTGTGCGCCGACGGGAAGCAGCAGGCCGCAATCCATATGGAGCAGCTCTGGAACAACCTTGCCGCGCGCCATTCATTCTCGTTGCTGTGCGCCTACCCGATGCGCTCTTTTTCCACCGAAGAGGATGGCAGGCTGTTTCATGAGGTATGTTGCGCCCATTCGCACGTATGCCTCGCTGAGAGCTTTACCTTGCCGACCGGTGAGGATCAATTACGTCGCACCATCGCAATCCTGCAGCAGAAAGCCAATGCGCTGGAATGCGAGGTAGCACGGCGCAAGTCCACCGAAAAAGCCTTGCACAAACGCGAACAGGAATTATCTGATTTCCTCGAAAACGCGGTCGAGGGCATGCACCGCCTTGGCGCCGACGGCAAAATTCTCTGGGCAAATAAAGCCGAACTTGAATTGCTCGGCTACACGCCGCAGGAATACATCGGCCATCACATCGGTGAATTCCACGTCGATCAACAAGCCATCGCGGACATTCTCGACAAACTGCGCCGCGGCGAAACCCTCTACGACTATCCGGCGCGGATCTGTTGCAAGGATGGCGCGATCAAGCATGTACTGATGCATTCGAATGCTCTGGTCGAAGACGGTGAGTTGGTATCGACACGCTGCATGACTCGCGATGTCACCGACCGGGTGCGGCTGGAGGAAGAGCTGAGCCAGAAGCTGGCCGAGCTCGCCGACCTCGACCGGCGCAAGGATGAGTTTCTCGCCATGCTGGGACATGAGCTGCGCAATCCGCTGGCGCCGATCATGACCTCACTGGAACTGATGCGGATGCACAGCCACGACACCGCGCAGATCGCACGCTCACGCGACATGATCGCGCGGCAGGTGACGCTGATGACGCGGCTGGTCGACGACCTGCTCGATGTGTCCCGCATCACGCGCGGCAAAATAGAACTCAGGAAGCAGTCGGTCTCCCTCGAGACCGCAGTGGACCGGGCGCTGGAGATGACGCGTCCGCTGATCGACGAACGATGCCATCTCCTGTCATTGACTCTTCCCGACGAACCGTTATGGCTGTTCGCCGATCCGACGCGCCTGTCGCAGGTACTCGCGAACCTGCTCCATAACGCCGCCAAATATACCAACGCCGGCGGCTGCCTTGCGCTCACCGCGCGCAAGGAGGACGACGAACTCGTCCTTGCGGTGAGCGACAACGGGATCGGCCTCGACCCGGAATTGCGCGAAAAAGTATTCGACCTGTTCGTGCAGGGAGCGGATTCGATAGACAAGGCACGCGGTGGAATGGGCTTGGGGTTGACGCTGGTGCGCAGCCTCGTACATCTGCATGGCGGCACAGTGGAGGCGCGTAGCGCGGGTCCCGGCCGCGGCTCGGAATTCATCGTCCGCCTTCCGCTTGGTAAACCATCCGTCGAAGCTAGTGAGCGCAACGAAACCGAATCAACGAACTTCACCGCAGGACCCGAACGAACGATACTGATCGTGGACGACAACATCGATGCTGCGGAGTCCCTGGGCGAATTTCTCAAGGCGTACGGGCATAAAATCACCATTACGCACGACGGTGTCAGCGCGATAGACAAGGCGGCACGCCTGCGGCCAGACGCAATCATCCTGGACATCGGCCTGCCGAATATGAACGGCTACCAGGTCGCGCAGCGCCTGCGGTCGGACATCGGCCTGACCTCATCCCTGCTGGTAGCCGTCACCGGCTATGCGCAGGAACGTGATCGTGTGAGTGCGCAGGCGGCCGGATTTGACCATCACTTCGCCAAGCCGCTCGACGTCAACAAGCTGGCCGCTATCCTGAACAACATGGAGCAGAAATAGAAAAAGCCGCTCAAGGCGGCTATGTTGTCTGCAGGCTGCGTAGCGGGACTGGCATACCCTACCGCTTAAGCAGATCGAGTATCTCGTTAAGCTCGTTGCGGATCGCAATCGTATCCATATCCAGCGGCGGCAGGCCGGCCGTCAGATCGGCTCCTTCTGCATCGGCGGTGCGGCTATCAAGCTTGTTGCGCGCGCCGCTGATGGTAAAGCCCTGCTCGTAAAGCAGCTCGCGAATACGGCGGATAAGCAGTACTTCGTGATGCTGGTAGTAGCGCCGGTTACCGCGGCGCTTCACCGGTTTGAGTTGGGTGAATTCCTGTTCCCAGTAGCGCAACACATGTGGTTTGACGCCGCACAGTTCACTGACTTCACCTATCGTGAAGTACCGTTTCGCCGGAATCGGCGGCAAAGTGGCTAGTTCTGGCTTGCTGGCGCGATCGTTCATGTGTCAGTCAGGCGACCCGGGCCATCGGCTTGGCGCCGCCGGAAAGTTCCACCATGCCCTTCAGCTTCTGACTCGCATGGAAGGTCACCACGCGCCGCGCGGTGATGGGAATCTCTTCACCGGTCTTGGGATTGCGGCCGGGGCGCTGCGGCTTGTCGCGCAACTGAAAATTACCGAAGCCGGAGAGCTTCACAGACTCTCCCCGTTCGAGCGCATTACGGATTTCATCGAAAAAGGTTTCGACCATGTCCTTGGCTTCGCGTTTGTTCAAACCAACCTGCTCAAAAAGCAGCTCAGCCAGTTCCGCCTTGGTCAAGGTCGGCAGGTCCTTCTCCGCCTGTGAGCGGGCCTGGGCCTCTTGCATGGCACGATTGAGGTCGGCCGCCAAAACAGATTGAAGTTCGGCTGAGTTATTCACGTCGTTCATAGTAAAAGTCCCCACCCCGGCTGTTTATGATGTTTTTTATGTACGCAGTCGTGCGCCATGTTTCTTTTCGATGGAAGCAATGAAGGCAGCCATCGCGGCATCCACTTTGTCGTCTTGCAGGGTAGTTTGAGTATCTTGCAAGGTGAATCGGAAAGCAAGACTTTTTTCGTCATTTTCCAAACCCTTGCCGCGATATTCATCAAATAAAACAATGGCTTGCATGATATCACATGCAGGCTCCGCTTGACGCGCAGCAACAAAAGCGTCCATGAGGTCCTGCATGGGCACGGATTGTTTGACCACTACCGCAATGTCACGGACGACGGCCGGGAACTTGGAAATTTCCTCGTAGGCAGGAATGTCGCGTGTCCGCAACGCCTCGGCATCGACCTCGAACACCACAGGCGCCAGCGGCAGGTCGTATTTCTGCTGCCACCGCGGATGCAGTTCGCCGATAAAGCCTATTTCGCGGCCCTCCAGAAGGATTTGCGCGGAGCGCCCCGGATGCAGTGCCGGATGTTCCGCTTTGGCGAAACGGAGCGTTTTTGGCGCGAATAGCGCTTCCAGGTCGGCCTTGACGTCGAAATAGTCGACGTTGCGCGCAGGTTGGCCCCACTGCTCTTCCGCCGCCGGACCGTAGGCCATGCCCGCGACCCGCTTAGGCTGGTTGTAGCCTGCGACCGACAAGGGTCCATCCTGCACCGCCGCATCCCGCAGATACACGGCGCCGACTTCGAACAGCCGCACGCGGTTGAGCTTGCGGTTGAGGTTATAGCGCACGTTGGCCACAAGGCTCGCGACCAGGGATGAACGCATCACGCTCAACTGGCTGGCGATTGGGTTGAGCAGCCTGATGGGATTCGTATTGCCTGCAAAATCGGCTTCCCATGCCTCTTCAACAAAGCTGAAGTTGATCACTTCCTGATAGTCGAGATCAGCCAGCTGGCGGCGCACGGTAAATAGCGACCGGGTATTTTCCGGCGCGATGCGCATCGTGTTGGCAGCCACCGGCGGCCGGGTCGGAATATTTTCAAAGCCGTAAACGCGCGCGATTTCCTCGATCAGGTCTTCTTCGATCTCGATATCGAAACGATAGGACGGCGGCGTTACGGTGAACAGGCCGGGGGCCCGGGTAAACGTCAGACCGAGGCGCGTAAAGATATCGGCGATCTGGTCGTCGGTGAGCTGCACGCCGATCACCCTGATTGCGCGCGCAGTCCGGACGCTGACCGGCTTACGCTCTGGCAGATTGACGACGTGGTCATCCACCGGACCTACCTTGATATCCTTGGTGCCGCAAATTTCGACAAGCAGCGCAGTGATGCGCTCAATATGCTCGACCGTCGTCGCATAATCGACGCCGCGTTCAAAACGATGCGCCGCATCCGTCGAGAAGTTATAGCGACGCGCGCGTCCCTGGATCGCCTGCGGCCACCAGAACGCTGCTTCGAGATAGATGTTTTGCGTGTCGAGCGATACTGCGGTGGAATCGCCGCCCATGATGCCGGCCAGCGATTCGATCTCCTTGTCGTCCGCGATCACGCCGACCCATTCGTCAACCTCAACCGTATTGCCGTTCAACAGCTTGAGCGACTCGCCCTTCTTGCCCCAGCGTACATGCAAGCCGCCATGTATCTTGTCGAGGTCGAAGACGTGCGTCGGGCGTCCCAGTTCCAGCATCACATAGTTGGAGATATCGACCAACGCGGAAATGGAGCGTTGACCGCTGCGCTCGAGGCGACGCTTCATCCAGTCCGGCGTCTGTGCCCGGGCATTCAGGCCACGGATAACACGACCGGAAAAACGTCCGCACAAATCGGGAGCGGAAACTTCAACCGGCAATTTCTCTTGCGACGTCACTTCGACCTGCTTAAAGGTCGGCTCGCTGAGCGCACTGCCCGTCAGCGCTGACACTTCGCGCGCGACACCCAGCACCGACAGGCAGTCGGCCTTGTTAGGCGTAAGCTTGATCGTAAACTTCAGGTCGTTGAGCTGATAATAATCGCGGAAACTCTGTCCGACCGGCGCGTCGTCCGGCAGCTCGAGCAAGCCGCCATGGTCTTCGGACAACTTCAACTCACGGGCGGAGCACAACATGCCCTGCGACTCGACGCCACGCAATTGACCGACCTTGATTTCGAATGGTTTGCCGTCCTCGCCCGGCGGCAGCTTGGCGCCTGCAAGCGCGGCCGGCACTTTCATTCCGGCGCGCACATTGGGCGCACCGCAAACGATGTTGAGCAGCGTGCCGGTGCCTGCATCCACCTGGCACACGTTCAGTCGATCCGCGTTCGGATGCCTGGCGACTTCCATCACTTTGGCAACCACCACATTGGAAAATGGCGGCACGACCGGCTCGACCTCTTCCACTTCCAACCCCGACATCGTCAGCAAGTGCGACAACTCGTCCGAAGTCATCTTCGGATCGACCAGGGTGCGAAGCCAGCTTTCAGAGAATTGCATAGTTAAACCTTTGGATGTTCGGACGTTCCGTCCCCAAAGGGGAAGATCAGGCTCTCACCCTCCCCCTTCAATGGGAGGGCCGACGTGGAGACGGATTGCACTATCCTTGGTCCCCAACCTGACCTCCCCTTGAAGGGGAGGAATTCCGGCAAGTTTTAATTGAACTGTTTCAGGAAGCGCAGATCGCCTTCATAGAAGAGGCGCAGATCGTTAATGCCATAGCGCAGCATCGTCAGGCGCTCGAGGCCGGAGCCGAACGCGAAGCCGATGTATTTTTCCGGGTCGAGTCCCATGTTGCGCACGACGGTCGGATGCACCTGGCCCGCGCCGGACACTTCCAGCCAACGGCCCTTCAGCGGTCCGCTGCCAAATGCAATATCGATTTCGGCGGAGGGTTCGGTGAACGGAAAATACGACGGGCGGAAACGTACCTGCAAGTCGTCCGTTTCAAAGAACGCCTTCACAAAATTCAGGTAGACGCCTTTCAAGTCGGCGAAGCTGATGTCTTCATCGATCCACAGGCCCTCGACCTGATGGAACATCGGCGAGTGAGTCGCATCGCTGTCGACGCGATAGGTGCGTCCCGGCGCGATAACCTTGATGGGCGGCTTGTTCATGCGGGCATAACGCACCTGCATCGGGCTGGTATGGGTACGCAGCAGCAAAGGCTTCTCCTGCGTGTCCTTGCCCTCTATGTAAAACGTATCCTGCATTGAGCGCGCCGGATGATTTTCCGGGCTGTTCAACGCGGTGAAATTGGTCCAGTCGGTTTCGATTTCCGGGCCGTCGGCGACATCAAATCCGATCGATCCGAAGATCTCCTCGACCCGCTGCCAGGTACGCATCACCGGATGGATACCGCCGATGCTGCGACCCCTGCCGGGCAAAGTCACATCGATTGCTTCCGCGTTCAGGCGAGCCTGCATCTGCGCATTCGCGAGCGCCTCCCGACATGCGTTGAGTGAGGCTTCGATCCGCTCCTTGGCAGCGTTGATGACGGCGCCTTGCACCTTGCGTTCTTCCGGAGCCAGTTTGCCCAGGCCCTTCATCTGCTCGGTGATTTGTCCGGTTTTACCGAGGTATTTGGCCTTGGCATTTTCCAATGCAGCCGCATCTTCCGCAGCCGAGAAATCGTTCTGTGCCTGGATTACCAGTTGTTCTAGGGAGTTCATGCGGTTTTTTCGCCCTTGGTTTCCACCCTTGACTATAGAGGCAGAAAAAGGAAATCAAAAAAGGAAGTCGAAAAGCAAAACGTGGCACAGGTGTGAGACCTTTGCCCCGCCGGAATGTAGCACCGCCGTCAGGCGATGCATTCGTTCACAACGCTCAAGCAGCGATGTTGGCCTTCACCTGATTGACAATCGCGGCAAACGCCGGCTTGTCCATCACAGCCATATCGGCCAGGACTTTACGGTCCAGTTCGATGTTAGCTTTTTTCAGGCCATTCATGAATACGCTGTAGGTGACGCCGTGCTCACGCGACGCCGCGTTGATACGGGTGATCCACAGTGCGCGGAATACGCGCTTCTTGTTGCGGCGGTCGCGGTACGCATACTGACCGGCGCGCATGACTGCCTGCTTGGCAATGCGGAATACGGTACTGCGACGACCACGGTAGCCTTTGGCTTGGTCAAGAACTTTCTTGTGACGGGCACGCGCTGTTACCCCACGTTTTACTCTAGGCATAGTAGCTCCTTAGTGAGGTTAAGCGAACGGCATCATCGCGCGAACGGAGACCATGTTTGTATCATGGACTTCCGCGGCACCGCGCAACTGGCGTTTGGTCTTGGTGGTTTTCTTCGTCAGGATGTGACGCTTGAAGGCTTGACCGCGCTTGACGGTTCCGCCCGGACGTACGCGGAAGCGCTTTTTGGCGCTGCTCTTCGTTTTCATTTTAGGCATAGCAATGTCTGTCCTGTGGACAGCTCCATTTTTAACATGATTGCAGGTGGCAACACTTCGTTGCTCTTGGATGCCTGCTCTCACTTGTTTTGCAGTGGAATTGGATTCCCTGCTATTGCGCGGCCCGCCCACTGAATGAACGAGCCGTGCGAACCTTTAGCGTCAAGCTTATTTCTTCTTCTTGGGCGCCAGCACCATGATCATCTGGCGACCTTCCATCTTCGGAAACTGTTCGACCTGTCCGTACGGCTCCAGGTCAGACTTCAAACGCTCCAGCACTCGCATACCGATGTCCTGGTGCGCCATTTCGCGACCACGAAAACGCAGGGTGATCTTAGTCTTGTCACCCTCATCCAGAAACTTGATGAGGTTGCGCAGCTTGATGTTGTAATCGCCATCATCGGTACCCGGACGGAATTTAACTTCCTTGACCTGGATAACCTTTTGCTTGAGCTTTGCTTCGTGGGCCTTCTTCTGCTCCTGATATTTGAACTTGCCATAGTCCATCAGGCGGCATACAGGCGGCTGCGCAGTTGGCGCAATTTCCACCAGATCCACGTTTGCTTCTTCCGCCATGCGGAAGGCATCAGCCAGACTTACGATACCTATCGGTTCGTTCTCGACCCCGGATAAACGCACTTGTGGCGCTGTAATTTCACCGTTGATCCGATGCGACTTATCTGTAGCTATTGTAGTTTCCTTTAAGAAGAAAATAATTAAGCCGTGCTCCTGCGCTTCGAGTTACCTCGATCAGGCTTTGGTTTCGACCTCGCTTTTCAGCCGGCCCACCAATGCATCGATGGGCATCACACCCAGATCGACGTTGCCCCGCGCTCGCACGGCCACTGTGTTTGCATCCCGCTCCTTGTCGCCGATGACGACGATATAAGGCAGCTTTTGTACTGAATGCTCGCGTATTTTATAGGTTATTTTCTCATTACGCAAATCGAGATGAACCCTAAACCCTTGTTTTTTCAGGTTTTGTGCGACGCTTTGAGCATAGTCAGCCTGCGCATCCGAGATGTTCAAAATGGCAATCTGCACAGGCGCCAGCCACAGCGGCATCGCACCAGCATGGTTTTCGATCAGGATCCCGACGAACCGTTCCATCGACCCGACTATCGCCCGGTGCAACATGACCGGAACCTTGCGGGTGTTGTCATCCGCAACATATTCCGCTCCGAGGCGCCCCGGCATCGAAAAATCGACCTGCATGGTGCCAACCTGCCATGGACGGCCCAGCGAGTCCTTCAGGTGGTATTCGATTTTCGGGCCGTAGAACGCACCCTCACCCGGCAACTCTTCCCAGGTCACGCCGCAGGCGCGTAGCGCCGACCGCAGAGTGTCTTCCGCCCGATCCCAGGTTTCGTCCGAACCGATGCGGCTGTCCGGCCTCAAAGCGATCTTGATTGAAATTTCAGAAAATCCGAAATCCTTGTACACCTGCATCGCTTGCTGGTGGAAGGCCGTCACTTCACCCTGAATCTGTTCTTCGGTACAGAAAATATGCCCGTCATCCTGGGTAAAGCCGCGCACCCGCATGATTCCATGCAACGCGCCGGACGGTTCATTGCGGTGGCACTGGCCGAACTCGCCGTAGCGCAAAGGAAGTTCGCGATAGCTGCGCATGCCGGAGTTGTAAATCTGCACGTGCCCCGGGCAATTCATCGGCTTGAGCGCGTAATTCCGGTTTTCGGACTCGGTCACGAACATGTTTTCGCGATAGTTTTCCCAGTGGCCGGTCTTTTCCCAAAGGCTCCTGTCGAGAATCTGCGGTGCCTTTACTTCCTGATAGCCGTTTTCCTGATAAACGCGGCGCATGTACTGCTCAATCTGCTGCCAGATGGTCCAGCCCTTCGGATGCCAGAAAATCAGGCCCGGAGCTTCATCCTGGAAATGGAACAGGTCCAGTGCGCGACCCAGCTTGCGGTGATCGCGCTTTTCCGCTTCCTCCAGCATATGCAGATACCCTTCCTGGTCTTCCTTCTTCGCCCAGGCAGTGCCGTACACACGCTGCAACATTTCGTTCTTTGAATCGCCGCGCCAGTACGCACCCGCCAGCTTCATCAGCTTGAACACCTTGAGCTTGCCGGTCGACGGCACGTGCGGTCCGCGGCACAGGTCGGTGAACTTGCCCTCCGAGTACAGCGAGACATCCTGGTCCGCCGGAATCGACTCGATGATCTCGGCCTTGTATGCCTCGCCGATGGACTTGAAGTACGCCACCGCTTCGTCGCGTGGCAATACCTTGCGGGTAACCAGCTCGTCCTTCTTGGCCAGTTCGGCCATTTTCTTTTCGATCGCCTGCAGGTCTTCCGGGGTGAATGGCCGCTTGTACGAAAAGTCATAGTAGAAGCCGTTTTCGATGACCGGCCCGATGGTCACTTGCGCATCCGGGAACAATTCTTTCACCGCATAGGCCAGCAAGTGGGCGGTCGAATGGCGAATCACGTCCAGTCCTTCGGCGTCCTTGTCGGTGACGATGGCCAGATCCGCATCGCGATCAATCAGGTAAGACGTATCGACCAGCTTGCCGTCGACTTTGCCGGCAAGCGCGGCTTTTGCGAGGCCGGCGCCGATGCTGGATGCAACTTGCGCGACCGTTACCGGTGCATCGAACTGGCGTTGTGAACCATCTGGAAGTCGGACTGATACCATTTTGCGCTCCATGTCAGTGAGATTACGCTGACGCTAGATTATTGGAAGGATAGAAAATGCGGACGAAAAAAAACGCGGGCCAGCCGCGCTTTTCCAATGCAATGACGAAAAAGATCCCGACTAGCGTCGCCCCGATACCTTTGCGGTTGTCGTTCGCGGTGTCATAACCGGGATGCCTTTCTCGCTCTTACATATGTACTACTGTTCGTTGGTAGGCTCGATTGGACTCGAACCAACGACCCCTACCATGTCAAGGTAGTGCTCTAACCAGCTGAGCTACGAGCCTAAAGAAGCCGAAATTATAGCGGCTATTTTGCAATTTCGCTAGTGGCCCTGATTAACAAAATTGAACAGGGACAATTCTTCCGCGTTGCCACTCTGTTCTGCCCCGCCAAAAGGAATCCTGTACACTCGAAACCGATTTTTTCCGCAGACCGCTGTTGCAAAGCGTTATATAAGATGAAGCGCCGCCCCGTCAAATCAAGCCACTTGCACGCTCACCGGGCCGGCGATGCGGCACACCATCATTATGTCGAGGGACGAAACGAGAAAATCCTGGGCTTCTCCCTGTTGCTCACGCTCGGATTCGCCGTCATCGAGGCGTTTGCCGGTTTCTGGTCGAACTCGCTGGCATTGTTGTCGGACGCGGGCCATATGGCCACCGATACCGCCGCATTAACGCTGGCATTGCTGGCGCAGCTCATCGCAAAACGACCACCGTCGGCAAAGCATTCATTCGGTTTCGGCCGTGCCGAAGCATTGGCGGCTTTCGTCAACGGGCTGGCAATGCTTGCCGTCGTCGGCTGGATCGCGGTCGAGGCTGTGCAACGCCTCGCCGCTCCGCAGGCAGTGGAAGGCGAGACGGTATTCATCGTCGCGTTGATCGGGCTGATGGTCAACTTGCTGGTCGCATGGCTGCTCTCGCACGACAAACAGAGCGTCAATACGCGGGCAGCGCTGGTGCACGTGCTGGGCGACCTGCTCGGTTCCATCGCCGCGTTGATCGCGGGTGCGGTTATTTATTTCACCGGTTGGCTGCCGATCGATCCGCTGCTTTCCATCTTCGTATCGCTGTTGATCCTCAAATCGACGATCAGCGTGTTGCGCGAATCATCGCATTTCCTGATGAAGGGCGTGCCGCATCACATCGATTACCTGCAAGTGGGTGAAGACCTCGCCGCCATCAAGGGTGTGCTATCGGTGCACGACCTGCATATCTGGGAGATGACCCCCGGCCAGCCGGCCCTGATCGGTCACGTCGAGATCCGGGACTTGCAGGAATGGCCGGCGGTGCTGAGTGAGGTCCACGCCATGCTCCTGGAAAAGCACGGGATTGATCATGTGACGCTGCAAGCGGAACTGCCGGGGATGGCAGAAGGAAGATAAACCGGGCCGCTATTGCCGGACCACCTGTACTACCCCCGTTACGTCCCTGAGGATCATCACCGCCTTCTGCAACTGGGCCGTGGAAGTGATCTCGGCGGTGAATGCCATCTTCGCCTGGCCCTTGGCGCTCTGGGTACTGACGCCGATGACATTGATCTTCTCGCGCGAAAAAACTTCGGAGATATCGCGCAGCAATCCCTGCCGGTCGATTGCCATGATGAAGATATCGACCGGATACACAGTATCCCTGCCCGACTCGCCCCAATCGGTCTCAATCACGCGCTCGTGTGCTTTGATCCGCATCTGCGCAAGATTCTTGCAGCTTGCCCGATGAATCGACACGCCCTTGCCGCGCGTGATGAAGCCGACTATCTTGTCGGGCGGCGCCGGCTTGCAGCACCGTGCAAGCTGGGTCATCAGTCCTTCGGTGCCCACCACCAGCACGCCCGAACGCGCACCCTGTGCCACACTCGACGCCCGGCTCTTGTTGGGAATGACGGTGTCGTTTGCGAGCGCGTTCCTGGCGGCGTTCTTGAGCGCCTCGTCGGCGTGCAAAGCAATCTCGATATTGCGCAGGCTGAACTCCTCCTTGCCGACGGAAAGGAACAGGTCGTCGACTTTGAGGAAGCCGAGTTTATGCGCCAGCTCTTCCAGGTTGACAGCAGTCTTGCCCTCGCGCTGCAGCGTCTTTTCAACCAGGGTGCGCCCCTGCGACAAGGTCTCCTGCTGCTCGATTGCATTGAACCAGGCGCGCACCTTGGCGCGCGTACGGGGGCTTGCCACATAGCCGGGGCTCAACCAGTCGCGAGACGGTCCGACCGCCGATGTACCGGCGCCGCGCGCACTGATGATCTCGACCGTCTGTCCACTCTTCAATTGCGTGTTCAGCGGCACCATTGCGCCGTCGACTCGCGCGCCACGGCAGCGATGGCCGAGGTCGGTGTGCAGGTGATAAGCGAAGTCGATGGGCGTCGCGCCATTGGGCAACTCGATTACGCGCGCCTGCGGCGTCAGCACATAGATGCGATCGTCCAGCGCTGCCGACTTAAGTTTCTCAACCCACTCGCGGCGCATGTCCTCCTGCGCCATCACCGCATCGGCGACCTCGCTCTTCCAGGCCAGCAATTGCCGCAGCCAGGCGATTTTTTCATCGTATTTTTGCGCAGCGAAGTTCGAGCCGCCGCTTTCTTTATAGCGCCAATGCGCGGCAACGCCATACTCGGCGAAACGGTGCATTTCGCGCGTGCGGACCTGCACTTCCAGCGCACGGCCGTCTTCGGCGATCACCACCGTATGCAGCGACTGGTAACCATTCTGCTTCGGGCGTGAAATGTAATCGTCGAATTCATCCGGGATCGGCGCCCAGATGTTGTGCACCAGGCCCAGCACCGCGTAGCAGGCCTTGACGTCATCGACGATCACTCGGAAAGCACGCACGTCATACAGTTCGGAAAAATCGAGCGACTTGCCCCGCATCTTGTTCCAGATGCTGTAGATGTGCTTCGGCCGGCCGAACACATCCGCCTTGATGCCCGCCCCCGCCAGTTCCGACTTCAGGCGCGTGATCGCCGCATCAACAAAGCCTTCTCGCTCCATGCGCTTTTCTTCGAGCATTTTGGCGATGCGCTTGTAGGTCTGTGGCTCGATGAAGCGGAACGCAAGGTCTTCCAGTTCCCATTTCAGCTGCCATACGCCGAGTCGATTGGCCAACGGCGCATAGAGGTCGAGCGTCGCCCTGCCGTATTGAAAGGTCCTGTCGTTTTCGAGCTTCTGATCCGCAAAGTAGCGTAACGTCGTCACACGTGAGGCGAGGCGCACCATCACCACGCGCATGTCCGACGCCATCGAAAGCAACATCTTGCGCAGGGTTTCAAGTTGTTCGGCCGCTTGTTGCGACGCGTTCTTGCCGCGCGCAACTTCGTGCTGGCCAAAGGTCTGCTCGTGCAATCGCATCAACTGGCGGACGCCGGTCACCAGGTCGGCGATTTCTTTTCCGAAGCGATCTTCGATGCCCGCGGCGGCCTCGGGGTCGAGTGCCGGCAATTCAAACAGCAGGCTGGCAATGCGCGTATCGGCATCGGTGTTAAGCAGCGCCAGCACCGTTGCCACGCCTTCTGAAAACACGAACGCATCCTGCCCGGTGCTGACCGTCTTGCCACTGTAAAGTGGCTGGACGTACGCATGTGCTTCCATCACCCGCGCACTGTCCTCCGGCGTCAGGCCCGAAGATAATTGACTTTGTGTGTCGCTTTGCGCAGTTGCGGTGGAAACCATTGATTTAAACGTTTTGTGCAGCTGTAACTATTATCTCAACCAGCCATTCCGGTTTGGCGAGCTTCGCTTCGACCGTAGCGCGCGGTGGTGTGTGGCCGGCGGCAACCCAATCGTTCCATGCAGCATTCATGCCATCGAAGTCCTTAATGTCCGCCAGAAAAATCTGGCACATCAGGATCCGCGACTTGTCGCTGCCGGACTCCGCCAACAGGCGGTCTATGTGACCGAGGACTTCACGTGTCTGGCCGCCTATGTTCTGCGTGGTGTCTTCGGCGATTTGCCCCGCGAGGTATACGGTGCCATTGTATATCGCAGCCTCGGAGAGCGTTTTTCCAACCTGCAAGCGTTTGATGTCCATACTATTCGCGCCTTATCTGTTATGTGGTGATTCCTGGCGGTGATTCAACTGCGCAGGAAACTCTCGACTATCGAAATCTGGTCGGCATGTACGAAGGTGGGCGCATGCCCTACCCCTTCGATCTCGACCAGACTGGCCTTCGGTCCGCGCTCCGTCATCGCTTGCGCCACTTCGTGTGACAACAAATCCGAATGTGCACCGCGCACAAGCAATACAGGGCAGCGTATTGCATCATAAGCGGCCCAGAACTGGGACTCGCCTTTCTTCGTCAACTCCGGAGTTACCGCCTTGAATGGTACTGAGAGTGCCAGATCGTAGTTCCGGGTCCATTGCCCGTCCTTATCCTGACGCAAGACATCTGCCGCCAGCTTGCGCCATTCTTCATCTGTATGCGTGCCGAACGGCAGTGAAATGGCGCGGATATACTGCACCGCTTCATCGAAGCTGGCGAACCGTACCTCCTGGCCTATATAGTCGCCTATGCGTTTGATGGCTTCCGGATTGAGGACCGGACCGACATCATTGATCACCAGCTTGCGTATCGGACTGTCGGGCAGCGACGCCAGGCCGATACCGATCAGGCCACCCATCGAAGTGCCGAGCCAGTGCACCGTCTCCGCGTCCAGCCGCGCCAACAGCGTTACCATATCGCTTACATACTGCGGCAGCTGGTAGTGCTGCGGATCACGCAGCCAGCCAGAACGACCGCGCCCGACCACGTCGGGACACACGACGCGGTAATCCCGGCACAACTGCCGCGCCAAGCTGTCGAAATCGTCTGATACGCGGGTAACGCCATGCACGCACACCAGCACCTTCTGGTTATGCGGATCGCCCCACTCCTTGTACACCATCGTATGCAGGCCCGCGGGAGACAGGCACTGTACGGCTTTAATGTTCGGTTGCCTCATGGCGGGACCCGGGTTCGTTTGCATGTTTTCACATTTTACTGTTCGTTACGCTTAAAATCCTACCGAAGCTCAACGACACCTCAAAAATTCAATCGCAGAGGACATTATGAAAGGCACGCTCAAAGACAAAGCTGTACTTGTCACTGGTTCCACCTCTGGTATCGGCCTGGGCATCGCCAGATCCTTTGCCGAGCAAGGCGCAAACATCGTCTTCAACGGCTTTGGCGACGTGAAGGAGATTGCGGCGATGCAGCTCGACATCAGCCAGGAATACAACGTGAAAACGGTCTATCACGGCGCCGACATGTCCAGGCCTGACGAGATCAAGTCGATGATGGAATTCGCAGCGCGGGAGTTCGGCACTGTGGATATTCTAGTAAATAACGCCGGCATTCAGCATGTAGCCAACGTGGAGGATTTCCCGGTTGAAAAGTGGGATGCCATCATTGCGATCAATCTGTCCTCCGCGTTTCATACCACCCGTCTCGCGCTACCGGCGATGAAGGCCAGGAACTGGGGACGCATTATCAATGTCGCTTCGACACACGGCCTCGTCGCATCGCCGCAAAAGTCGGCCTACGTTGCGGCAAAACATGGCATTGTTGGTTTTACCAAGTCGGTGGCGCTGGAGACCGCGACTACCGGCATTACCTGCAATGCGATTTGCCCGGGCTGGGTTTTGACACCCCTGGTCCAAAAGCAGATTGAGGCACGCGCGGCGCAGCAAGGCGTCACCGTCGAGGAGGCTAAGAAAAGCTTGCTCGCGGAGAAACAACCTTCCGGTGATTTTGTCACGCCGGAGCAGTTGGGCGCGCTTGCGGTCTTTCTTTCCAGCGATGCTGCGATCCAGGTGCGCGGTGCGGCATGGAACGTGGATGGCGGCTGGGTAGCGCAATAGCGACGACAAAAACAAACGGCGCCACGAGGCGCCGTTTGTCCGGGAGTACGGGGTGCGTCAGCTCACCGCACTCACGTCCAGTTTGGCGCCGGTCTTTTCAACCACTTCCCCCACCGTCACGCCCGGAGCCAGTTCGACCAGCTTCAGCCCCTTCGCTGTGACATCCATGACGCCGAGATCGGTGATGATCCGATCCACCACGCCCACCCCGGTCAGCGGCAGGTCGCACTTCTTCAGGATCTTGTGCGAGGTAGTGCCGTCCTTGGCTTTGGCGACATGCTCCATCAGGACCACCACCTGGCCCACGCCTGCGACGAGGTCCATTGCGCCACCCATGCCCTTGACCATTTTGCCGGGAATCATCCAGTTGGCCAGGTCGCCGTTCTCGCTCACCTGCATCGCCCCCAGGATGGCGATATTAATTTTGCCGCCGCGGATCATCGCAAACGAATCCGCCGAGCTGAAATACGATGAACCGGGCAATGCGGTGACAGTCTGCTTGCCGGCATTGATCAGGTCGGGATCCACTTCATCTTCGGTCGGGAACGGGCCGATGCCGAGCAAGCCGTTCTCCGATTGCAGCCATACCTCGATGTCCTTCGGCACATAGTTGGCGACCAGCGTCGGCAAGCCGATACCGAGGTTCACGTAGTAGCCGTCCTTCAGCTCTTTCGCCGCGCGCGCGGCCATTTCATCACGAGTCCATGCCATGGTTGTTCTCCGCTTACTGTGCACGCGTGGTGCGTTGTTCGATGCGTTTTTCCGGCGTCGGATTGACGACGATGCGATGCACGAAGATGCTCGCGGTATGGACGTCGTCGGGATCGATCTCGCCGACCTCGACCAGCTTCTCGACCTCGACCACTGTGATCTTCCCGGCCATCGCCACATTCGGATTGAAATTGCGTGCGGTCTTGCGGAAGACGAGGTTACCCGCCTTGTCGGCCATATAGGCCTTGACCAGCGAAACGTCGGCTACCAGCGATCGCTCCATCACGTATTGCTCACCATCGAACTCGCGCACTTCCTTGCCATCGGCAACAATGGTGCCGACGCCGGTCTTGGTGAAGAAGGCGGGAATGCCGGCGCCGCCAGCGCGCAGTTTTTCAGCCAGCGTGCCCTGGGGAGTAAACTCCAGCTCCAGTTCGCCCGCGAGGTACTGGCGCTCGAACTCCTTGTTTTCGCCGACATAGGAAGCGATCATTTTCCTGATCTGGCGGGTGTTCAACAGCTGGCCGAGACCGAAGTTGTCGATACCCGCATTGTTCGAGATCGCGGTCAGGTTCGTGACCCCCGAATCACGCAATGCCTCGATCAGGGCTTCCGGGATGCCGCACAGGCCGAAACCGCCGACGGCGATCGTCTGCCCGTCCTTCACGATGCCGGCCAAGGCGGCCGCGGCATCAGGATAAACTTTGTTCATACCTATCCCCTCTTCTTGAAAGCGGCCGGAAACGGCCTTATTGTCTACCCGGCAGCATATGATGGTGGACTAGACAGCACAATACCGTAAAAATACCAACTTTCTCCCGGAAATACTCAGCGGCGTTCCCAAACCCCATGACGGCAACTGTATCGATCGATTACGAGAGTATATTCCTGCAAGCGCCGGTTGGTATGTGCGTGTCCCGGCACCGCATCATCCACGCATGCAATGAGGCGTTGGCCAGAATGTTCGGCTTTGACGCCGATGAATTGATCGGGCAGTCGTTCCAGGCCTTGTACCCGACAATAGACGAATTTGAGCGCACCGGCGCGCGTATCGTTCCGATCATGAACGCAAAGGGCCATTATTCGGATGAGCGCATCATGAAGCGCGCCAGCCAGGAGCTATTCTGGTGCCATGTCAGCGGACGCGGGTTGATCCAGAGCGACCCTCACGCGGCCGGCATCTGGACCTTCGAGGATCTGAGCGCGAAACGCCCTGTCACGGCGGAGCTCACACCGCGCGAACGTGAAATCGCAGCGTTGCTGGTCGAAGGGAAAACCAGCAAATCGATCGCCCGCCAAATCGGGCTGAGCCCACGCACGGTGGAGATGCACCGAGCGAAGCTGATGCGGAAGTTTTCCGCCGCCACCTCCGGCGAGCTGGTGCATCGCCTGGTTGGCATCAGCGGATGAGTTATTCCGCCGGCGGCAGCAGGGCGCGTATACGGTCCGGCAAGGGCGTCGACTTTTCTTCCGGAAAATTCACCCAGACGATTTTCGCGCCGCCTTCCGCCGCCAACACCTCGGGCTGGTCGACGCGGCGTATCTCCACATAGGTCTCGAAGCTCGACCGTCCGGGCCGGCCGGCATACGTCAATAACTCGATATCTCCCGGATAGGTCAGCTGCTTGATGAACGTGCAGCGGGCGTTGATGATGACAGGCCCTATCCCGCTCGGGTCCGGTGTGCAGCCTATCTCGCTGAACCATTCGATGCGGGCATGCTCCATGTAGCGAAAGTAGACGGTATTGTTAACGTGTCCCATCGCATCCATATCGCCCCAGCGTATCGACATGCGCAGGGAGTGAACGAGTTTTCTTGTAGTCATTGAGTGTGTTTCGAACAGGCCATCATCGATTATTGGGCGCTCATGCCATCGTCAGCAGCGATGATGGCGCCGTTGATGAAATGGGAGTCCTCGGCTGCGAGCATCAGCAACACGCCATCCAGGTCTTCGGGCTTGCCGACGCGCTTGCGCGGTAACATATTAATCAAGGTGCGGCCTTGTTCGCTTGCAAAGTGGGCTTCGTTGATTTCCGTGCTGATATAGCCCGGGCAAATCGCATTCACGTTGATCCCATACCTGCCCCACTCGACCGCCATCGATTTGGTCATGTGGATAACAGCAGCCTTACTCATGCAGTAAATACCGATTTGCGGGAGCACACGCAAACCTGCGACTGATGCAATGTTGATGATCCGATGCTGCTTCTTCGGATCGCCCTTGGCGCGGGCAATCATGCGCTTGGCGGTTTCCTGCGCAACGAAAAAGGCGCCGCGCTGGTTGGTGTCCATCACATATGCGTAGTCTTCCGGCGTCACATCGACCAGGCGCTGCGTGGTCGACACACCGGAATTGTTGACCAGGATGTCGATCGGACCCGCTTCGGTTTCCGCGTGCGCAATCGCGGATCTGATGCTGGCATAGTCCGTCACATCAAGCGCCACCACGTGGGCCGCGCCGCCCTGCGCTTCAATCTCCGCGCGCAACTCCTTGAGCCGCTCGACACGGCGCGACGCCAGTACGACCTGCGCGCCCGCTTCGGCAAGCACTTTCGCAAATCGCGCGCCCAGACCACTCGAGGCTCCGGTGATCAGCGCGATTTTCCCTTTGAAGTTATAGTCGATACCCACAAATTCCTCCTCGTTGTTGCCCCGCGCATCACGGCCCTGACCGAAACGGAGACATTATCATTACACGAAAGAGCGGCGCTCAGAGTGCAGCGCCTAGCAATCTCCGGCAAAATCCACGACAATTAGCACACCCGTTCGATAATATCATTTTAAATAGTGTGGTGAGACCATGACGCAGACCCAAAGCATCCTAGAACAATATGGCCCGCGTGAAGCGATGGAGTACGACGTCGTGATCGTCGGTGGCGGACCCGCAGGCTTGTCCGCCGCGATTCGCCTGAAGCAGCTGGCGACGGAAAAAGGCAATGACATTTCGGTCTGCGTGCTTGAAAAAGGTGGTGAGCTCGGCGCGCACATCCTGTCAGGCGCGGTGATGGATCCGATCGCCATCAATGAATTGTTCCCGAACTGGAAGGAGATGGGCGCACCGCTCAACACGCCGGTGACGGAAGACCGCTTCCTGTTCCTCACTGAAAAGAAGGCATACAAGACGCCGACATGGATGCTGCCCGGCTGCTTCCAGAACCACGGCAACTATGTGATTTCGCTGGCGAATGTGGTGCGTTGGCTGGGCCAGCAGGCCGAAGCGCTGGGCGTAGAAATTTTCCCCGGCTTCCCCGCCGCCGAAGTGCTGTACAACGACGACGATTCGGTCAAGGGCGTCGCCACCGGCAACATGGGCGTCGACCGTCACGGCAATCCGACCGATGCGTTCCAGCTCGGCATGGAACTGCACGCGAAGTACACCCTGTTCGCTGAAGGTGCGCGCGGCCACCTTGGCAAACAGTTGATGAAGAAGTTCGATCTCGAACAAGGGAAGGACCCGCAGACCTACGGCATCGGTATCAAGGAATTGTGGGAGATCGATCCGAAGATGCATCAGCCCGGCCTGGTGATTCACACAGCCGGCTGGCCGCTGGACACGAAAACCTATGGCGGATCGTTCCTCTATCACCTCGAGAACAATCAGGTCGCGGTGGGCTATGTAGTCGGACTCGCATATGAAAACCCGTACCTGTCGCCCTACGAGGAATTCCAGCGCTACAAGACTCATCCAGAAATCCGAAAATTCTTTGAAGGCGGCAAGCGCATATCGTATGGCGCCCGCGCAATCACCGCGGGCGGCCTGCAGTCACTGCCCAAGCTCACGTTCCGCGGCGGCGCGCTGATCGGCTGCGATGCCGGCTTTTTGAACACCAGCCGCATCAAGGGCAGCCACGCTGCGATCAAGTCCGGCATGATGGCTGCGGATGCGGCTTTCGAGGCTCTCGGCGCCAGCCGGCAACACGACGAACTTACCGCATATACGCAGGCGTTCAATCAGTCCTGGCTGCATGAAGAGTTACACAAGGCGCGCAACTTCAAGCCATGGATGAGCAAGGGCTTGTACACCGGCACCCTGATGGTGGGCATCGACCAGATCGTATTCGGCGGCAAAGCACCATGGACGCTGCACCATAACCATGCCGACCATGAGACGCTGAGGCCCGCATCGGAATTCCAACCGATCAAGTATCCCAAACCGGATGGCAAGCTGACCTTCGACCGCCTGTCGTCAGTATTCATCTCGAATACCAATCACGCGGAAGAACAGCCGGTCCATCTGACGCTGAAGGACCCGAGTGTGCCCGTGAATATCAATCTCGCGAAATACGCGGGTCCGGAAGCACGCTACTGCCCGGCCGGCGTGTATGAGTTTGTGAAAACGGAAGGCGGCGATGAGCGCCTGCAGATCAATGCGCAAAACTGCGTGCATTGCAAAACCTGCGACATCAAGGATCCGACGCAGAATATCGTGTGGGTCACGCCGGAAGGCGGCGGCGGACCAAACTATCCGAACATGTAAAAAAAAGAGCCGCGAATGCGGCTTTTTTTACGTTGATGCACAAATCGCGGCGATTACAACTTCCATTGCCCGGACAGGATCTTTTCGAGCCAGAAGGTGCCGATCACGGTTTTCACATCGGTGATCTTCCCTTCCCTTACCCAGGACAGCATATCCGGGACGGTCGACTTGAAGGTCTCCAGGAATTCGCCATCGTCCAGCTTGCGCTCTCCAGCGGTCAGGCCGGACGCCAGGTATATGTCGAGATGCTCATCCGAATATGCGATGGCGTTATGGATAGTGCAAACGAACTTCCAGTCCTTGGCGGTGTAACCGGTCTCTTCCTGCAATTCGCGCTTCGCGCAATCCAGCGGATCCTCGTCCGGATCGATTTTCCCGGCCGGGAATTCGATGAACACCCGGTCGAGCGGATAACGGAATTGGCGTTCGAGCAGGACCGACCCATCGTCGAATACCGGCAGAATGACAACCGCGCCCGGGTGCTTGATATATTCGCGGTCGGTGACTTTTCCGTCAGGCAGTTGAATCCTGTCGCGTTGTACTTTGAGGAAGCGTCCGTCGTAGACTACTTCGCCGTCGATCTTTGTTTCTTTCAGATGCGTATCCATACGGAAGCCCCGATCTAGTGAAGAGGAGATACTACTGCACTTTATTTTCTGAAAAGGTGCGGCAGATCAACCGTGCCGCTTGCGAAGATAGCGGAATACGAAGCCCGGATAGGCCAACACGATGAAGAGACAGCCTGTGATGGCATAAAACTCCCAGCGCTGTTCGAAAGCGCCACCGATGCGCGCTTCGAGCAGGTAGGCAACGCCGCCGACCAATGCATAAAGGACCGCCAGCTCTACCAGGCGCAGCCAGAACGGCTTGACCGCACTGGCAACAGGAATGACTGCAAAGACTCGCTCGTTAAAAAACGGCAGGTTGGCGGCAACCACCGCCAACAAGATCACGAACCAGCTAGAAAGGGAAACATCCACCAGGATTTACCGAATAAAGTAACAGTGTTAGCTGGACAATGTCCTGACCATCGCGGTGGCGCAAGCCGCCATCAACGGCCCGGGAAGCACACCGAGGATCAGGACGGCAGCACCGTTGATGCTGAGGGCCACACGCATGTCGGTATTGGCGACGATGCGACTGGTATCAACTGCATCGTCGAAATACATCACCTTCACGACGCGCAGGTAGTAGAACGCACCGATCAGCGACAGCAATACCGAGACCACCGCGAGCCAGACCTGGCCGGTACCCAGCACCGCTTGCAACACAGACACCTTCGCATAGAAGCCAACGGTCGGCGGAATGCCGGTGAGCGAGAACATCAGGATCAGCATCACGAACGCAAACCACGGGCTGCGCTGGTTCAGGCCTTTGAAGTCGTCCAGGTTTTCCGCTTCAAAGCCGGCACGAGACAGCAGCATGATCAGGCCGAAGGTCGCCAGTGTCGTCAGCACGTAGGTGATCGCATAAAACATTGCGGAGCTGTAGGCGTTGGCGGCGGAGAAGACATTGCCGTCAACTACGCCGGCCAGCAAACCGAGCAGCATGAAGCCCATCTGCGCGATCGTCGAGTAGGCGAGCATCCGTTTCAGGTTGGTCTGTGCGATCGCGGTGATGTTGCCCACCGCAATCGACAGCACCGCCAGCACGGTTAGCATCTGCTGCCAGTCGAATGCGAGCGGCAACAATCCTTCCACCAGCAGGCGGATGCAGATTGCAAAGGTAGCTAGTTTTGGTGCCGCACCCAACAACAATGTGACCGCGGTCGGTGCACCGTGATACACGTCGGGCACCCACATATGGAACGGTGCGGCGCCAAGTTTGAATGCAAGTCCGGCAACCACGAACACGACGCCGAACACCAGCACTGTCCTGTTCGCCGAGCCGGATGCTGTCGCCTTGGCGATTTCCAGCAAGTCCAGCGAGCCGGTGGCACCGTACAGCATGGAGATGCCGTACAACAGGAAACCGGAAGCCAGCGCGCCGAGCACGAAATACTTCATTGCGGCCTCGGTCGATCCCGAGCTGTTGCGGCGCAACGCGACCAGCGCATAAAGCGACAGCGACATCAGTTCGAGGCCGAGATAAATGATCAGGACGTTATTCCCCGAGATCATTACCATCTGTCCGAGCAGCGAAAACAGGGCCAGCACATAGAATTCCCCGCCGAGCATCCCGTTCACCATGCCGCGCGCAGTCGCATACTGGCGCGAATAAACCAGGGTCAGCGCAACCGCGACATACGAGAAGATCTTCAACAGGTTCGACATCGGGTCGGACACGAACATGTTGTTGAAGGTGTAGCTGGTTGCGCCGCTATTGAAATCGGCAAAACTCAGGACCGTACACACCGCCAATGCTGCGAGCGACAACATATAAGTGACATTGCGCTTCGCATCCGACAGGTGCATGTCGACGATCAGGATCGCGGACGTCGCGATCAATAGGAAAATCTCGGGATAGAGCGGAATCAGGTTCGGGTTATTCATGTCGTTGTCGCTTTTATGCGCTCACTTTTATTCGTGCATTCTTCAGTTGAGCTTCGAGACCGACACATGCTTGAGCAGGTCGGCCACCGAAGTCTGCATCACATCGGTGAATGGGGCCGGATAGACGCCCATTACAATCACCGCAATGGCCATTACGCCCAGCATGAAGAATTCACGCTTGTTCAGGTCCTCGAGCTTCGCCACATTCTCGTTGGCGACCGCGCCAAACAGCACGCGCTTGACCAGCCACAACGAATACGCGGCGCCAAAAATCAGCGCGGTACCCGCCAGCAGGCCGATCCAGAAATTGAATTTGACGGCGCCCAGGATCACCATGAATTCGCCGACAAACCCGGAGGTGGCCGGGAGGCCGCAGTTGGCAAGCGAAAACAGCACGAAGAAGGTAGCAAACCGCGGCATGGTGTTGACCACGCCTCCGTAGTGCGCAATTTCACGTGAGTGCATGCGGTCGTACA
>JBBWZW010000043.1:0-4421 GCA_039649305.1 Burkholderiales bacterium
GTGCGCGATCGAAATCAAATCCGGTTACGGCCTGTCGCTGGAGCATGAGCGCAAGCAGTTGCGCGTGGCCCGCAGGCTGGGCGAAGCATACGGCGTCACTGTGCGAACCACATTCCTCGGCGCCCATGCATTGCCGCCGGAATACGTCGGACGCAGCGGCGATTACATCGACCTGGTATGCAACGAGATGCTGCCCGCACTTGCGGCCGAAGGACTGGTGGACGCGGTCGACGTGTTCTGCGAGCGGATCGCATTCACACTCGATGAGACAGAACGCGTGTTCAAGACGGCAAAGTTGCTCGGCCTGCCGGTGAAACTGCACGCCGGGCAACTGTCCGACATGGGCGGCGCGGCCCTCGCGGCGCGATATGACGCGTTGTCATGCGACCATATCGAGCACTTGTCCACGGAAGGGATCGCAGCCATGCGCGAAGCGGGCACGGTCGCGGTGCTGCTGCCGGGCGCCTATTACATGTTGCGCGACACGCACCTGCCGCCGATCGAATGCCTGCGCAAGTCCGGCGTGCCGATGGCGATATCGACCGATCACAATCCAGGAACATCGCCGGCGTTGAGCCTGCTGTTGATGATGAACATGGGCTGCACACTGTTTCGCCTGACCGTGCCTGAAGTACTGGCCGGCGTAACCCGTCATGCGGCGCGCGCCCTGGCGCTGCAGGATACGCACGGTACTCTCGGCATCGGACGCCCCGCGAACTTCGTACTGTGGAATGTCACCGGAATTGCCGAGCTTGCCTATTGGCTCGGGCAGCGCCCGTCCTGCACCGTGGTGCGACAGGGGCGGGTGGCAATCGATGGAGGACTCCATGGCTGAAATGTTCGCCGCTGATGCACTGCTGCCAAACGGCTGGGCCCGCAATGTGCTGATCGAGTGGAATGCGGCAGGGCAGCTGCTCAACGTCACACCCGATGCCACTGCACCCGCTGGAGTGGCATCTGCCATCGGCCCTGTGATCCCCGGCATGCCCAATCTGCATTCGCATGCTTTCCAGCGCGCCTTCAGCGGCCTCACCGAATACCGCGCGGAAGAGCAGGACAGTTTCTGGAGCTGGCGTACGCTGATGTACCAGTTTGCCTCACGCCTGACTCCTGAGAACCTCGAAGCGATCGCAACCTGGCTTTACATCGAGATGCTCGAAGCGGGATACACGTCGGTGTGCGAGTTCCATTACGTCCATCACGACACAGACGGCAGATCCTATGCCGACGATGCCACGCTGGCATTGTGCTTGCTGCGCGCTGCGAAACGGGCAGGGATCGGCATCACCCTGCTGCCGGTGTTCTATCAGGCCAGCGGCTTTGGCGGAACGCCTCCCGGAGCCGGGCAGCGCCGCTTCATCCGCTCCACCGACTCCATGCTGCAATTGCTGCAACGGCTTAAGCGTGAATGCGATACAGCAGGCACGCGCCTCGGCCTTGCGCCTCACTCGTTGCGCGCAGTGCCGCCGGACAGTCTGCGGGAAGTGCTGACAGGCTTCAACGAGATCGATCCGACAGCGCCGATTCATATCCACATTGCCGAGCAGACCAAGGAAGTCGACGACTGCATCGCATGGAGCGGACAACGCCCGGTGGACTGGCTGCTCGATCACGCCGACATCAACGCGCGCTGGTGCCTGGTGCATGCAACGCATATGACCACTGCCGAAAGCATGCGGGCTGCGAAAAGCGGCGCGGTAGCCGGCTTATGCCCGACCACCGAAGCCAACCTCGGCGACGGCGTGTTCGACCTGCCTGCATGGCGCAATACCGGCGGACGCTGGGGCATCGGATCGGACAGCCATGCCTGTGTCAATGCGGCGGAGGAATTGATGGTGCTGGAATACGGCCAACGGCTCTCGCGACGCCAACGCAATGTACTAGCCAACGTCGCGCAGCCGCAGGTTGCCACTGCCATGACGCTGCAGTCGGTCGCAGGCGGCGCACAGGCGAGCGGACGCGCGGTGGACGGACTTGCTCCCGGCCGGCAGGCGGACTTTGTCGTTCTCGATGCGCGACATCTCGCGCTCAACGGCCTGTCCGCCCCAGAGATGTTGTCCGCCCACGTCTTCGCCAGCCACCGCACATCGGCCATCGCCGAAGTGTGGGTCGCCGGCCGCCCGCAGGTCGCAGCAGGGCGCCACGCGATGCATGATGCAGCCGCATCTGCCTTCGTCGCGGCGCGTACTCAAATCATCACGGAAGCAAGGAACTGATATCGTGGAACCGATCACCACTCAACCAGCCTACACATTCCACCAGGGCACGCGCCCATTGCTGGTCTCGATGCCGCATGTCGGCACCTATGTGCCGCCCGCCATCGCTGCACGCCTGACAGATGAAGCGCGGCACGTGCCGGACACTGATTGGCATCTACCGCTGCTGTATGAATTTGCCCTCGCCCTCGGCGCATCGGTTTTGGTAGCGACCCACTCGCGTTACGTGATGGACGTTAATCGTCCGCCGGATAACACCAATCTCTACCCCGGCCAGAACACGACCGGTCTTTGCCCGATCGACACCTTTGACTCGACCCCGGTGTACCTCCAGGGTGAGGAACCTGGCGAAGCGGAAATAGCGTCACGGCGGGACGCGATCTGGACGCCATACCACCAGAAGCTGGAGCAGGAGCTGGCGCGCCTGAAGTCGATGCACGGCCAGGTCGGATTGTGGGATGCCCATTCGATACGCTCGGTGCTGCCGCGCTTCTTCGTCGGAAAACTGCCGGACTTCAATTTCGGCACTGCCGATGGCGCGAGTTGCGCGCCCGGGCTGGCCGAGGCGCTGCTCCGCATAGGCAACGCGAGCGGCTTCACTTCGGTGCTTAACGGGCGTTTCAAGGGCGGCCATATCACCCGACAGTATGGAAAACCGGAACTCGGCATCCAGGCGATCCAGCTGGAAATGACCCAGTGCATTTACATGCAGGAGCGCTTGCCCTTCGACTACGCGCCGGAACTCGCAGTGCGCGTCCAGCCGCATCTGAAGCGGATGCTGGAAACGGTATTGGCTTTCGTTGCATCGAAGCCCGGCTGATACCAGAGGCATACTTCTCACCAAAATCGAGGAACCCTCGAAACCCCGGGTACAGCCCCCTTGCAGGGGAAGGAGCAAAAGCGTCAAGCCGAAAGCGTCTCACAAATAACTCCCCGCAGCCACTTGTTCCCCGGCTCCTTGTGAAACTTCGCATGCCAGAACAAGTTAATATCAAACCCCGGCAGCGGAACCGGATGTTCAACATAAGTCAGCCCAAACGGCGCCGTACACTGTTTCGCATAACTCTCAGGCACCGTCGCAACCATATTATTAGAAGCCGTTGCAAGAATATGCCCCACAGCGACGTAGTGGGGTACGGTGAGCACGACGTTACGCTGTATCCCTCTGCGTTCAATGGTCTCGTTAACCTTCGCATGCCCCGAACTCGGCGGAATCACAACGACATGGTCAGCCTTCGAAAACTCTTCCAGAGTAATCGACCCCTTATCCAGCGCATGACCCACGCGGAACATGCAGACATAGCGCTGCGTAAACAGCCGGCGCTGAAAGAAACCGGTCTTCAACTGAGGCAGCAACCCGATCGCAAGGTCGACATGCCCGGCTTCCATGGTCTCCTGCAGGTTCACCCCGGTATCGCGCAGGGTGCTGATCGACACGCGGGGCGCGACACTGACCAGCTTGTCCATTAATTTCGGCAGGAAGTTCACCTCGCCGATATCATTCAACCCGAGCGTGAATTTACGGGCGCTGCCGGCCGGATCGAATGTCTCGCGGTGGTTCAATGTGTCGTGGATGGTGCTCAGCGCATAGCCGATCGGCTCCGCCAGCTGAAGCGCAAACGGCGTCGGCTCCATTCCGCGGGAGGTGCGAAGGAACAGCTCATCGTCCAGCAACCGCCTCAACCTGTTCAATCCGTTACTCACCGCCGGTTGGGTGAGGCCGAGCCTGGTGGCGACAACGGAAACGCGCTTTTCCTTCAGGAGCTGGTTGAACAAGACTAGCAGATTCAGATCGACATCTTTCAGATCAACCATGGCGGGGGGTATTCATTCTGGTAATTGGGTAAATTCACCGAACTATATCGGAAATACCGGCTGGCTTCCCGCAGCCGGTAACACGTCTGGTGTGCAATCGGCCGCGTCATGATGGTGCTTCAACCCGGCCTCCTGCATTCATTTCAGTGCATTCTCGTCCCATCGGGTTCGCTTAGGCGCCGCGCAGGAATAAGTTGGGCAATTTGGCGGCCGTCGCGGGATGCGGTGCAAGGCGTGAGGAGAAGCCATAGCGAGATATGGCGACGACGAGCAACGCAGCAACGCGCCCGCTACGGCCAGCAAAATTGACCAACTTATTCCTGCGCGGTGCCTTAGATCAGTCCTTCGAAGAGCAGAACATCCACCGGATCGCCGGCGGCTACGCTACCC
>JBBWZW010000048.1:0-4959 GCA_039649305.1 Burkholderiales bacterium
GGCCGGCCCACAAAGACATAACGTCAGTACCGATACGGCAAGAATCAAAATTTCCTTAGTGTTCATGTTGCTCTCCTAACAGCCTGCCCTTGGTTTGTCTCGCTCGAAACGGCAAGGAACCGACGCCTCGGTCCAAGTTGCGATGTAGTGCATTATGGGGGAGGCGATTCGAAACCAAAATGCATAGTTGGGTTGATGCTTTCCTGAATCGGGGTTAATAATCGTGCTCACTGGCCCCTAAGTTTGTCGAGAAGTGTTCGGCACCTTTTAACTTTGCTTCCAGCTTGAAATCGTCATGGACTCGACCCAGCGCGTACGCGCCATACTTTCCTTTGTGCAAGTTGCAGATGGAGGCAGCTTTGCGGCAGCGGCACGCACATTGGGTGTCTCGCCGGCCGCTGTAAGTAAGAATGTGGCTGGCCTGGAACGTGCGCTCGGTGTGCGCTTGATGAACCGTACCACGCGCACGCTCAAGCTCACGTCTGAAGGTGCTGCCTTCCTGGAGCAGGCTCGCCTTGCCCTGAATGCGCTCGATGTCGCCGTGGACTCCGTCGCGGCACAGCGTGTCGAGCCGAGAGGGCAGGTGCGCATCTCGACCAGCGCCGCTTTCGGGCGCGACCAATTGATGCCTGCACTGCCGGGCCTATTGGCGCGCTACCCCGCACTGTCGGTGGAGGTGGATTTTGATGACCGACGCATCGACCTGGTGCAGGAGGGCTACGATCTTGCCGTACGCGGGGGGCAGATTGCCGATTCGGCCCTGGTGTCACGGCCCATCTGCCGCTTGAACATGGTCTTGGTCGCTGCCCCTGCTTACCTTGCGCGTTATGGCACGCCGCGTACGCCGCAGGATCTGAAGCAGCATCGACTGATTTCCAGGCGTTTTCTTGGAGGTCGGGTCTCCCCATGGAACTTCCGGGCGCCAGGTGGCGGCATGGCTACGTTCGACCCCGAATCCGCCGTTCTCACCGTGTCGGCACCCGAAGCGTCGGTCCAGGCTGCGCTCTTGGGTGTGGGCATCACCCAGGTTGGCGTCCACCATGCTTGGTCTCATCTACGCGTCGGAGCATTGAAGGTCGTACTAGGAGACTGCCACCACCCTGGCACCTACGAGATGGTGCTGCAATACCCGCATCGGGCCTTGCTGGCACCCCGTGTGCGCGCGACAGTCGACTACCTGCTCGCTGTGTTCGTCCGCGACGGATCGTTGCATGTACCCCTGAAAGCGCTCGAAGCGTATGCGGCGTAAATAGGTTGATAACGCGGAAAGGACTACTTTCGCTAGGGGAGCAGACGTTCGAGAGATCCGACCGACAGACCGCAAAGGGTCGAACTGCGACACTCATGATCTGACACATTCTGCCAGGTCAAATCGCAACTTTTACAGATTACACATACCGCCGCGTCACCGATTCAGCCACACACACCGGCTTATCCCCCCCTTCCCGCTCGATCGTCACCTGCCAGATCATCTGCACGCCGCCGGGAATATCCTCCACCGACATCAACACCATGTATCCGCGCACCCGGCTGCCCACCGGCACAGGCGCCGGAAAGCGCACTTTGTTCAGCCCGTAATTCACACCCATCCTGAAGCCGTGCATGGTGACCGCACCCTGCATCAACATCGGCAGCAGCGAAAGAGTGAGAAAGCCGTGGGCGACTGTTCCGCCATAGGGCGATTCCTTGCGGCTGCGCTCGACATCGAGATGGATCCACTGATGATCGTCGGTCGCCTCGGCGAACATCTGCACCCGTTCCTGGGTGATAAGCACCCAGTCCGACACTGCGACTTCCTGCCCAACCAGGCTTTTAAGCTCTTCAATCGATGCGATTTCCCGCATGTCGTCTCCTGTGATTTTTCACTCTGCCGGGCGGCGCAGGAACATGCCCACACCCTTGAGGGTTGCCGCCACCTCGCCATGCTGATTAGTCGCCTGCCAGGCGTTGACAACCAGGCCGCGATCCGGCTTGCTGACTGAAGGCCGGGATTCCAGCGTGGTGAGGGTAACCGTCAACGTGTCGCCGGGCCGCACCGGCTTTAGCCAGCGAATTTCATCGATGCCGGGAGAGCCGAGCGTGGCCGCCTCATGCAGGCAACCGTCGACCACCAGTCGCATCATGATGCCGCATGTCTGCCAGCCGCTGGCGATGAGTCCGCCATAGATCGATTCTTTGGCTGCCTCCTTGTCAACGTGAAACGGCTGTGGATCATACTGCTTGGCAAAGGAAATGATTTCATCCTCAGTGATCGTGCGCGACCCGGCGTTGATGGTGTTTCCTACTTTGAAGTCTTCGAAATAGATTTTGAACTGCGCCATGTTGTCCTTTGCGAGAAATAACTCAGGCAGCCTGTTTAAAAGCCGGTTGCGCGACGAAACGTGCCAAGTGATGATCGGTGTCGCCCAGCGTCAGTTCGATCATCGAGAGGCGCTTGAAGTAATGAGCCGCCGGCAGTTCATTGGTGACGCCCATGCCGCCATGCAGTTGCACTGCCTGTTGCCCGACATATTTCATCGCCTGGCCGACGCGTGCCTTCGCGGCGGACACTGTACGGCGGCGCTCCTGTGGATCCGCGCTAGCCACTTTCACCGCTGCAAGCGTCGCCATCGAACGCGCCTGTTCCATCTGCATGTACATCTCCGCCATGCGATGCTGCAAGGCCTGGAACTTCCCGATCGGCACGCCGAATTGCTGGCGTGTCTTCAGGTATTCAAGGGTCGCGGCATTCAGCGCCTCCATCGCGCCGACTGCTTCAGCGCACAGTAGCGCCGCGCCGTAGTCGGCGGCAGCGTCAAGCACGTCCCATCCTGAGCCTGCTTCTCCAAGCAAGGCGGTCGACGGCATCGTCACATCCGCAAACGTGATGTCCGCTGCACGCTGACCGTCGATGGTACGGTAATCACGAAGCGAAACGCCTGCCGCGTCTGCCGGAACCACGAAGAGGGAAATACCGTCAGTGTCGCGCTGTGCGCCGCCGGTGCGTGCCGATACTACGAGCATGCCTGCTTGCCCGCCATGGAGCACGACGGTTTTCGTGCCGTTGATCACATAACCGTCGCCGCCCGCCTTTGCGGTGGTGGCGATATCAGACAACTCATGACGCGATTGTTTCTCGCCGAGTGCACAGGCCAGCTTCAACTGACCGATCGCAACCTGCTCAAGCAAGGCGTCCTGCCCACCGCCCAACTTCAGGAATTCGGCGCCCAGCACCGTGGCGAAATACGGCTCGACCACCATGCCCCGGCCCAGCTCCTGCATGACCACCATCATGTCGATGGCCGACCCGTTGAAGCCGCCCTGCTCTTCGGGCACCGGTAACGCGGTCATGCCGAGTTCGGTCAACGTGGCCCAGGCTTTGTCGGAAACGCCCTGCTCCGAATGAATGATTTTGTTGCGCTGCTCGAAGCCGTAATCCTTCTCGGCCCAGCGGCGCAACGCGTCGGAAAACTGCTGCTGCTCTTGCGTGAAATTGAAGTCCATCTCTGCCTCCGAAACGCTATAGTCCCAGGATCATCTGGGTGATGATGTTTTTCTGAATCTCGTTGGAGCCGCCGTAGATCGACGTCTTGCGGTAGTTGAAGTAGTACGGCGCCAGCGGTGCGGCATCGTCGTCCTCTGTCACGCTATGCTCGCACCTGCCTTCGAGGTACGCCGGATCGAACGGCATCGCATACGGCCCGATTGCTTCCACCATCAATTCGGTGAGCGTCTGCTGCACTTCCGTGCCCTTCACTTTCAACATCGAGGCTTCCGGTCCCGGACCGCGTTTGCTGCCCTCCTGCGAAACGACACGCAATACCGTCACTTCCAGCGCCATGATCTCGATCTCGAGGGTGGCGACCTTCGCGGCGAATACCGGATCGTCGATCAGCGGCTTGCCGTTTTTCTGCTGATTGCCCGCCACCCGCTTCAGGAACAGCAGTTCTCGCTTGGCGCGGCCGACTGCCGCGATATTGGTACGCTCGTGACCGAGCAGGTATTTGGCGTAGGTCCAGCCTTTGTTCTCTTCACCGATCAGGTTTTCGACCGGCACCTTCACATTGTCGAAGAACACTTCATTCACTTCATGTTCTTCGTCCAGCATGATGATCGGCCGCACGGTGATGCCAGGCGTCTTCATATCGATCAGGAGGAAGGAAATGCCCTCCTGCTTGCGCGCGGTCGAATCGGTGCGCACCAGGCAAAAGATCATGTCGGCATGCTGCGCCAGCGTGGTCCATGTCTTCTGGCCATTAACGATGTAGTGATCGCCGTGTCGTTCCGCCCGCGTCTTGAGCGACGCCAAATCGGAACCCGAGCCCGGCTCGGAATACCCCTGGCACCACCAGTCGTCACAATTCAGGATACGCGGGAGATAGTGCCGCTTCTGCGCTTCGTTACCGAAGGCCATGATGACCGGCGCCACCATATTGACGCCAAACGGCAGGATCGGCGGCGTTCCGGCGCGCGCGCACTCTTCTTCCCAGATGTGCCGCTGCACCGGAGACCATCCGGTGCCTCCGTACTCCTCGGGCCAACCGGTGCCGACCCAGCCCTGGCCGGCGACGACCTTGTGCCAGCGGACGAAGTCATCTTTCGACAAGCGTTTGTGATTGAGGACCTTCTGTTGCAGGTCTTTCGGCAGGTTCGCTTCCAGGAAGGCGCGAACAGTATCGCGAAACGCCAGGTCGTCCGCGCTGTAATTCAAATCCATGCTGTCTCCTCGTTGTACCTACTAAATAGCACGATCGTTCCAAAACGATTATACAGTTAACTCCGGAGGTAACGTTTTGACAGATATTTGAGCGGGATAAGCCTGCGCTGACCGCACGGGCTTAGGCGCCGCGCAGGAATAAGTTGGGCAATTTGGCGGCCGTCGCGGGTTGCGGTGCAAGGCGTGAGGAGGAGTTATAGCGAGCTATGGCGACGACGAGCAACACGTTCGCAGGAAAAAAGAAGAGCAGGCTCTCTGCAACG
>JBBWZW010000060.1:0-4180 GCA_039649305.1 Burkholderiales bacterium
ATCCTGGCCAGTAACCGGATCACGAAAAGCAATCGATCTCGCGAGCAATTTCAGAGGCAGCGAAACATCGTCCGCCTTACACGGCTGAATATCCGGATAGAACGCATCATTCACAATCGGGATACCCAACGCCGCAAGATGTACACGTAGCTGATGCTTTCTTCCCGTGACAGGATGGAGTCGATAAAGCGATACATCGCCCATGTCCTCAATGAGTTCTATACGCGTTTCCGAATTAGGCATCCCTTCGGATTCCTCCATCAGGAAGAATTTTTTTCCTTCCACCATGCGGCTTTTGTACGTGATCGGAAATTGCGCGCCGCGCAGGCTTCCCGCCAACGCTTCATAGACCTTATTCACTTCGCGCTTCTGGAACAACGACTGGTAATCGCCACGCGTTGCCGGATCATGCGAAAAGACCACCACGCCGGCGGTCTCGCGGTCGATGCGGTGGATGGGCGTAAGGTGCTCGAGACCGGTTTTCTTTTTCAGGCGGACCAGCAGCGTTTCATGGAGAAAACGGCCCGAGGGGATCACCGGTAAAAAATGGGGCTTGTCCGCGACCAGGATCTGCTCGTCCTGATAGAGGATGTTCTCCGCGAAAGGAATCGGCGTCTCGCCTTCCAGCTCGCGATAGTAGAAGATGCATGCGCCGCGTTGATAAGCGGTGTCGGGGCCGATGCGTGTGCCACTTGCATCGACCACCTCTCCCCTGCTCATGCGCGACATCCAGGTCGCAGGTTCGACATCGGGGAAGCGTTCCAGCAGAAACGCCAGCATGTCTTTCCACTCGCCGGCGGGGAGCCAGAGGTAGCTGGCGCTTACGCCATCGCGTATTGGAAGCGGCGTGTTCAAGCTGGGTACTCCGTCATGGAGTATGACGCTCAAGCAGCATCAAACGGGAATCTTGTCCGCAATGCGACGCGCCATTTTCTCCGCCATCTCCGCCGACGTCGCTTCGACCATCACGCGGAGTAACGGCTCGGTGCCCGACGCGCGTATCAATACACGTCCGTTGTCGCCGAGTTCGGCTTCGACGATTTCCTTTTCACTCAGCAGCGCAGTGTTCTTTTGCCATTCGAAGCCAGGGGTGACCTTCACATTGATCAAGGTCTGCGGATAGAGCGTGAGGTCCTTGGTGCACTCGGCCAGTGTCTCGCCGCAGCGCTTCAATGCAGAGAGCACCTGCAGCGCGGAGACTATGCCGTCGCCGGTAGTGTGCTTGTCGAGGAACAGCAGATGGCCCGATCCTTCGCCGCCGACCTGCCAGCCGCGCTCTTGCAGCACTTCAAGCACGTAGCGGTCGCCGACCTTGGCGCGGGCAAAGCCTACGCCCATCTTTTTGAATGCGACTTCCAGCGCCATGTTAGTCATCAACGTGCCGACGGCGCCAGCGATCGTTCCCGTCGCCATGCGATCCTTCACCATCACATACAGCAGTTCATCGCCGTTGTAGATGCGGCCAGTCCCATCTACCATCAACAACCGGTCCGCATCGCCGTCGAGCGCAATGCCGAGGTCGGCCTGATGCTCCAGGACCGCAGCCGACAGTGCCTTGGGCGCGGTGGCGCCGACGCCGTCATTGATGTTCAAACCATTGGGCTTGTTGCCGATGGCGATGACTTCCGCTCCGAGTTCATGGAACACGTCCGGGGCAATGTGATAGGCCGCACCGTGCGCGCAATCGACCACGATTTTCAGGCCGCGCAAATTCAGCTCGTTGGGGAAAGTGCTCTTGCAAAATTCAATGTAACGGCCCTGCGCATCGAACAGGCGCTTGGCCTTGCCGAGCTTTTCCGACGATACGCATTCCATAGGCATGTCCAGCGCGGCTTCAATCTCTGCCTCTACCGAGTCCGGGAGCTTGTTGCCGGATTCGGAAAAGAACTTAATGCCGTTGTCCTGATACGGATTATGCGAAGCCGAGATGACCACACCCGCCGATAAACGTAACGCGCGGGTGAGATAGGCGATCGCCGGCGTCGGCATCGGGCCCGCCAGCGTCACGTCCACCCCTGCGGCTGCAAATCCCGCCTCAAGCGCAGCTTCCAGCATATAGCCGGAAATGCGTGTGTCCTTGCCGATCAACACCGTGGGCTTGCCTGTGCCCGACGCAGCGCGTGCCAGCACCTTGCCGGCGGCATAGCCGAGTCTCATCACGAAGTCAGGAGTGATCGGTGCGTCGCCGACCCGGCCCCGAACGCCATCGGTGCCGAAATATTTGCGTGTCATGTTGTTCTTCCCCTTTTATTGCGGTCGCCTGATCAGGCGACCGCTTGCCAAACCTTAAGCGCATCGACTGTTTCCGCCACATCGTGAACCCGCACGATGTGTGCGCCATGTGCCGCTGCAGCCAATGCGGCGGCAATGCTCGCTGCCAGCCGCTGCTCTACCGGCTTGCCTGTGATGGCGCCGAGCATGGATTTGCGCGACAGGCCGGCCAAAACCGGCACATTGAGCTCAGCGGCTATTTTTCCGATGTTTTTCAGCAGCGCGACATTATGCTCCAGTGTCTTGCCGAAGCCAAACCCGGGATCGATACAAAGACGACTGCGTTCGATGCCTTCTTCGTCCATTGCGGCGATACGCTCGCGCAGAAAGCCGGTCACTTCTCTTGTTACGTTTTCATAGTGAGGCTTTTTTTGCATGGTCTGCGGGTCGTTCTGCATGTGCATGATACATAACGCGCAGTCACTCTCTTTGACCGCACTCAACGCGCCCTCCGCCCTGAAGCCGTTGATGTCATTAATCATGTCGGCGCCGGCGGCCAGCGCCTCACGCATGACTTCCGGCTTGTTGGTGTCAATCGACAACGGTTTTCCGCAGTCGCGCAACGCATAGATTACTGGCATGACGCGACTGAGCTCTTCTTCCAGCGGCAACGGTGGCGTGCCGGGGCGAGTCGATTCGCCGCCGATGTCGATGATATCGACCCCTTCGGCGATCATCTGCTCCGCATGGGAAAGAGCGAGCTCCAGTGAACGGAACTGGCCGCCGTCAGAGAACGAATCAGGAGTGACATTGAGCACACCCATGACGAGAGGGCGGAAATCCTGTTGGCCAACAGGAAAACGGTAACGGCCGAATTGCAGGTAAGCTTGATTCATCGGTTTGGTTTCTACAACGAAAAAGGGTGAGGATTTCTCCCCACCCTTATATAAATAAATCGCCCGAAAAAGACAACGATAACGCGGCGTTGTCAGGCCGGAGCAGGCGCATTCGGTGACACGCCGCCAGAGGTGCTATCGGGCGTCTTCTTGACCGGCAAACCGGCCTTCGGAGGTCGTGGCGGATTGCCTTGCATGATATCGTTGACTTGATCGGCATCGAGGGTTTCCCACTCGAGCAACGAGCGGGCCATGATTTCGACCTTTTCACGATGCTCTTCCAGCAAGCTGCGGGACAACGCGTATTGCGCATCCAGGATCGACCGGATTTCGGTATCGACCTTTTGCTGGGTCGCTTCCGATACCGTCTTGGATGTCATGCGACCGAAGTACGCGTCTTGCTCGCTGTCTTCGTAGACCATGGTGCCCAGGGTCGCGGACATGCCGTACCGGGTCACCATCGCACGCGCCAGTTTGGTCGCGCGCTCGAAGTCGTTTGAGGCGCCGGTCGACATCTGGCCCATGAAGATCTCTTCGGCGATCCGTCCACCGAACAGGATGGCGATTTCTTCCAGCATCTTGTCCTTGTACATGTTCACACGATCATGTTCGGGCAACTGCCAGGTCAGGCCAAGCGCATAGCCGCGCGGCATGATGGTGACTTTATGTACCGGGTCTGCTTTCGGCAACAATTTGGCAACGACGGCATGGCCGGATTCGTGGAAGGCAGTATTGCGGCGTTCCTCTTCGCGCATTACAGCGGACTTGCGCTCCGGACCCATGACGATCTTGTCTTTAGCGTCCTCGAAATCCTGCATCTCAACCAGGCGCTTGTTACGGCGTGCGGCAAACAACGCTGCCTCATTAACCAGGTTGGCCAGGTCGGCACCCGAGAAGCCCGGCGTACCGCGTGCGAGGATGTCAGCCTTGACGTCCGGCGCGATGGGCACTTTGCGCATATGCACGTATAGGATCTGCTCGCGGCCACGGATGTCGGGCAGGCCGACCATCACCTGACGGTCGAAACGACCCGGACGCAGCAGCGCTTTATCGAGAACGTCGGCACGGTTGGT
>JBBWZW010000069.1:0-2729 GCA_039649305.1 Burkholderiales bacterium
CTTCTCCGCATACTGGATTTTTTTCACTTCCCGCTCGCATCCCCACAACTAAAAAACGCGTCGCTCCTTGAGCAAACACAAGCCTGCGCCCGCATTCTGCTTTCCGCCACACTTTCCACACGGATGAATAGTGGTGTCGTGAAATTTGACAGTTATCAACGTATTAAGAGCATCCGACTGGCAATGTGAGGGCGTGCCACATAGTTGGTCACAAAAAAAGAAGTCTGGGTTGAATCAATATCTGTGAGGTAACTGCAATGTTCAGTAGTTCATATGTCGCGGCGAAGTATCCCGTTGGGTCCGGTCTGGCAACGGCCTTGTTATGTGTTCTGCTTACTGCATGCGGCGGAGGCGGCGACGCAGGAGCCGGCCAAGGCAGCGGTAACACCCAGTCCGAATCACCCCCGCCAGTGGTAGGCGGCGTCGGCATCACTACGGAGACGGTTGCCACTCAGGCGCGTTTCAACGTGCCCCGAGGTCTTGCGATCGACGCCGACGGCAACACATATGTGGTCGATTCCGGTAACTCGACGATCCGTAAAATTACGCCGGCCGGCACCGTCACCACGATCGCGGGCACACCGGGTGCAACCGGCAGCAGCGATGGAGCAGGTGCGGCTGCACGCTTCAATAGTCCGAGCAACATCGCGGTCGATGCGGCACGCAATCTGTATGTCGCCGACACCGGCAACCATACGGTACGCAAGATCACACCTGCCGGCGTCGTGACGACGTTGGCCGGAACGGTAGCAACCAGGGGCGATGCCGATGGCGTTGGCGCTTCTGCACAGTTCAACCAGCCGTGGGGTATAGCAGCGGATGCCGCGGGCAATGTCTATGTGGCCGATACCGGGAACTCCCTGGTGCGCAAGATCACACCGGCAGGCGCGGTGAGCACGCTGGCAGGTACGCGTGGACAGCGTGGCACCACCGATGGAGATCGCGCAAGCGCAACTCTTCTCGGTCCGCGCGGCCTCGCGATCGATGGCGCCGGAAACTTGTTCATCACCGACTGGTACGGCCCACCGGCGCCTGCTTTCGCGGAGACGAGCACTTTCGTGCGCAAGATCACGCAAAGCGGCGCGGTGAGCACCATCGCAGGCACTATGGGAAATGGCCCCGTACTGCCGACATTCAGGGATACATGGACCATCGCGACGGACGGAGCCGGCAATACTTATGTCACTGCACAAAACAGCATTCGTAAAGTGACCGCCGCAGGAGCGGTAACCACGGTGGCTGAAGGCAGCCAATTCGAATCACTGCTGGGGGTGGCGATCGACACGGGCGGTAATATATTTGTCTCTGACGAGAGCCGCCACTTCATCGCCAGGGTCACGCAGGGCGGCGAAGTTCGCATCGTCGCCGGTAAATCGGGCGAGACGGGCAGTGCAAACGCGTCGCAGTAACTAACAGTAATACCTGTTCGCTCAACGAAGAGCCGCCGTTTCGGCGGCTTTTCCCTTTCCGCCGAACGCTTATCGCAAGGTTGCGAACGGTCCTCCCCAGTCCCGAATACAATAGATTGTCTCCGCCACACCACCACACCCGAAACCATGTCGACTTCATCTACACCACCCGCGCCTGCACTGCCACTGGATATGATCATTTTCGGCGGCGCCGGCGACTTGGCGGTACGCAAGCTGCTGCCGGCGTTATACATGGCGCACATGCATGACAACCTGCCGCCATCGACACGCATCATCGCGGTCGGCCGCCATCCCTATGATCGTGCAGGTTATGTCGACTTCGTGCGCCAGCGTTCGCAACCATTTATAGAGGGCAAGAATTTCGAGCCGCAGGCATGGAACAGCTTTCTGGAACTACTCGATTACGTATGCCTGGACGCCTCGGACAGCGAGAGCTATGCCGCGTTGGCCCGCACTTCGCGCGCCGGCGCCGAGCGTGTGTTTTATCTGGCGACCGCGCCGACCCTGTTCACCGGCATTTGCGACAACCTGGCTGCATGCGGACTCGTTGATTCCGCCAGCCGTGTGGTGCTGGAAAAGCCGCTCGGCCATGACCTGGCGTCGGCCAAGGAAATCAACGTTGCGGTCGGCAAGCATTTCAGCGAATCGCAAATTTACCGTATTGATCACTACCTCGGCAAGGAAACGGTGCAGAACCTGATGGTCCTGCGTTTCGGCAACGGCATCCTCGAACCGTTGTGGCGCGCTCCGAATATCGAGAGCGTGCAAATCACTGTCGCCGAAACCGTCGGCGTCGGCAGCCGCGCTGGTTTCTACGATGGCACGGGCGCACTGCGCGACATGGTGCAGAACCATCTGCTGCAACTGCTATGCATCATTGCGATGGAGCCGCCGGTATCGCTCGACCCGGATGCCGTGCGCGATGAAAAGCTGAAGGTGCTGCGATCGTTGCGCCGCATGTCACTCGGAGACATTGCGAGGGACACGGTGCGCGGTCAGTACAAAGCTGGCGCAGTGAGCGGCGAAGCGGTCAAGGGCTATAGGGAGGAGGCCGGTGTGCCCCCCGACAGCCGTACCGAGACGTACGCGGCATTGCGCACGTATGTCGACACCTGGCGCTGGGCTAACGTGCCGTTTTTCCTGCGCTCCGGCAAACGCATGGCCAAGCGCCAGTCGCAGATCGTCATCGATTTCGCTGATCCGCCATTTTCCATTTTTCCCGATGCGCCACGCACTCGCGCGAACCGCCTTGTGATCCAGCTGCAGCCGGAAGAATCGATCCAGTTGCAGTTGATGGCC
>JBBWZW010000077.1:0-3266 GCA_039649305.1 Burkholderiales bacterium
TGAGGAGGAGCCATAGCGAGCTATGGCGACGACGAGCAACGCAGCAACGCGCCCGCTACGGCCAGCAAAATTGACCCACTTATTCCTGCGCGGTGCCTTAGCTGTTATGGCTGCCCTCGCCGGCACGCGCATTCCACCCCGCGCGCAGTTCATCGTTGTGTTCACCCAGTAGCGGCGGCGCCGTAACCTCAAGCGAGCGTGCGCCGTCGAATGATACCGGCGAACGGACAGTTCGGAAGTTTCCGACCACCGGATGTTGCGTCTCCACGAATAACTGCAGGTGCTTGGCCTGCGGATCCTCCGGTACTTCATCCGGGGTATACATCGGCGCATGCGGCACATCGCTGCGCTCCAGCCGCCTGCACCACTCGGCACGGTCTTGCCGGATGAAGATGGCGCCCAGCACCTCGATCATCACGTCCTGGTTCTCGATGCGCGCCTCGCGGGTAGCAAAACGCGCATCTTCAAAAATATCGGCTCGTTCCATCGCATTGGCCAATCCCTGCCAGAACTTCGCAGGCGACGACATATGCAGCGCGATCCATTTGCCGTCCGCGCATTTGAGCACATATGACTGCGAGACACTGGGCCGGCTGAATGGGCCCATCACTTCTCCGGCGGAGAACAGGTGGGTAAAGGCGTCGAGGTTGAAGTGCGTCATGGCCTCGAACATCGAGACCTCGACCCGCCTTCCGACCCCGGTCGCCTTGCGCTCATAGAGCGCGCCAAGAATGCCATAGGCAGCATAGAAGCCGGTCAGCGCGTCGGCGATGGCCGGCCCGGTTACCCGTGGATTGCCCGGATTGACCAGCAGACCGAGGAATCCGCTCGCCGCCTGCGCAACAGTATCGTAGCTCGGCCGGTCGGCTGCAGGGCCGGTCTGCCCGAAACCGCTGATCCCGCAGTAAACCAGCCCGGGGTTAAGCGCCCGCAAACGCTCCTCGCCGGCGCCTATCTGGTCCGCCACACCGGGACGGAAGTTTTGAATATAGACGTCAGCGCCAGCAATCAATTGGTCGAACTGCTCCAGGTCCGCCGCCTGTCTGGTATCGAGCGTGAGGCTGCGCTTGTTGCGATTGTAAGTCTGGAAGTGCGGGCTATACAGGCCACCCTTGAACGCACGGAACGGGTCTCCGGTGCCGGGCAGTTCCACCTTGACCACATCGGCGCCGAGGTCGGCCAACAGCATGCCCGCCGCAGGCCCGGTGATGAAGGTGCCATGCTCGACTACGCGCAATCCATCTAGTACTTTTGTCATGGTGTGAGCCTCATTCCTCGCTGGCGTCTTTGTTAAAACCTGGCGGCACGACGCCGGTGTACTGCTGTTCACGCGTGGCCTGGTATGACAACGCAAAACCGATGGGATCGTTCAGTTCTTCGCTCAGATGCGCGATCAGTCCCGCGGTACGGGCCAGGATCGGCACGCCCTTGAGTGCATTCAGCGGAAAGCCGACGCCGAGCAGCACGGCGGGAATCGCCGCTGAGACATTGAGGCGCAGGTCCTTGCCGGTGATTTCCGGGATCACTTCTTCGACGGCTTCGGCGATTTCTATATAGCGTTGCCCGGCGCCGGCCTTGGCCGATACCGCAAACAAGGCTGCAACCCGTGGATCGCGGCTCTTGTGCAGCGGATGGCCGTAACCGGGAATCGGCTGGCGCTGCGCCCTCAGATCAGAAATGATGGTGCGTGCCGCAGCGCGGATGTCACCGTCTTGCCGCTGCGCTTCGAGATTGATTTGCTCGAACATGCGGCCCGCCGTCTCCGACGCGCCGAGGATCACCGAGCCGCAACCGAGTATGCCGGCGGCGACCGCACCCTGCAGCGCGTCGGGCGCCGCTGCCAGCGTCATGCGGCTGGCTTGTACGCTGGGGACCAGGCCGTGTTCAGCAATCGCCACCAGCGTGGCATTGAGAACAGCGGTCGCCGTAGCGTCGGGGCGCCTGCCGGTGAGCAGGAAGAAAAAGTAGTCGGTAAAGCTGATCTGTCCAATCAGGTCGCCGCAGAGATCGGCGCCGCGGATGACGATCGCGTCTTCATTGGAAGTACAGATGGCGGAACGAGGAACGGTGGCTTTGCCGATTTTCATGTGGTGTCTCCATTTACATGCATTTGATGACTAAGTGTATGGGCGCAGCGACCCGTCTGAGAAGTGATGAATTTACATCGCTATAATCGATGCCATCAATAACTGCCGGCGACCAAAATGGAACTGCGACACCTTCGATACTTTGATGCGTTGGCGGAAACGCTGAATTTCACGCGGGCGGCAGAACGGCTGCATGTGACCCAGTCCACTCTGTCGCATCAAATCAAGCAGCTGGAAGAGGAACTCGGCACCGAGCTGTTTGCCCGCAGCACCAAGAGTGTCCGGATGACGGAAGCCGGCGAGATTTTCCGCACCCACCTGTCGCCGGCGCTGCAACACATCGACCGCGGGATCCAGACCTTGCGCGGGGAGGCGGAAAGCATGGACGAGGTAGTACGGCTTGGAACCACCCCCAGTTTCAACACCAGACTGGTGCCGAGCTGTCTGTCGTCTTTTCTTGGCGTGTATCCGACGACTCAGGTGCGGATCGAGGAGCTGTCCGCGGGAATGATCGTCAAGCGGCTGGCGCAGGGGAAGCTCGACCTCGGCGTTTCATACCGCCCGGCGAATGCGAACGATCTCTGGTTCGAACCCTTGTACAACGAGGAACTGCGCCTGGTGGTCAGCGCGACCCATCCGCTGGCAAAGCGGCGGCGGCTACGCATGGTGGAATTGCACCATATGCGCATGGTGTTGCTGCCGCGACAGATGTCGACGCGACTGCTGCTGGATGAATGTTTTGAAGCGGCCGGCGCCGCGCCACTGGTGGTCGCCGAGATTAATTCGATCGGACCGATGATCGAGTTGATCCGGCTCACCGCGTTGGCAGGCATCATCGCCGAAACCGCCGTGCCGCCATCGGCCGACCTGCGTATCGTGCCGCTCGAAGACCCAACCCCGATTCGCACGCCCGGCTTGTTATGGAAGAAAGGTGCGGCAAGCTCGCCGGCAATGAAGCACCTGGCGTCGATAATCCGGCGTACCGCCACGGCTAAGGCCTGATCTCTGCCGGGTGCGTTGTTCCCGTGTACACTTCCTGCGACAGATGAAGCCGCCGCAGGCAGACTTAGAGCGGTTTCAGCCTGACTGTACCGTCGATCCCGGACGTTTTGCCCGCGGCACTGCGTTGCGTCTCCTTGCCATGGCACCGCAATGTCGCGTCGACGCGCCTTGTTCCGC
>JBBWZW010000083.1:0-7629 GCA_039649305.1 Burkholderiales bacterium
ACGGAACAACCAGAACGGCATCGCCAGCCGCCACAGATACCTGAGCCACAAGGATAGCCCTTCCGGCTGCGCGTTCTTTTTGCTCTCCATGGATACACTCCTGTGTCGCTCAAACAAGATTAGTCCACTTTTACGCGGCTGCGTTCGACTTCGCTGAGCAAAACAAAACGGGCGGCAAGGAATGCACCACTTCGGGGACAATGCCCGTTCGGGACATGCCCGCCTGGGAAACGAGCGACATCATTTTGACAGCAACCTCCCCCGCGACCGCCTATGCTGGTATGACGTATGCGAACGTACATGTGACAGGTGCAGGCGGGTCGATACTGTTCGCTCGCACCATGAGTGCATCGTTGCAGCGTCTTCACACCGATCAACCACACGTGCGCATGCGGCCGTCGATCGTCATCGCTTCATGGGCGTGGCAATCGGCAGGACATTGATGATTGTTTCGTGAAGTATGGAAAAGGAGGCCACTGTGGCTCGCAACATGATGACACGCCCCGGTCAACGGGGCAATTTGGTACAACCTGGAATTCTTCCGGATATCGGAAATCTTTTGAGAGGCATTTCGATGGCGCCGGTTCTGCGCAATCTCGAGCAGGCGCCGCGCATGATGGTCGATATCGAGGAAAACGACCAGGCCTACATCCTGAGGGCGGATGTCCCCGGGGCCAACCGCGAGGACATCGCGGTTACTGTTGACGGCAATACGGTAACCATTGCCGCGGACGTGGTACAGGAACAAACCGATCAGCGCGGGGACATGCTCTTGAGCGAACGCGTTTATGGCGAGGAATATCGCGTCTTTACCCTTCCGCAGGAAGTCGACGAATCAAAGGCGGAAGCCCGCGTTGAGAACGGCATACTGGTCCTGACGCTGCCGAAGAAAACCGGCGGCGGCGCGAAAAAGCTGAATATACAGGCGAGCGCCGGCAGTGGTGCGGCGAAGGGACAGGCGGCGTCAGCGCAATCCGCTAGCTCCGGCGGTCAGGGGCAGTCGACAAGTGCCGGGTCGGGTCAGGCGAAATCATCGGGTGACACCAACCAGGCGAAATCATCGGGTGGCACCAACCAGGCGGAATCTTCGTAGGGTGGGCACTCCGTGCTCACGCGGAATCAAAAGCTGCGAAACCGCGTGGGCTACGATGCTCCTATCGAACGCCCTTAGCGTTTGGCCTTCGCCTTGGTCCACGGGAAGATGTGGGTCCAGCCGATGTAGTCAGTGATTACCAGGATCAGGAAAATTCCAACCAGCCACCCGGCCCAGGCCCAGTCGCTGGCGCCCGCCGGCAACTTGTCGATCTCGCCGGCCACGGACGCGGCTTCCGCATCGGTCAACGCCGCGACTCGGGACTGCGCGGCATCCTTATCGACGCCCATTTGCTCGAGCTGTGCGATCACTTCCGGCCGCGCGAGCGCGGCCGCGATTTTTTCACGGTTTTGTTGGGACGCCTGCACGGAGGCTACTTGTTCCGTACCAATCAGTGCCGCTTGCACCGATTGGGTGAAGCCGACGAATGTAAACGCACCAACCAGAAATGCGACGAAACCCCGCTTGATTTTTTGCATCATGTTTCCTCCTGTATGGACCGCCCCCCGAAGATGAGCGGGCGTCAATCGCGTAGATGAGCATGGAGGTATAGAGTCTTGCACTGGCAGTTGGTATGCCCCTTGAGTAAAGTCAGCAGAAGACGAGCAACGATAGCCGCAGCGATCGAAGGGGAAACACCCGGGGTGCGCCATGCGCACCGAAACTGCCGGTGCGTATCGCGCACCCTGCATCCGCACAGAATCCGCTCTATGCCACAGCTGCAGGGATGCGTCGATGCCAGTCAGTCGCTCCCTGATATGCGGCCCCCAACCGATACAGCAGGCTTTCGGCGAACGGCCGCCCGATGAGCTGCATCCCGCATGGGAGTCCGTTATCGGTAAAGCCGCAGGGCAAAGCCAGCGATGGCAAACCGAGCACGTTGATGGGGCGCATCATGCGCGTGAATTCATCGAGTATGCGCATCATATTCGGTCCGCCGGACACATCCACTTCGGATAGCTTGGGTACCGGGAACGACAGCACCGGCGCGAGCAACGCGTCACATTCTGAGAATACCGTACCGGCAAACTCCCGCAGCGCATGGCTACGACAACGTTGCGCATCGATGTAGTCCTGTGCGCTCGCTGCCAGTGAAATCTCGATGCGCCCGCGTGTCTGCAAGCTGTACTCGCCGCTGCGTTCGCGCATTGCGTCACCATGGATGCTGATGACGTCGCCCCAGGTCAACAGGATGCCGGCTGCATTGAGCGCATCGAGATCCGGCATCTTCACCTCGACCACTTCTGCGCCGAGCTTGCGATATGCGGAAGCGGCCTCCGCCAGCAGTGCTGCCACGCCCGCGTCGAGATGTTCATCGAAGAATCCGACCGGGATGCCGAGCCTCAGGCCTTTGAGCGACGCGGTTCTTCCCTGCGTTGCGGCAGCGCTGTATCTGCCGATTGATCCTTGCGCTGATACCGGATCAAGCGGATCGTATCCGGCGATGATGGAGAGCATCAGCGCATTGTCTTCCACGGTGCGGGCCAGCGGGCCGACCGTATCGAGCGACGCTGAAAGCGGCATGCAGCCCGCGCGTGATACCAGCCCGTAAGTTGTCTTCATAGCGGTTATGCCGCAAATGCTGGCCGGCACGCGCACCGATCCTGCCGTATCGGAACCGAGCGCCGCATAAACCACGCGCGCTGCGGTGACGATGCCTGAACCGGAGGACGATCCGCCGGTGACGTACTCCGGATTCCACGGATTCTTCGCGTCGCCCAACCAGGCATTCTGTCCGGTCGGACCGTAGGCGAACTCCGTCATGTTGAGCGTGCCGATCTGGATCGCTCCGGCCGCGTCGAGCTTGCGCAATACGGTGGCGGTAGTGCCGGCTACCCAGTTCTCACGCAGCTGCGAACCGCAGGTCGATACCTTGCCTTCGCGGTAGAACATGTCCTTGTGTGCGAGCGGTACGCCATGCAGTGGTCCGCGCATCGCGCCGCGCGACAGTTCTTCGTCGCATGCACGGGCTGCGGCCAGCGCTTCCTCATCGTCGAAGCGCACGAAGGCGTTGAACGTCGCCTGCAGTTCATGGGCGCGGTTGAGCGCAGCCTGCGTCAGCTCGAGCGAAGAGACCTTCTTGTTCGCTATCGCCTGCGCGGCTTCAGTCAGGGTCATATGCAGTGCGTTCATGACTGGTCCGGTTCGTGATATCGGGTTTCCTGCAGCATGACACTGAACGACACATCGTCATCGAATGAAAGATTGTGGCGAATGCGGTCGAACGCGGCGATGCGCGGCGCAGCGCCCGCTGCGATTTGCGCGGCTCGCTCAGGAGTGATTTTCCAACCGGCGCGGCGCGCCGTGCTCTCGATGTCTTCCGCGGTGAGTTCGGTCATGTGGTCTCCTTGTTGTTCGAACGCTGACGCTACCACAAGTACAAAAAATCGTTGGGAGTACAAAATGCCGGTTCGAACCCTCCTCACTTTTACCAACAGTAAGTCGTCGTTCTCCCTCTAACGCGTATCAATACGCTTACGCATTTGGACGTTTATAATGAACGCCCTTTTTCCTCGCCTGTTTGTTTCTCCCATCAGCGACGTGGAAATCAAGACGCACTTTCTGCCTTAGTCTGACTGAGGCATTTAACACGGATCAGGAATTATGAAACTCGCATCGCGGTACAGTAAGTTCTTTTTAGGCGCCCTCGCAGCGACAGCCTTTTCAGCAAACGCATTAGCCCAGGCATGGCCTACCACAACGGTAACCGTCGTCGTGCCATGGCCGCCGGGCGGTCCGTCCGATATCGCCGCAAGGCCGATTGCCAAGCGACTGACCGAGAATCTCGGCAAGTCCTTCGTGATCGACAACCGCGGCGGCGGCGGCGGCAACATCGGCAGCGCTGCTGTCGCCCGCGCTGCAGCGGACGGCAATACGTTGCTCATCACTTCAAGCGCACCGATCGTCATCAATCCTAGCCTCTACAAAAAGATGCCGTTTGATCCGGCCAAGGACCTGGCGCCGATCACCAATCTGTTGCGAGTGCCGCTGGTGCTGGTCGCGCACCCATCGGTGCCGGCCAATAACCTGCAGGAACTGGTCGCCCTTATCAAGTCCCAGGGCGGAAAGTTCTCCTACGCGTCCGCCGGTTCGGGCACGCCGCAGCACCTGACTGGCGAACTGGTCAAGAGCACGCTCGGCCTGGATATGATCCACGTCCCCTATAAGGGCTCCGCGCCTGCGATCAACGATCTGTTGGGTGGCCATGTACCGGTCATGTTCGACAGCATGATCGCCATCATGCCGCACGTGAAAAGCGGCAAGGTGAAGGTGATTGCGGTGTCGGGCGCGAAGCGTTCCCCGCTGCTCCCGAACGTCCCTACCTTTGCTGAGTCCGGCTACCCGTCGCTGGTGTCCTATGCATGGTATGGCTTCTTCGCGCCGGCAAAGACCCCGAAGAACATCGTCAACAAGATCAACACCGAAACACTGAAGATCATGAAGGAACCCGAGTTCCAGAAGATCCTGGCTGAAACCGGTTCCGATTTTGTCGGCGACACGCCGGAGAATTTCAGCGCGTTCGTGAAGGCGGAAGCCATCAAGTGGTCGAAGGTAGTGAAAGACAGCGGCGCCACGGTCGACTGATTACCGAACTGACGCTAACAAGAAGTTACATGGCCCGGCTACAAAGCGGGCCATTTTTTTTCCGCGCCCGCCAAATTGTGTCCTTTTATGTATGATGAAGCCCCGTCAAAAAAAAGGAGACATCCGATGTTTGGTTTCAAAACGTGGCAGCGAATGGCAATCGCCACGCTCGTAAGCGCAACAGCAGTTTCTTCCCAAGCCCAGGAAGCATTTCCCAAAGGCCAGATCAAACTGATCGTGCCGTATTCCGCGGGCGCAGTCACAGACATGCTCGGCCGGCTGGTCGCAAAAAATCTCCAGGACAGTTTAGGCACACCGGTCATCGTGGAAAACCGCACCGGCGCAGGCGGGACTACCGGTTCAGAGTTTGTCGCGAAGTCCGCGGCCGATGGCCATACCCTGCTGCTTGGCGCAACCGGCCCGATCTCAGTTGGCAAAGCGCTCTATCCCAAGCTCGGTTACGATCCCGCGAAAGACTTTACTCCTCTGGCGGTAATCAGCCGCGTGCCGTTCGTCGTGGTCGCCAATCCGAACCAGCCTTATAAAAACATCGCCGACATCATTGCGGCGGCAAAGGCGAAACCGAATTCGATCGCCTACGGCTCCGCCGGCAACGGCACCCCGCAACACATCATCGGCGAGATGTTCAAGCAAGCCACCAACACCGAGCTCATGCATGTGCCTTACAAAGGATCTGCGCCTGCCACGATCGACCTGCTCAGCAACCAGATTGCGATCATGTTCGATAATCCCGGCCCGCTGGTTCAACATATCAAGGCGGGTCGCCTGAAAGCGCTTGCGCAGACCGCGTCGACTCGCCTGGCTACGATGCCGGACGTGCCGACCATGCAGGAAGCGGGGTTGAAGGATTTTGTCGCTACACCATGGTACGGAATCATGGGTCCGGCAAACCTGCCTGCACCGATTGCTGAAAGACTGAACAAAGAAATCAACGCGGCGCTCCGCAAACCGGAGGTGATAGCAAGGCTTGCCGAAGTAGGGTTGACCCCATCGCCGATGTCGCTGAAGGAAATGCAAACCTTCCTCACCGGTGAAGCGCAAAAATGGGGTGATGCTGCCCGCCGCTCCAACGCGACTGTGGATTAAACAAGATGCCGCATATTACTGTTGAAGTGCCGGCGCCGCTGGCCCGGAAAATCGAGTGGCGCAAATGTTTTCTGCAGATGCATCAGACTTTGAGCGCGCAGGGCTACGGTCGGCTGGAGGATTTCAAGAGCCGGGTCATCGTCACGGATGAATGGCTGGTGGCCGATAAAGATCCATCTGCTACTTTCATCTTTGCCACGCTGCAAACCATGAATCCGCGCTCATCGGAAGTACTTCGCGCGATGGCCAAGGTGGTGCACGAACGCCTGGAACACGAGGCGAAAAATGTGGCCGGCAATGATTGGGTACAGTGCTGTGTGAAAGTGGAGAACACGCCTGCAGAGGACTACTTTAAAAGCCATTTCAACGCACCGGCGTTAAAAGAAGGGTTGTTTAAGGTAGGCGAAAACTAGCGTCGCCTGGCTCGACCAAGAACCGCACTCCGGAAACGGACGTGCGGTTTTTTATTGGACGGGCTTCCCCTGTGGACTCAGGCTTGGATGCCAATTCCGACATTCACACGCAAATAAAAGCCATCCGTTATGCGGACAGCGAATGTTGGGATTCCATCTCAACCTGCGACCGTCGCATGTTGCGATGTCATGCCGGCGTTTTCTTATAGCGGTGAGAACGAATCGATCCGTCGATGTGGCTTTGAAGCGGCAATGGCAGGGCCTGCCTTTGCAAGGCCGGCCCTACATAAGACGCGAAAGTAACGCTGTCAGATTACTTGCTGCTGCCCGAACTGCTGGAACCGCTAGGTGCGCCGAGGGAAGTACTTGCGCCCACTGAACCGGCGCTGTCCGACTTGATGGTGGTATCAGTAGAGGTCGAACCGCTTGTACCGCTTGTTGAGCTGCTGGTGCCCGATGCCCCGGCTGGGGCTGATGTGCCGCTGCTGGTGGATGAACCCGCGCCGCTAGTTCCGCTCGATGAGTCGGTTGAGCCCGACGAGCTGGAGCTAGGCGATGAACTCGAGCCAGGTGACGAGCTGGACGAGCTGGAGCCAGGCGACGAACTCGAGCTGGGTGACGAGCTGGACGAGCTGGAGCCAGGCGACGAGCTTGCACCGCTGGATGAATCGGATGTGCCCGAAGAGCTGGTGCCGGAGGATGATCCGCTAGTCCCGGCCGATGAACCGCTAGTGCCGCTGGAATCCGTTGCGCCCGCCGAACTGGAGCCGCCCGATGAGCCGGTGCCACTGGTGCCGCTGGCGCCGCTCGATGAAGCACCGGCGTCAGGGATACGATTGCTCGACGAAGCAGAATCGCTGCTGCCGCCGGATGACATGCCGGACGAGCTGCTGCCGGTGGTGCCCGAGCTGCCACTACTCATGCCGGAACTACTGCCGGCCTTCGACGGATCAGTCGCCGAAGTAGACGCGCCAGAGGATGATTTGTCGGTTGCCGAGCCTGTTGCAAAGGCTGCGCCACTGATACCCAATGCGGATGAAATAAGAACTGCGAGTGTAAGTTTCTTCATAGACTGCCTCCAGATTCACGATGTCAGGAAAATGTTCGACGTTGTTCGCATCGCGAACTGCTACGCCGTTCGTATTTACCGGCTCAATGCACCGGTATATGGAATTTAGAGCGCATAAGAATTGAAAGTTCATCAATAACCTGATTTTTAAACAATCTTTTTAAATGAACTTTTAACACCCCCTTTAACACCCCTGAGGAATCCTCCGTAAAAGATCATGCTGGAGTCGCGTTTAATATAGCCCGGTCCACGCCGATTCAAACGTTTTATATGTAAGTCGGCACGCTTTTTAATACACAGTCCAGACGCTGGAAAAGCAACTTTAAGTCCGTAGTCCTGCCTGCCTCGGAGCAACTTTCCGC
>JBBWZW010000084.1:0-5421 GCA_039649305.1 Burkholderiales bacterium
CTCCAGGAGCGGGCTGAACTGGAATCGGCCCGCCTGGCTACCCGACTCATGAGCATGCTGGACGGCCTCGCCGACGCCGTTTATACCGTAGACCGCCAGTGGCGCCTGACCTATCTCAACAAAAAAGCCGAGGCCTATTTCGGCCAGCCACGGGAGAGTCTACTTGGCAAGGTGATCTGGGGGGAACTCTCAGAGGACGTCGGCGCCATCGCCAATCGCGAGTTTCATCGCGCGTTTCGTGAAAACTGTGCGGTGGTGTTCGAGCAGTTCCACGCACCCTTACTGCAGTGGTATGAAGTACGGGCCTATCCTTCGGGAGAAGGATTAGGGGTCTACATCCGCGATGTCTCTGCACGCAAGCAAGTTCAGGACGCACTCCGCGAGAGCGAGGAACGGTTCAAGAACGTCGCCCGGGCCACCAGCGATGCGATCTGGGATTGGGATGCCACGTCCAACAGTCAGTGGTGGAACGAAGGCATTCAGAAGCTGTTCGGATACGAGCTTAAAGATTTCGAGACGGGCGTTGAATCCTGGGTCAATCGGATCCATCCTGAAGATAAAGAGCGCGTGATGCGCGCCCATCGGGAGATCATTGAAAGAGGCGGAGAAAACTGGGCCGACGAGTACCGGTTCCTGCGCCAGGACGGCTCGTATGCCTATGTTCTGGACCGCGCTTTCGTTATCCGTGACGGCGACGGCCAAGTGGTGCGCATGGTCGGCGCAATGACCGACCTGACGATCAGCAAGCAAAATGAAATGGAACTTGCACGGTTGAACCGAGCCCTGCAAATGCGCAGCGCCTGCCATGAACTGCTTACCCGCGCCACCAACGAAACCGGCCTGCTTGCCGACATTTGCCGACTTGCAATCGATATTGGCGGCTACCGAATGGCGTGGGCGGGCTATGCACAGGATGACGACATCCGCAGCGTTACGCCTGTGGCGCACGCCGGCGATCCTGAGGACGCCGCCTACGTGGCGAGCCTTAAGCTCAGTTGGTCCGAGGATGATCCGCTGGGCCAGGGGCTAGTCGGCCGGGCCATCCGCAGCGGCCTGCCAACAGTATCCGAAGATCTCGCACTGGATCCTACGGTGGCTCCGTGGCTGGCGCCCGCGCAGCGGCGCGGCTACCGTGGGACCATATGCCTGCCCCTGCGCGACAAGGAGCACACGTTCGGGCTGCTTACCCTGTACTCGACCGAAGTGCGTCCTGTCAACACCCAGGAAATGAAGCTGTTGCAGGCGCTGGCGGATGATCTCGCCTACGGCATCGGCAATATCCGCGCCCAGGACGAGCGGCGGCGCATTCAGGAAGCCGTGCTGAAAGTTGCCACGAGTGTCTCAGCAAACACCGGCACCGAGTTCTTCGAGCAGCTCGCCCGCAACATGACCGAGGCCGTGGGAGCTTACGCCGGCTTTTTTGCCAGGTTGTTACCCGGTGAACCGCCAACCGGGCGCACCATCGCTGGCGTGATTGACGGCATGGTCGCGGATAACTTTGATTACCGCATCGATGGCACGCCTTGTGCTCCCCTCATGAAGGCGAACCATTGCGTGGTGCCGGCCGGCGTTGCTGCAAGCTTTCCGGGTTCTCCCTCCGCCGCGCTCGGCGCACAGGCTTACGTCGGCCGGCGACTTGAGACTCCGACCGGCCAGTTCGTGGGGATGCTGTTCGTGGTTTTCCGAGAACCCATAAGACAGTCCGATTTTGTGCTGTCCACCCTGCAAATCTTCGCCGCACGTGCCGCGGGCGAGTTGGAGCGTCAGAATTCCGATGCGCTCATACGCGAACAGGCATCGTTGCTCGACAAGGCGAAAGACGCGATCCTCGTCCTCGGCCTCGACCGGCAGGTGCGCTTCTGGAATAAAGGCGCCGAGCGCCTCTACGGCTGGACGTCGGAAGAAGCGATCGGCCGCTCGTTCGGAGATCTTCTGTCTGGGGACGTCGCCAGGCATGACGAGGCGAGCCGAATCGTGCTGGAACATGGTGAATGGAGCGGCGAGCTCACCGAGCGTCGCAAGGATGGCAGCATGCTGGTCGTTGAAGCCAACTGGACCCTGGTCCAGGATGACGATGGTCAGCCGCGAGCGATTCTGTCCATCAAAACCGATATTACGCAGCGTAAGGCTGATCACCAAAAACTGCTATATCTGGCGCAATATGATCAGCTGACAGGACTACCGAACCGTGGCCTGTTCCACGAACGCCTGACCCAGAGTATGGCGCGCACCAGACGCACCGGGCAGCCGATGGCCTTGATGTATCTGGACATCGATTACTTCAAGAGCATCAATGACAGTCTCGGCCATAACGCGGGTGACGAGCTGTTACAGGAATTTGCCACCCGCCTGAAAGCGAGTGTGCGGGAAGTCGATACCGTCGCGCGCCTGGGCGGCGATGAATTCACGGTATTGCTGGATGAGTTGCAGGAGCCGGAAGCTGCCGAAACCGTTGCGTCAAAGATCCTACAGAACGTGGCCGGCGGCTTCCGGCTCATGTCCCAACCGGTCAAGGTGACAACCAGCATCGGGATAGCGATCTACCGCGGGGAAGAGATGGGGCATGACAAGCTCATTATTCGTGCGGACCAGGCTTTGTACCAAGCCAAAAAAGCAGGACGTAATACGTTCAGCATGGCGAAACCCGTCACGGGGAACCTAAACGTCGGTGAGGCTGCCAGGATGCAGCACGAGCCCGCCGCCCCAGTAAAACACTCCCTGCCGGAGACCGCGTCAGCTAATTCTCCGGCGGCGCCACCCGGCAGGCGCGGGGCCATCCCGGACTTCATTACCTCTCGTGCCATGCCTGCGACGGGCCTGACCGGCACGTTACCAGAGGAGGGTTCCAGATGCGACGAAACGACGAATAGATTCCTGACGGAAGCGCTAACAGCAATCCGTAGCCACCTGAAGATGGACGTCGCCTTTATTTCCGAATTTACCGACGGGCGACGGCTATTCCGACAGGTAGACGCCTCGAACGGGGATGCCCCGATTCAAGTAGGGGGATCTGATCCGATCGGGGATAGCTACTGCCAACGCATAGTCGACGGGCGTTTGCCGGAATTGATTCCGGATGCCTTTGAGTTTCCTGCGGCGATGGAGCTTCCTGCCACAGCCGCCCTGCCGGTGCGCGCTCACATCAGCGTACCAATATATTTGCAGGACGGACAAATCTATGGCACGTTCTGCTGTTTTTCCTCTACCCCTGACCGAAGCCTCAACGACCGCGACCTTGACATGATGCGGATGGTCGCGGATCTGGCGGCACGACAGATCGACCAGCAGCGGGCCGTAGATCAGGCTTACGACGAGGTTCGAACCAGAATCCAAGCGGTGCTCTGCAACGATGCTCTGACCATCGCGTACCAGCCGATTTATGATCTTGAGCAGCAGCGTGTCGTCGGCTTCGAGGCATTAAGCCGATTTGCGGCGGAGCCGCGGCGCGCGCCAAACATATGGTTCGACGATGCGGCCAGGGTCGGTCTTGGTATCGAACTCGAAATCAGCGCAATCGAGAAGGCGCTGGCCGCCCTCGCGGCCCTGTCGCCTGATATTTACCTGTCCGTCAATGCGTCGCCGAGCGCAATTGTCAGTGGCGAGGTTGCGAGAGTGCTCGAGCACGCGCCCCTTGAGCGCATCATGCTCGAGATTACGGAACATAGTTTTATCCAGGAATACGTCAAAGTGAACGACGCCTTGCGCCCTCTTCGCAAGCGCGGATTGCGTATAGCGGTGGATGATGCCGGTGCCGGCTACGCCAGCTTCCGCCACATCCTGGAACTAGCGCCTGAGGTGATCAAACTCGACATGAGCCTGACCCGCAACATCGACAGTAAGGTGGCCAATTGTGCGCTGGCGTCCGCGTTGATTATATTCACAGAGAGAACGGGAAGCAAAATTATTGCTGAGGGGGTTGAGACTGTGGCCGAGCTTCATACGCTGCGAGACCTCGGTGTCGCACAGGCTCAGGGATATTTGATGGGGCGGCCGTCGACGCTTGAAAGCGCTGCGCAGTTGTGCCGGAATAACGTTATGCTGCCCATGGGGGAAACAGCGCATTCAGCATGATGTGCCCAAGCTTGAAACCAGGTTTCATGCGCTTAACCAACTTACCGGACAAGGTTTCCCAAAAGCGGCGAACATCATGGGCACATGGATTTCATTTCTTTGACCAGAGCGTCCGCTTCAGGGGCGGAAGCGGTCGGTTAGCGTCCGCGATCGACCGGCGGGGCCCCGGCCACGAGCCGTCCTTCGATCAGCCAAGATGCGCGACCGCTTGTAGATCGGCAGCGGACGTTCGAAACGAATGTGCCAAGTGCCTCATGGCCGGACGGGCTTCTCAAGCAAACCGAAGCGGCGAAAAAAGCGGCGAAGCGGACCGGATCGGCATTCAGCGAAGGATTGATATTCGTCCATAGAAAAGTGTATTGACGAGCGGAACCGCTGTTTCATACGGTTAGCACCTTGGCGGGCATGCGTGGGCTTGACTGGCGGGGACTGGCCGGCGCCGCCGCTGGTGTGCGAGCCGCTGCGCAGCCCACCGGCATTGCAGTCGATGCCAATGGTGACCTGTATGTGGCTGACCGGTTCAATCACAGATCCGCAAAGTGACGCAATCGGGCGTCGTGAGTACCTTCGCGGGCAAGGCGGGCGAATAAGGCGGCGTGGACATGCCTTGATGTCCTGAAGCATAGGTGTGTCGCCGGCCGAGCGAGTCGCAAGTGATCCAAAGCCCTTTCAAGCAGCGCGGCTGTCTGGAAGGGCTTTTTCTCCGCCTAGAGCGGATTTCATATGAGTGAAGGGGTCGCGCAGCCCAGGGAACCGGTCGAATGCCAGGCGCGGGCCGCAGTCCTGGGTGGCCCCAAGGCCAAGGCCCGCAACAAGTTCCCGGGGCTGCCCGAAGGGTTTGAGCCAGAAGGGCGCATCGCGGCGTTGCGTCGCTTGCTCAGGGGGCCACCCTGAGCGGCGCGCCGCGCCTTGCGCTGCATCCCTTCTGGCCGGGCGGCGATCCGCTCGAACGCGACCCCTTCACTCATATGAAATCCGCTCGAGCGTGCGGGGCACTCCGCCGCTTAAACCCCAATCACGCTCTTGATCGACTCATACAGGGTTTCCCACTTGAAGGGCTTGAATATATAACCGTCGGCGCCGGCCTTCAGCCCGCGCATTACATATTCATCCGTCACCTTCGAAGTGACCATGATCACCGGGACGCTGCTTAGGGCTACTGTGTGCCGGATATGATGCAGCACATGGAAACCGTCCTTGTTGGGCATCCCGGGCAGCACGACATCCAGCAGCACCAGGTCGGGAACCGGTCCTTCCGCCAGTGCCGTCATCGCGCTCGCGATATCGAACGCCTTATGCGTCGTAATGCCCTTGTTCGTCAACAGTACTTCAAGCATCTGCGCAAGCGCT
>JBBWZW010000093.1:0-30375 GCA_039649305.1 Burkholderiales bacterium
GAAAATGGGTGACAACCGCGGTTGTCACCCATTGCTGTTGATCGCTCCCCTCTTCCCCAAAGGGGCAAGGGCAGGTTTTCGCGAACCACGGTTCGCGCTGCCGCAGCCGGTTTGGCTTGCAAGCCAAACCGTGGGGCGCGGAGCGGGGGATGGGGGTGAGGGACTGAGCTTTCATTCTGTAACTCATTTATTAAAAGATCAGTAGCGTCTGAAAAAATAAAAGGCCGCATCAGCGGCCTCAATGATGCAAGCAGTGTACCTGCTTACTTCATGTTGCCAATCTCACGCTTCAGCGCTTCAATGTTTTTTTCCGCGCGCCCGATATCTTCCTGCATCGACGCCAAGCGATCCTGGTACTTCGCATAGTTGCGTTCATCGCCGCGGCGCTCCGGCTCGCCGTTGTTGAATTCCTTCTTCAGGCCGGCCAGCTTGTCTTCCTCGGTCTTCATCTCGTCCAGCAGGATCTGCTTGCGATCGCTGTCGCGCGTTTTCTGCGTATTACTGTCGATTTTAGGGAAATCGGACGGGGAGGACGAGGATTTCGCGGACGCCTGGACGGCGGCGGGACGTTTCGGCGGGGCCGGAACCATGGTCAGGCTTGGCAGATCGACCCGTTTGCAGCCACTGGTGGCGCCGGTATTCTTGTATTCCTTTTTGCCGTGGTCGTCCACGCAAAGCCAGACTTCGTTCTGGGCATGCGCATAGCCGGCAGCGGCAATCAATATAAGCAGGGCAGAAAGTTGTTGTTTCATAATCTTTCTATGTGGAAACGAAGAGACGCCATTAGTGTAGGTCAAGACGCAGGCCATGACAAACTTGCGGGCATAAGAGTCTCACATTCCGCAACATCCCGTGTTGTGGCTCGAGGGGTCGCCGGAACAAAAAAAGCGGGGAAAGCCTTACGCTCTCCCCGCTTTTGTTCATCCTGGCGTCACGCCGGGACAGGTTTGTCTGTTACAGCGAGTAATACATGTCAAACTCGATCGGATGCGTCGTCATGCGGAAGCGTTGCACTTCCTGCATTTTCAGGTCGATGTAAGCGTCGATCATGCTGTCGCTGAACACGCCGCCACGAGTCAGGAACTCGCGGTCTTTGTCCAGGTATTCGAGCGCCTGTTCCAGCGAAGCGCAAACGGTCGGGATCTTCGCATCTTCTTCCGGCGGCAGGTGGTACAGGTCTTTCGACGCTGCTTCGCCCGGATGGATCTTGTTCTGCACGCCGTCCAGTCCTGCCATCAGCAGGGCCGCGAAGCACAGGTACGGATTCGACAGCGGATCCGGGAAACGCGCTTCAACGCGGCGGCCCTTCGGATTGGCAACGTGCGGAATACGGATCGATGCGGAACGGTTCTTGGCCGAATAGGCCAGTTTCACCGGTGCCTCATAGCCAGGTACCAGGCGCTTGTACGAGTTGGTGCCCGGGTTGGTGATCGCGTTCAATGCACGGGCGTGCTTGATGATGCCGCCGATGTAGTACAGCGCGAAGTCGGACAGGCCTGCATAACCGTCGCCGGCAAACAGGTTCTTCCCGTCTTTCCAGACGGACTGGTGTACGTGCATGCCCGAACCGTTGTCGCCAACGATAGGCTTCGGCATGAAAGTTGCGGTCTTGCCATAGGTGTGCGCGACATTCCAGACCACGTATTTCAGGTTCTGGGTCCAGTCGGCGCGTTCCACCAGGGTGGAGAATTTGGTGCCGATCTCGTTCTGGCCGGCGCCTGCCACTTCGTGGTGGTGCACTTCAACCGGGATGCCCATCGCTTCGAGAATCAGGCACATTTCCGAGCGCATGTCCTGGAAGCTGTCGACCGGGGGAACCGGGAAATAGCCGCCCTTGACGGTCGGACGGTGGCCGGTATTGCCGCCCTCGAGCTTCTCGCCGGTGGTCCAGGAAGCTTCCTCGGAATCGATCTTCACGAAGCAGCCGGACATGTCGATCTTCCAGCGCACGCTGTCGAAAATGAAGAATTCCGGTTCCGGACCGAAGTAGGCAGTGTCGCCCAGGCCGGAGGATTTCAGGTACGCTTCAGCGCGGCGGGCGATCGAGCGCGGGTCACGGTCGTAGCCTTTGCCGTCGCTCGGCTCGATGACGTCACACTGCATGAACAGCGTGGTCTCTTCCATGAACGGATCGATGTTGGCCGTATTTGGATCCGGCATCAACAGCATGTCGGATGCTTCGATACCCTTCCATCCGGCGATCGACGACCCGTCAAAAGCGTGGCCGGATTCGAATTTGTCCATGCCAAACTGCGAAACCGGCACAGTTACGTGCTGTTCCTTGCCTCTGGTGTCAGCAAAGCGAAAATCAACGAATTTGACTTCGTTTTCTTTCGCCATCTTCAAGACGTCTGCGGCCGTCAATGCCATGCGAATCTCCTAAAATGAGCAAATGATAATTTCGAATTGGTTCTGAGCTGTCTGGATGTCCTGCCGTTGCAGGAAGCGGAAGCTGAATACGTCCGAACTCAGCCAGCCATGATAGCAGAATCCATGCCAACTCCTTGCGCACGATCAAATGGACCGCACCACGATGAAGCGGGCGAATTGCCGCATTTACGTGCGAATCTGGAAGGTTTTTTTGAGGAACTAAAAATTTGGCAACATCACCAAAATCGTGCAAATTTCCCGAACCGCACCACTGCAGTGCAAATGTCCGTTGAAATCGAGTTAATGCACTTCTTTGGGGAATTCGAAGGCGGTCGCGAGAAATCAATATAATCCAAAAAAGGCAACAAACATCTTCAGCGAGACAGGAAAACCAAATGACTACCGATATTCTCTCAACCGCCTGCCAGCGCGGCCAGGAAAAGCAGCTTCCGTACGCCGGCGCCGTTACACCGCAAGAAGCCTACGCACTGTTACGTGACAATCCGCGCGCCAAACTGGTGGATGTGCGTACCAACGCGGAGCGGGACTGGGTCGGCCGAGTGGCGATCCCGGCAGAGAAGCATGCGGCGATCGAATGGAATGTATACCCCGGCGGCACACCCAACCCGCAATTCCTCGACCAGCTCAGACAGGTGGCGGAGAAGGACCACGTGCTGCTGTTCCTGTGCCGTTCCGGCGTTCGATCGCGCAGTGCCGCCAAGCTCGCAACGGAACACGGTTATGAGCATTGCTTCGACATCCTCGAAGGATTTGAAGGCGACAAGGATGCCGAAGGCCACAGGAAGAACGTAGGTGGCTGGTGCAAGTACGGCCTGCCGTGGGTGGGAGCTTAAAGGCAAGCGCGCGTAGCGGCCCTACCCCTGCGCCGATACCGCCGGCTGTTCCATCGGCCCGCTCCTCATCAGCCACATTACCTTTTTCCGCACGAAGTTGATGTGGCTGCGCAAGCCGTACAGCTCCTCCGCGAACGACAGAGGGATCGATATCTGGTTGACGCGCGCCTCGAGGTCGTTGAGCCGCTTCAATTGCTGCGGATAGACCTCCGCCTGCTGCTCCCCGGGCACATCCTCGATCGCCTGTTCGATCGAGCGTAGCTGGCCGTACCAGCGATAGACCCGTGAGCGCACTTTCCACACATACAGCGGCGGGATGATGCGCGACAGCGGCAGGATCAACGCGCCGAGGGCAACCACCACCACCCACATCCGGTCGAAGAAATTGGCAAGCCAGAATGGCAGGTAACGCTGCAGCAGCGGCGATCCTTCCTTGTACATCTTTTGCGCCGTCGGCGACACCGGGATTTCGGTATAGCTGGCCGTCGGAAATTCGCCCTTCTTCCTGAACCAGCCGGCGCCGCCATGGATGTCGATGGCCGACTGCACGAACAGGTCGACGAGGGCCGGATGCAGATCCTGGCGCGCAACCAGCGTCGCCGTCGGCGCGATCAGGTGGTAATCCTTCGGCGGCAAGTCGCGTCCAAGGTCGACGATGCCGCGCGGCAGGATCACGTGCGACAGGTAGGGAAAGCGGCGGGTGTAAGCCTCGGCCTGGGCAAAGTCGAACAGCTTGATGCCCGGCGTCTGCAGCAACATCTGAATCAGCGGCGCGTCCGGCGCGGAGCTGAATACCAGTCCGTCGATGCGGCCTTCGAGCAGCTCGACCGTCGCCGGCGTATTTTCAAGCGCGCCGAGCTTGATGTCGGTGGGCTCGATGCCATTGACCGACAACAGCGTCCGGAACAGTTTGGGCGCGCCGGTACCCTCGGGTCCGACATTGATTTTCATGCGCTTCAGTTGCGTCAGCTGGGTGACTTTCCTGTCGCTGCGCAGGAACAGCCATACCGGTTCGGTGAACAGGCTGCCCAGGGAAACCAGTCCCCTGCGCTCGGCTTCTTCCTGCTCGGTCGAGCCGCTCTGCACGAAAGCGATATCGGTGCCGGAATCGGGATCTCTCAGGCGTTGCAGGTTCTCCTGCGAGCCGAGCGACGGTTTCAATGCAAGTTTGATTTCGTATTTGGCGAGGGCTTGCGCGTATTTCTTGCCGAATTCCTCATACGCGCTGTTCTCCTGCCCGGTCGACATGGTCACGTTGGCTGGCGGCGATGGATCGACCAGCCAGTATGCAAATACGCAGACCAATGCGATGGCCAGTATCGTGGGTCCGGAAGCAACGATGAAATCGCGCAGCGAGAACGTCGTGAACTGCTTGAGGAGTTTTGGCATGTGTGACCTGAGGGATTTCATGGGGCACACCATGCCAAGAAACTGCGGACTGCGCAAGGGGCAACTCCCGGCCGGCGCCCCTGGGCAAAGATATCAGAGAGCGGCCATCCTCCGTGATTGGGCCGGCGCTTGCATTGCATGCGACGGGAAATTCTCCCGGCTGCCCCGTACCTGCGCATCATCTGACAGGAATTTCTCCGCAATGGCGAACCACTCTTCTATGGAAAACATGCGGCGCGCCAATGGAAACAGCTCTTCCTCTTCCTTCGCCAGCCTGCGCTGCAGCTTGTTGCAATACAGCTCCATCGAATTGCAGACTTCACTGACCCGGACCACGCCGTCTTCAAACGCGTGACCCAATTGTTCGCGCAACGATCGCAGGATGTTCATTCCGCTGGCGCTCAGCGCCTCCAGTTCCGCAAGCAGTGCATCCGCCGCGGGAGTGACGCGGCGTATCGCCGGAATCAGGTGCACTTCGACTTTTCGGCTGCGGCAGAACTTGTCGAATTGGGTCAGGTTATTCAACGTCGACTCGATTGAAGCGAGGTCGATACTTTTCAAGCCGTTCCAGGCATTCCGGATATGCTGTTGCAACCTGTGCAGAAGGCGGCGCGTCTTGTTTTGCTCGGTGGAGAGGGTGACTATGGAATAGGTGGCAGTTAGCATAGAAGCTCCTTGAATCCTGTAACTGCGGAAAACAGCAATGCATCCGTACGAGCGGATGACGTGGAAAACAGGGGGAGGTGAATGAACAGGCGTGTCGCGTCAGTATAGGTCGCACCACCTGGCTTCGTTTGATCTGGCGCAAAGACCATTAATCTTTTGTCAACAATCAATAGAAAATAAAAGGCGCCCGACCGGGCGCCTTTGTCGAGTGGGTCATCCGAGCTTCGCGGCGTGTTCCCTGGTCGAATGGAAGGTGAGCTGCGGCCAACGTTCTTGCGTCAGTTTAAGGTTCACGCCCGAGGTGGCGAGATAAGCCATGTTGCCGGCGGCGTCATAGGCGACATTCACGCCGGCGGAGGATTTTTCGAAATCGGCAAGCGCCTTCTTGTCGTCGGATGATACCCAGCGTGCGCTGCTGGTGCTGGTGCCCTCGAACACAGCGTCGACGCCGTATTCATTGAGCAGGCGGCTGGCTACGACTTCGAACTGGAGTACGCCGACCGCACCAAGGATCAGGTCACCGCCATGTATCGGTTTGAAGACCTGTACCGCGCCCTCTTCGCCTAACTGCTGCAAACCCTTGTGCAATTGCTTGATCTTCAACGGATTGCGGATGCGCACCGAGCGGAAGAAGTCCGGCGCGAAATACGGAATGCCGGTGAACTGCAGCAATTCACCCTCGGAAAAGCTGTCGCCGATCTGCATGTTGCCGTGATTGGGCAGGCCGATGATGTCGCCTGCATACGCCTCTTCCACCTGTTCGCGGCTCGATGCCATAAAGGTCACTACACTCGACACCTTCACTTCACGGTTCAGGCGCAGGTGCTTGACCTTCATGCCGCGCTCGAATCGCCCCGAGCACACGCGCAGGAAAGCGATGCGGTCGCGATGCGCCGGATCCATGTTGGCCTGGATCTTGAAGACAAAGCCGGTGAATGGCGTCTCGACAGGCTCGACCGGGCGGACGGTGGCGTCTCGCGGCAGCGGTGGAGGCGCCCAATCGAGCAATGCGTTCAGAATTTCGCGCACGCCGAAATTGTTGATCGCCGATCCGAAAAACACCGGCGTCTGCGTACCTGCCAAAAACGCATCGAGGTCGAACGGATGCGATGCGCCATGCACCAGCTCCACTTCCATCTTGAGCTGTTCGATCTCCTGAGGGAACATTTCAGCAAGGCGCGGGTTATCGATGCCCTTGACGACTTCAAACTCCTGGTCGGCGCGTTCCGAGCCGGCCTTGAACAGCAGGATTTCGTCGCGCAGCAGGTGGTACACGCCGCGGAATGCTTTACCCATGCCGATCGGCCAGGTCACCGGCGCGCACTGGATCTTCAGCACCGATTCGACTTCATCGAGCAATTCCAGCGGATCACGGGTTTCGCGGTCCATTTTGTTCATGAAGGTCAGGATCGGCGTGGCGCGCATGCGGCACACATTGAGCAGCTTGATGGTTTGTTCCTCGACGCCCTTGGCGGCGTCGATCACCATCAGCGCGGAGTCGACCGCCGTCAACACCCGGTAGGTATCTTCCGAAAAGTCCTGGTGGCCCGGGGTATCGAGCAGGTTGACCACATGGTCGCGATACTCGAACTGCATCACCGAGCTCGCCACCGAAATGCCGCGCTGCTTTTCGATCTCCATCCAGTCCGAGGTCGCATGACGGCCGCTCTTGCGGGCCTTGACCGTACCGGCGAGCTGAATCGCGCCGGAGAACAGCAACAGCTTTTCAGTCAGCGTGGTTTTACCCGCGTCCGGGTGGGAGATGATGCCGAAGGTACGACGACGTGCCACTTCGCGTGCAATCAGCTCACTGGGCACATTGCGGGTCTCGGGCGCAGCGGTGTCGACGGTGTCGGTCGATGGAAGATCAGGAGCGGCGGCCATGGTGGAAATCTGCAAAAGGGCTAAAGTCTACCGGCTCTCGCCGGCGAAGTCTAATGCCTTGATCGACAAGGCATTTTTGTCATGCGCGGGTCCTTGGGCTCAGGCCTTGATGAAATGCTCGCGGTAGTAGCGCAACTCTTCTATCGATTCAATGATGTCGGCCAGTGCTGTATGCTTCTGATGCTTTTTAAAGCCGGTCGCCAGCTCGGGCTTCCAGCGCTTGCATAGTTCCTTCAACGTCGATACGTCGACATTGCGGTAATGGAAAAACTGCTCCAGTTTGGGCATGGTGCGCACCATGAAGCGGCGGTCCTGGCAAATGGTGTTGCCGCACATCGGCGACTTCCCGGCGGGCACAAAGTGCTTCAGGAAATCAACCAACGCAGCTTCCGCGTCAGCTTCGGAGACGGTTGACGCTTTGACACGGTCGATCAGGCCGGAACGGCCGTGGGTGCCTTTGTTCCAGGAATCCATGCCGTCCAGTATCTCGTCCGGTTGATGGATGGCAAACACCGGCCCTTCTGCCAGTATGTTCAATTCGGAATCGGTAACGACGACGGCGACTTCGATAATGCGATCGGTATCCGGATTGAGGCCGGTCATTTCCATGTCTACCCAGACAAGATTGAGTTCGTTCGGACGGGCCGGGAAATTGGATTGCGTATCTGGAGCAGTGGCTTGTGACATAATTTGATTTCTCTGGGGCTTAGGTTCGCCATTTTCTCACAGGCATAGAATGTCTTCTTACGCGTTTTCCGTTTTGTTCGTCAGTGTTCTGGTTATTACGCTGGTAGTGCGCTTCTGGCTTGGCTCACGGCATATCCGACATGTACTCTCCCATCGTAGTACAGTTCCGCCCGAGTTCGCAGAGAAAATTCCTCTGCATGCGCACCGGAAAGCGGCCGATTACACCATAGCGAAGACCAAGTTCAGCATGCTCATGTTGCTGATCAATACCGCGGTGCTGATCGGGTTCACGCTGCTCGGCGGACTGCAATGGCTGTCCACCACGCTGTTCCAGCTGACCGGCCCCGGAATGACTTTCCAGATCGGATTACTGGCCGTGTTCGCTGTGATCTCCGGACTGATCGACCTGCCGTTCGACTATTACAAGCAGTTCGTGCTCGAAGCGAAATTCGGCTTCAACAAGTTGACGCTGCGCCTGTTCTTCTCCGACCTCGTGAAAAGCGCCCTGATCGGCGCCGCCATCGGCCTGCCCCTGATCTGGGTGATCCTGGTGCTGATGGACAAGTCCGGCGATTACTGGTGGCTTTATGCATGGCTGGTGTGGAGCGGCTTCCAGCTGCTGATGCTGGTGCTGTATCCAACCGTCATCGCCCCGATGTTCAACAAGTTCACGCCGCTGCAGGATGACAGCCTGCGCGCCCGGATCGAGGGATTGATGAAGCGCGTCGGCTTCGCATCGCAGGGACTGTTCGTGATGGACGGGTCCAAGCGCAGCGCGCATGGCAATGCTTATTTCTCCGGCTTCGGCGCCGCCAAGCGCATCGTATTTTTCGACACCCTGCTGTCGCGCCTTGCTCCGCACGAGATCGAGGCCGTGCTGGCGCATGAGCTCGGCCACTTCAAGCTGAAGCATATCGTCAAGCGAATTGCGGTGATGTTCGCGATCTCGCTCGGCTTCCTCGCCCTGCTCGGCTACCTGAAGACGCAGGCCTGGTTCTACACCGGCCTCGGCGTCACGCCCATGCTGTTGACCAGCAATGACGCCATGGCGCTGATCCTGTTCATGCTGACGCTGCCGGTATTCACCTTCCTGTTCTCGCCGCTGGCATCGATCACGTCGCGCAAGCATGAGTTTGAAGCCGATGCGTTCGCGGCGCAGTACACTGATGCGCAGGACCTGGTGTCGGCACTCGTCAAGCTGTACGAAGACAATGCATCGACGCTGACGCCCGATCCGCTGCATTCCGCTTTTTACGATTCGCACCCGCCGGCAAGCTTGCGCATTCATCATCTGCTTGCCACCCGTTAAAGGTGACATCATGGTGACCACCACCGAACTCCTCCAGAAAAAATGCCGGCACCAGGACACCGGCTTCGCCGACGCCGAAATCGCGCAACACCTTTCGGCACTGGACGGCTGGGCCCTGGAGGACGGGAAAGTGGTAAAGAGCTACACGTTCAAGAATTATTATCGAACGCTGGCCTTCGTGAATGCGGTTGCGTACGTGGTTCACGCCGAGGATCATCATCCGGAACTGCTGGTGACCTACAACCGCTGCAAGGTGAAGTTCAATACACATTCCGCAAATGGCGGACGCGGCGGCATCACTGAGAATGACTTCATTGCAGCCGCCAAAGTAGATGCTCTATTCAAGCAAGGACCTACCTGACTCATGTTTAAAGGTATCATCATCGCGGCACACGGCCGGCATTACCTGGCCCAGGTCGGCGACAAGAAGTTGCAATGCGTCACACGGGGAAAGAAGAGCGACGTCGCAGTCGGCGACATCGTCGATATCAAGGAAACGTCACTGGACCAGGGTGTGATCGAGAAGATCACCGAGCGCAAGACCCTGCTTTACCGTTCTGACCAGTACAAGTCCAAGTTGCTGGCTGCGAATGTGACCCAACTGTTCATCGTCGTCGCCACCGAACCGGCATTTTCGGATGACCTGATTTCGCGCTCCCTGGTCGCAGCCGAGGCTGCGGGCGTCGCCGCGCATATCGTGCTCAACAAGATCGACGTCACCGAATCACTCGCGCGGACGCGTGAACGCCTGGCGGTGTACGCAGCGCTGGGCTACCCGGTACATGAAGTGTCGGCGCGCGCCAACCCGGAAGCCACCTGCGCTAAGCTCGCGCCTTTGTTGGCGGGCCAGACCACTATCCTGATCGGCCAGTCAGGGATGGGCAAATCCTCGCTGATCAACCTGCTGGTGCCGGATGCCGACATTGCCGTTCGCGAGATTTCGGCCGCGCTCGATACCGGCAAACATACGACGACTTTTACGCGTCTCTATACGACGGATGCGGATACCGCAATCATCGATTCGCCGGGGTTCCAGGAGTTCGGCCTGTACCACCTCAGTGAGGGAATGCTGGAGCGCGCCTTCCGCGAATTCAGCTCCCGGCTCGGACGTTGCAAGTTCTACAACTGTCATCACCTGAATGAACCCGGATGCGGGGTCCTCGAAGCGGTCGAGGCTGGCGATATTGCGCGTATGCGCCATGATCTATACCGGCAACTGGTACACGAATCGTCGCAGACATTGTATTGACAGTGTCCGCGAGATGGCGTCCGGTTATCTTTTTGCCGAAAAACCTCTTATAATTGAACAAGTTACAATCTTCGGCGGCAGGCGAGCAGTGGCCGCCGTTTTCATTTATGGCAATCAAACACTTCCTGCAGTTTTCCGACTTTACGCTTGACGAATTCGAGTATGTGATCGAACGCGCCAGCATCATCAAGCGCAAATTCAAAAACTACGAACCCTATCACCCGCTGCTCGACCGTACACTCGTGATGGTGTTCGAGAAGAATTCCACGCGCACCCGCCTGTCCTTCGAAGCCGGCATGCACCAGCTCGGCGGCGCCGCTATCTACCTGAACACGCGCGACAGCCAGCTCGGTCGCGGCGAACCGGTGGAAGATGCGGCGCAAGTCATGTCACGCATGTGCGACATCATCATGGTGCGCACCTTCGGCCATGAGATCATCGACCGCTTTGCCGCCCATTCCCGGGTGCCGGTGATTAACGGCCTGACCAACGAACACCATCCCTGCCAGGTGCTGGCCGACGTCTTTACGTTTATCGTGCATCGCGGTTCCATCGCCGGCAAAACCGTTGCCTGGATCGGCGACGCCAACAACATGCTGTATTCATGGCTGCAAGCAGCGCAGGTGTTCGGCTTCCACCTCAATGTTTCGACCCCGAAGGGCTACGACATCGACCCGAAGCTGGTCACCGCGGCTAACGACTGCTACACGGCATTTGCGAATCCTGCCGACGCCTGCCAGGACGCAGACCTGGTGACCACCGACGTCTGGACCAGCATGGGTTACGAAGAAGAAAACGCGGCCCGGCTGAAAGCCTTCGACGGCTGGATCGTCGATGCCGCGAAAATGAAGCGCGCCAAACCGGATGCGCTGTTCATGCATTGCCTGCCCGCGCATCGCGGCGAAGAAGTGGCCGCCGAAGTAATCGACGGCCCGCAATCGGTCGTCTGGGACGAGGCCGAGAACCGCCTGCATGTGCAAAAGGCACTGATGGAATACCTGGTTCTGGGCAAGCTCAGTTAATTCAATTCGTTTACCAATCGCCTGTTCCTGATCGTCTTACCCACAATCACCCCCAGCAAGTAAAGCAGAAATCATGTCGACCATACTTCAGTCCGTTCCCGCCAACCAAAAAGTGGGCATCGCCTTTTCCGGCGGGCTCGACACCAGTGCAGCACTGCACTGGATGCGCCAGAAGGGCGCGATTCCGTACGCGTACACCGCGAACCTGGGCCAGCCCGACGAACCTGATTACGACGAGATCCCGAAAAAGGCGAAGCTGTACGGCGCCGAACAGGCACGCCTGATCGATTGCCGCGAACAACTGGTGGCGGAAGGCATCGCCGCGCTGCAAAGCGGCGCATTCCACATCTCGACCGCCGGCATCACCTACTTCAACACGACACCGCTGGGCCGCGCAGTCACCGGCACAATGCTGGTCGCCGCGATGCAGGAAGACCAGGTCGACATCTGGGGCGACGGCAGCACGTTCAAGGGCAACGACATCGAACGTTTCTATCGTTACGGTTTGCTGGTGAACCCGGCGCTGCGCATCTACAAACCCTGGCTCGATAACCAGTTCATCCAGGAACTCGGCGGCCGCAAGGAAATGTCGGAATTCCTGATCAAGTCCGGCTTCGACTACAAGATGTCGACCGAGAAAGCGTATTCGACCGACTCCAACATGCTGGGCGCGACGCATGAAGCGAAAGACCTGGAACACCTGAACAGCGGGATGAAAATCGTCGAGCCGATCATGGGCGTCGCATTCTGGCGCGATGATGTCGAAGTCAAGCGCGAGGAAGTGAGCGTGCGTTTCGAAGAGGGACGTCCGGTCGCACTGAACGGCATCGCCTATGCGAACCCGGTTGACCTCCTGATGGAAGCGAACCGCATCGGTGGCCGCCACGGCCTCGGCATGAGCGACCAGATCGAAAACCGCATCATCGAAGCGAAGAGCCGCGGCATCTACGAAGCACCTGGCCTGGCACTCCTGTTCATCGCCTACGAACGCCTGGTCACCGGCATTCATAACGAAGACACGATCGAACAATACCGCGACAACGGCCGCAAGCTCGGCCGCCTGCTTTACCAGGGCCGCTGGTTCGATCCGCAGGCAATCATGCTGCGCGAAGCGGCGCAGCGTTGGATCGCACGCGCAATCACCGGCGAAGTGACGCTGGAACTGCGTCGTGGCAACGATTACTCAATCCTGAATACCGAATCGGCCAACCTGACCTACCAGCCGGAACGCCTGACGATGGAAAAAGGCGAAGGCGCATTCACGCCGCAAGACCGCATCGGACAACTTACGATGCGCAACCTTGACATCTCGGATACGCGCGACAAGCTCGGCATCTATAGTAAGGCCGGCTTGTTGGGCGCAAGTTCTTCCGTCGGGTTGCCGCGCCTCGTCAAAAATAGCGACAAATAACAAACACATACAAACGAGACAACATGACCACACAATTCGATAAAGTTTCCGTCATCAAGAAGGCCAACATCTATTTCGACGGAAAGTGCGTTTCGCACACCGTGATTTTCGAAGACGGCACGCGCAAAACCATCGGGGTGATTTTCCCGTCGTCGCTGACCTTCAACACCGGCGCTCCGGAAATCATGGAACTGAACGCCGGCACATGCCGCATCCGTATCAAGGGTGAAACCGAATGGAAGACCTACGAGGGCGGCCAGCGCTTCAACGTGCCGGGCAATTCGAGCTTTGATATTGAGACGGTAGAGACGCTGGATTACGTCTGCCACTTCGTCGGCGCGTAATTACAAAAAGGGCGTAGGGTGCGCCATGCGCATCCTACGCCCTCGAAATCACATCAGACGGTAAGATGTCACGATGCGCCCTACCGTCAAACAAAAATCGGCTCAGGTTCCAGCATGACCCCGAATCGTGCCCTCACATCGGCCTGGATCGCCGCAGCAAGCTTCGCCACATCCTTTCCGCTGGCCCCGCCACGATTGACCAACACGAGCGCCTGCTTTTCATACACGCCCGCCGCTCCGAGGCTCCGGCCCTTCCAACCGCACTGGTCGATCAGCCATCCCGCCGCAAGTTTGAAACTGCCATCGGGTTGCGCATAGCTGACCAGGTTCGGATGGCGTCCCAACAACTCGTTGCGCTGTTGCGCCGACACGATCGGATTCTTGAAGAAGCTGCCTGCATTACCAATCACCGCCGGATCCGGCAGCTTGCGCGTGCGGACGGCAATTACCGCGTCGCTGATGTCAAATGCAGTGGGAACTTCGATGCCGCGCGCAGCGAGTTCCTGCGCGACATCGACATATTGCACGTTGGGTTTCCATTGTTTGAGTAATGCGAACGTCACGTCGAGGATCACTGCCCGCTCGCGCAAACGATGTTTGAACACGCTGTCGCGATATCTGAAATCGCAAGCGGCTTTGTCGAGAGTGAAGCTGCGGCCCTCCACCATGTCGAACGCAGTCAGCTCGTGAAAGCAGTCCTTCACCTCGGCCCCGTAGGCGCCAATGTTCTGGATCGGCGCGGCTCCGACGCTACCGGGAATCAGCGACAGGTTTTCCAGCCCGCCCAACCCCTGCGCCAGTGTCCAGCGCACGAATTCATGCCAGTTCTCTCCCGCCGCCGCACGAACGTAGGTTGCATGCGCATCCTCGCCAACGACCGCGATGCCTTTCATGCACATATGCAGCACAAGTCCGGCAAAATCACCCGTAAGCAACAGATTGCTGCCGCCGCCCAACACTAGCCGCGGCAAGCCGGCAAGCGCCTGCGAAGCCCGAACCTCGCGCAACAGATCAGGCGTGTTGACTTTCAGGTAAGCATGCGCTTTGGCGTCGATGCCAAACGTATTATGGGGACGTAGCGAGAAATCGCGTTGGATTGACAGGGAAAGGGTCATAGCGCGAGGATTATAGTCCAAGCAAAACCGCAAGCAAAACTAGCCACCTGTTTTTTTGTCCTTTAGAATCTGCAGTTAACCAAGTTGCAAGAAAACCTATTGAAGAGGATCAGCTCATGCCATCGTTTGACGTCGTATCAGAAGCAAACACCGTAGAAGTAAAGAATGCCGTTGACCAGGCGAACAAGGAAATTTCGACCCGCTTCGACTTCAAGGGCAGCGATGCCCGCGTCGAGCAGAAGGAGCGTGAGCTGACCGCCTACGCGGACAGCGACTTCCAGCTCAGCCAGGTCCGCGATGTGTTGACGGGCAAGATGACCAAGCGTGGAGTCGATGTGCGTTTTCTTGACATCGGCAAGATCGAGAAAATCGGCGGCGACAAGGTCAAGCAAGTCATCAAGATCAAGAACGGCATCGAGTCGGACGCTGCCAAGAAAATTGTTCGCCTCATCAAGGACAGCAAGATGAAAGTGCAGGCCAGCATACAGGGCGAGGCGGTACGCATCACCGGTGCAAAGCGCGACGATCTGCAGGCCGCGATTGCGCTGTTGAAGAAGGAAGCGACCGACCTGCCCCTGGACTTCGAAAACTTCAGGGACTAGCTTCCCTGCTCCGGACCCGGAACTTATGCGCCCAATCTCTCTTTCAGCCGCCCTCTTCCTGCTTGCCAATGCGGCTTATGCCGTCGACATCAGCGTAGTCGGCCTGTTCCCGAACAAGGCGGTGCTGGTCGTTGACGGCAAATCGCCGAAGACCTACGCGGCCGGCAACGCCGTGACCGATGGCGTAAAGCTGGTGTCGGTCAGCGAATCCGGCGCAACGATCGACATCAACGGCAAGCGCCAGACCATCGTGATGGGCGAGCACTTCAACCGAAGCACGTCGGGCGGTACCGCCAGCGTCAGCCTGAAGGCGGACGGCCAGGGACATTACATGGTGCAGGGCCAGATCAATGGCGGCACGGCACGCATGCTGCTGGATACGGGCGCGACACTGATCGCGATACCCGCATCCGATGCGCGGCGACTGGGGATCGATTACAAGAGAGGGCAGATCGGCTACCTGAACACTGCGAACGGCGTCGTGTCTGCGTATCGCGTCAAGCTCGACACCGTCAGAGTGGGCGATATCGAACTCAACCAGGTCGACGCCGTGGTTCAGGAATCCGGGCTTCCGTTTATCCTGCTCGGGATGTCTTTCCTGAATCGCACGGCCATGCAGCGTGACGGCGAAATGATGACGCTTACCAAGCGTTTTTGAAGGATCTCCCCTCTCCCGCTTGCGGGGAGGGGAGTGACAGTGGAAGATTCAGACGTGACAAATGGACCGGATTTCATCCGCGCGTGCAAGGCGCGACCTGACAATCAAGCGTCCGGATCCTGCAGCCGACGCTGTTTGACCGCTTCAGCCAGTCCTTCGAGCACCTTGATGCTCGATTCCCAATCGATGCAGCCATCGGTGATCGACTGGCCATAGGTCAGCTCTTTGCCGGGAATGAGGTCCTGCCGGCCGGCGACCAGATGCGATTCCACCATGACGCCAACGATGCGGCTATCGCCCGCGGCAATCTGCTTGCTGATGTCGGCGCACACCGGAACCTGGTTCTCCGGCTTCTTGGAGCTGTTTGCATGCGACGCATCGATCATCAGGCGCGACGCGAGTCCGCTGTTGGCGATGTCCTTGCAGGCCGCGTCGACGCTGGCGGCATCATAGTTGGGCGCCTTGCCGCCGCGCAGGATGACATGGCAATCCTCGTTGCCGTTGGTGGAGACGATCGCCGAGTGGCCGCCCTTGGTGACGGAGAGGAAATGGTGCGGCTGCGAGGCGGCCTTGATCGCATCCACCGCGATCTTGACGTTGCCGTCGGTACCATTCTTGAAGCCTACCGGGCACGACAGTCCGGAAGCAAGTTCCCGGTGCACTTGCGATTCGGTCGTGCGCGCGCCGATCGCGCCCCAACTGACCAGGTCGGCGATGTACTGTGGACTGATGACGTCAAGGAATTCGGTGCCTGCGGGGAGCCCGAGCTCGTTGATATTCAGCAGCAGTTCACGCGCCATGCGCAGGCCGTCGTTGATGCGGAAGCTGTTATCGAGGTACGGATCGTTGATCAGGCCTTTCCAGCCCACGGTGGTGCGCGGCTTTTCGAAGTAGACGCGCATGATGATTTCCAGCTCGCCGGCGAAACGCTTGCGCTCTTCCACCAGGCGCTTCGCATATTCCATCGCCGCCCTGGTGTCGTGGATCGAGCAGGGACCGATCACGACCATGACACGGTCGTCCTGACCATGCAGGATGCGATGCAGCGCGGTACGCGCGCCCGCGGCGGTGGTTGCGGCCTTCTCGGAGCACGAGAATTCACGGATCAAATGCGACGGCGGGGTCAGTTCTTTCAATTCTCGTATGCGAAGGTCATCGGTACGCGGCATGGTTTATCTCCAATGGGTAAGCTTGAATGCGTCAAAAAGGGTAAAAAAAAACCGCCATCTCTGGCGGTTTTTCTTGGAATTCGGTTCGGCTCTTTTACCTGCGCGCTTACCGCTTTTCCACCGCCTTGGGGCTGGAATAGCTAAAGTAAAAATAAAAGAAGAAGCGCGCGAAAATCATATTTTTTACGGGTTTTGCTTCAGGTCGAGCCCAATAGTGCAATAAATCAAAAGGTTTGGCAAGCCGGTGCAGGTAATTTCTGGCCAGCTGAACGTTTTTGATGCTCATCTGGCCAGAAAGGCGGCACTCAGGCAGTACCGCCAACAGTCATGCCATCGATACGCAAGGTCGGCTGGCCGACACCGACCGGCACGCTCTGCCCTTCCTTGCCGCATACGCCGACGCCGCTGTCGAGCTTCATGTCGTTTCCGATCATAGATACGCGATTAAGCACGTCAGGCCCGTTGCCGATCAGTGTGGCCCCTTTGACCGGGTAGCTGATCCTGCCGTCTTCAATCATGTAGGCTTCACTGGCCGAGAACACGAATTTGCCGTTGGTGATGTCGACCTGTCCGCCGCCAAAGTTCACCGCGTACAGGCCGTTCTTCACCGATGCGATGATCTCCGCAGGATCCTTGTCGCCGCCGAGCATGTAGGTATTGGTCATGCGTGGCATCGGCAGGTGCGCAAACGATTGGCGGCGCGCATTGCCGGTGACCGGCATGTTCATCAGGCGCGCGTTCAGCGTGTCCTGGATATAGCCTTTCAGGATGCCGTCTTCAATCAGGGTCGTGCATTGCGTCGGGTTGCCCTCATCGTCGACGTTGAGGGAACCACGGCGGTCGGCAATCGTGCCGTCATCGACCACGGTGACGCCTTTGGCCGCAACCCGCTCGCCCAGGCGACCGGAAAACGCGCTGGAACCCTTGCGGTTGAAGTCACCTTCGAGCCCGTGGCCGATCGCTTCATGCAACAGCACACCGGGCCATCCCGGGCCAAGCACGACCGTCATCGGACCTGCAGGGGCGGGACGCGCATCGAGATTCACAAGCGCAGCACTGACTGCATCGCCCGCGTATTTTTCCAGCATTTCATCGGTGAAGTAGGCGTAGCTATAGCGCCCGCCGCCGCCGCTGGAACCCACTTCGCGGCGACCGTTCTGTTCCGCAATCACCGTAATCGAAAGACGCACCAGCGGACGAATGTCGGCCGCAAGCACACCGTCGCTGCGCACGACCAGCACCACGTTGTACTCGCCGGCGAGTCCGGCCATTACTTGCACGATGCGCGGATCCTTGGCGCGCGCAATGCGTTCGACCCGTTCCAGCAGCTTCACCTTCTCGGTCGCATCCAACGAAGACAGCGGATCATGCGGCAGGTAAAGGGAGCGGCCACCGACCTGCTCTATCGAAGAAGCGACTTTGATTTTGCCGGAGCCCTGGCGCGCAATCGTGCGGGTAGCTGCGGCGGCTTCCAGCAATGCCCGTTCGGAGATTTCGTCGGAATAGGAGAACGCGGTCTTTTCGCCTGACACGGCGCGCACGCCGACACCCTGGTCTATCGAGAAACTGCCGGTCTTGACGATGCCCTCTTCCAGGCTCCAGCCTTCGTGTTTCGTGAATTGGAAATACAGGTCGGCGTAGTCCACGCGGTGCGTGAAAATCTCGCCGAGCGCATTGGTCAGTTTCGACTCGTCGAGGCCGAACGGCGTCAGCAACACTTCGCGCGCGGCGGCCAGGGTTTGAAAATTCGGTTCGAATAGCTTCATGGTCTTTCTCGTTCGCGTAGTACCACCGCGTGATTCAACAGGTGTCCGGCAGATCAGGCTATTGTAGTTCAGGCATTCAAAGCTTGCGATGTTTAAGCGCCGGCAAACTCTCGCGCACCTTCTGCAGACGGTGGGGATCCATGTCGCCGATCACTATGCCCTCGCCTTCGGGGAGGACCGATTTGATTTCGCCCCACGGGTCGATCAGCATGCTGTGACCCCATGTGCGACGGCCGTTTGGATGACGGCCACCCTGCGCGGCGGCGAGCACGTAACACTGATTTTCAATGGCGCGTGCGCGCAGCAGGATTTCCCAATGCGCATTGCCCGTCGTATAGGTGAACGCGGATGGCACAACAATCAGTGCGCACTCGCCCATCGCCCGATAAAGTTCCGGAAAGCGCAAGTCGTAGCACACTGACAGCCCGATCCTGCCAAACGGGGAATCGAAGGCCGCCACCTTGGTGCCGTGCACGATGGTGCGCGCCTCGTCGTACGACTCTTCGCCCTTGGTGAAGCTGAACAGATGAATCTTGTCATACCGAATCACATGCTCGCCCGCCGGGTTATAGACCACCATGGTATTGAGCACTTTGTTGGCTTCCGGCGCAATCAGCGGCAGCGTCCCGCCAATCAGCCAGACGCGGTGTTCGCGCGCCATATCGGACATGAATGCCTGGATAGGTCCGGCGTCAAACGGTTCCGCATGCGCCACCTTGTCCTTCTCATGCATGCCGAGGATAGGCCAGTATTCCGGCAGCAGCACCAGTTGAGCGCCCTGCTGGGCGGCTTGCGCAATCAGTCGTCCCGCCGTCGCGAAGTTTTCTTCCACGTGCGGGGTCGAGACCATTTGTATCGCGGCGACTTTGATAGTGTCCATAGGAGCCTCAACCAGTGAATGCGGGGTTACGACCGGCTTCGCCGGTCGCGGGAGTGGCAGCGGGTTTTCGCACCAGCTTGGTTACCACGGGGTCTTTCCACGGGCCGGTAATTTCATACTCGAAAGTAAATGCCTTCATCAACGGCTCGCGCAGGAACAACTGCGCGAGGAAGGTGCCGACACCGATGACGGGATTGACCGCCAGACCGTAGACGACAGATGCTGCGCCGACATTAATTTCCGGAATCACCACCACATGCAAATTCTGGGACTCCTTCGCGATGTCGGCGGTTCCGCCGATCAGTACCGTAGCCGCCACGCCGCGCATCTTGAAATTGCTGGTCTTGGCCACGCCCTGATCTATCGTCGCTGTCGCGGTGACGCCGTCGAAGGCGAAGCCCTCCGAAAACACATCACGGAAATCCAGCGCCAGCCGGCGGGGTAGCGACTGCAGGCTCAATACACCAAGCAGCTTGGCGGCGGCGGGGTCGACCTTCAAAAACTGGCCCGCCGCCATATCGAGCTGGACCCTTCCGGTCAGGCTGGGGATATCGAGCGAGAACGGCAAGCCTTTCCAGCTGACTTCGCCCTCCATTTTGCCCTTGCCGCCACGCAGCACATTGGCAAAACCGAAGCGGTCGAGCATTTTCCCGGCGTCGGCAATCTGCAGCGAATACACCAGGCTGGAGGTGCTTTCGCCTGCGCTGCGACTCCAGTTGCCGGTAGCGCTCAGCTGCCCGTCTGGATTGGCAATCGACAGCTTGTTGATCCGCCATTCCCAGCCGTCGGCGCCGCGCATGTTGTTGGCCGACAATTCAAGCTGGCCGAACTTCTTGCCGAACAATTCGAAATTCTCCGCCACGATGTCGAGCCCGGGAATGCGGGTGGTCGTATCTTTCCCGTCCAGCAGTTCCGACACATCGGTCGCAGCGGATTTCGGAATGACCAGGGAGGCCAGCCGCGCGGTCACCCTGCCCGGACCACGACCCGACTGGGATTCATTCCATGTCACATAGCCGGAGGCCTGTTCGGAATCGATATTCGCCTGCCACACGCCTTTCTGGTGCGACGCGCCAACCACGACGTTATCCAGTTTTTTCCCCATCACGATCAGCTCGGTGGCACGCGCGGCGAGCACCTCCGGCTCGATGTACTGCGCGATGCCAGGCGACGCCGGCTTGCCATCCGCTGCAGGTTGAGGCGACGACGCTGTCGATGCGGCCGTGCCGACTACGTCGCGCCACTGGTCGATGTTCAGCTGCTGCATGCTGACGTTGGCAATCAATCCGCTATCCGGCAGCGGCGGCGGCACATTGACGCCGATGCCACCGCGCACCAGGCGCCACTCGGCGCCCTTCTCCACCGGCTTCTGCCTTTCATAACGCGCTGACAGGGCGGAACCGACGCTGAGTTTGATTTCGTCGCGCACGCTCGCCAGATCGTTCGACGGCAAACCGGCCAGCTCGAATTTCAGCGGAAGGCTTTCATTCGCGGCCTTGCGCAGCGGCGCCGGGAAATCCAGGCCCAGGCCCTGCAGGCTGGACTCGACCACGATTTCGGGACGCTTGTTCCTGACGCGGATCGTTGTGCTGTAGCGCGTGCCACCGGTGATGCGGTTCATGATCTGCTGCATCGTCGGCGACGGATAAATCCTGCGTATGCCATCGACCGTCAGGCTGCCGTCGGCCCTGACCAGGATGCCGCCGTCGCGCTGGGTACCGCCGGAGACATTCACCGGTCCGCCGAGGAAACTGGCCCTGATGCCATTCAGGCTGAAGCCTTTTTCATTAAAGTCCAGCTTGCCGTTGGCAGATTGCAGCGGCGGCACCACATTCTGCAAGGTCACATTGTTGTTAATGAACTGGAGCGTGCCCTGCACCTTCGATTCGGTCATGTGCTCCAGCGGCAGTTGCAGTTTCAGCGCGAGCTTTGCGTTGCCGCTGGCCCTGGTCTCTTCGGTAAACTGCCCGATCCAGTCCAGCACCGGACTACCGTTTGCAAAATGCACGAAGTCCTGGAGTGCGCCGGCGGCCTCGCCCTCGACTGCAAGCACTTTGTCATGCGTCGACAGATCCGGAATCACCGCTTTCGTGTTCGACAACGCCACGCCGCTGGTCTTTGCGCTTTCCGCCTTGATTTCCATACGGGTGCGGTCGAACGCGATGGTGCCTTTGATATTTTCCAGTAAGGGCCAGAGCGGCGTTTTGCCGTCTTTCGCGAACTTGCCCGGGGCGTAATCGAGTTTGCCGTCGACGATTTTGCCCGTGACAATGAACTCGCCCCGGGGCTTTTCGCCCGGCCGCTGCGGATGGAACGGGAACTGCGCCAGATCGCCCTTGAGCCTGAACCTGACATCGTCCGCCCTGCCGCCCACGAGAGCGCCGGCGAGCCAGGTGCGAAGCGTTTCCGGCGTAGCCAGCGGCAGATAATTGCCGACTTTGCGGACGTCCAGCCCGTTCAGTTTTCCCGTCAGGTCGATCGTGCCTTGCGATTTACCGACTGCCCGGTTCAGCGGCATCAGGTGTTTGCCTGACAGGGCACCCGATACGCCCTCCTGCTCGAAGTCCATTTTGTGCACTTCCAACAGCAGTTGGTCCTTCTCCTGGAACGTCCACTTCGCTTGCATGTTCAGGCGTTCGAATGGCATGACCGGCTCGGCGAAGTACGCCGGCATTTGCAGTTTGAGATTATCGGAGGCCAGGCTGAAGCTGCCGCCACGTTCATTCGCGTCGACGCTGCCGGTCAGGTTGTCGAATCCGGGGATGGCAGGCACCGCCGCCTGCGCCGGCGTGTTTCCGGACTTCGGGCGAGCCGGACGCGCCGCTTGATGCTTCATAGACAGCGCGGCAAACTGGCCTTTGACCTCATACGCCGATATATGGGGATAAGCGCCCTCCAACTGCATCGAGAAATCCTTGAGCATCCCGCTCGGCGCGAAATCCGCGAGGGCCTGGTGCTGGGCCGCGGGCAAAGGCAAACTTGCGGCGAAATCCGCGATCGTGCGCAGGTCGACCAGTTTCGCGGCGACTTCGGTTTTCTCCGGCTCGCCATCCCGGGCGGGCGTGTAACGCTCGCTGATGGTGGTGGTCGGCAGCACCAGCCCGTCTTCCGTCTGCAATGAAAAATCGGTAAGGGCTATCGCGTGGCCATGGGCGCCGAAGGTGGGCGTGCCATCTTCAAGGCGCGGATTGAAATCTTCCTGCACCGAGACCCGGCCGTTGACGTGGGCCAGCCTCAGCGGCTCCAGGTCCTTGCGCAGGCGCGTTGCCACATTGGCCAGCGTCAGGTCTGCGGTAAAGTCGGCCACTTTGGCGTGATCGAAACTCAGCCAGGCGCGCACCGATCCTTTGCCTTGCTGTACCTCGATCGGATAATCGAAATAGGCCTTCCAGACAGCGAGGTCGGTATCGCTCAGGGCTGCATACAATTCGCCTTTCCAGCGCGACGGGTCGGAGATGCTATGCGTGAAGTGCGGATGTTGAAAGACAGCCCGCACGTCCACCGGTGCGGAATAGGCGGCAGGCGGCGTTGCCTTTAACGCAAAGCGGTGCTCGCGCCATTGATTATTCAGTACGATATCGACGTCATTGAGCACCAGCTCGGGCGCCGCGCGCTTCCGGTCGGTCCAGCGCACCCGGCCGTCGCGGATCACGATCTCGCGTTGCGACAGGACCCAGTCCAGTCCCTTGCCGTCGCCGCTCTTGCCGGTGTCGATGAAAATGCCGCCGACATAGATATGGCCGTCGCTGTCCCGTGTCACATCCATGTCGGGCCGGCTGATCTCCAGTGTATGCAGCCGCAGGTCAGCGGCGACCACGGACCACCATGAGACGGTGGTTGCCACTTTCGGCAGGCGCAACGCGGCATTGCCGAATTTGTCATGGATCGTTACGTCGCCCAGCGACAGATGCGGCTGCAGCCCGTCCCAGGAGGCGTTGATGGTGGCGATCGAGACCTTGTTGCCGAGCGCGCGCGTGACCATGCTTTCCACGTCCGACTTGTAGTTGTCAATCTGCGGTAACACCACATAACGCAGGCTGAGGAACAGCGCACAGAAAATGAAGTACGCAACCACCAGCGCCGTGAACAGCGTGCTGAGGGCATGATGCGTGACAGTGTTGAGAGTGCGATAAGCTTGCACCAGCGCCGCCCAAAAGGCGGCGAACGGAAAAGAAGTTTGGGGCTGTTTGTGTTGGTCGTTGGACATCAAGCGGAAAGGCAAATAGTCATAGCCGGCGTACAATAGATTTATATTTATAGGTTGTGCGAACAGCTTGTTTGCACGGACATGAGCAGCTTAAACTTTATCGGTTGTTCATTTTCGAACTGCGTTGCGAACTGCTTCGACCGGTCTCTGCGGTCAAACAACAAGTTTCATCCCGAGATTATCCTGATAACTTACCCCGTCCGACCTACGTGATCCAATCTTATTTGACCAGTGCCAACGCCTCGCGGTTCTATGCCTTGTGGCTAAATGCCGAATCGAACCGGGCAGACATGGTGGGGGAGCTTGCTGAATTATCCATTAGCCCCGCGATTTTTGCTCATCTTTTACAAAAGGAAACAGCGGCTGGATTCCCGCTGCCGCGCGCCATGCGCCGGGTCCGCAACCTGGTCGTGGCCACCCTGATCGAACGTGACCTGGGCGGCCGTGCCGACCTGGCGGAAGTGGTCGGAACCATCAGCGCTTTTGCCGAATTTGCGGTGCAAACCCACCTGTCGGCGCTGGCGGAGGAAATGGCGGCCACGCATGGCACGCCGATCGGGGAAGAGTCCGGTGCGCCGCAGGAGATGATAGTACTGGGCATGGGCAAGCTGGGGGGCGGCGAGCTGAACGTCTCCTCCGACATCGACCTGATTTTCGTCTACCCGGAGCATGGCGACACGCACATCACGTCGCCCGGACAGCGCCCGCTGTCGAATCATGAGTTTTTCACCAGGCTCGGGAAAAAGCTGATCGGCGCCTTGTCTGAAATTACCGAAGACGGTTTCACCTTCCGTGTCGATATGGCACTGCGGCCCAACGGCGGCTCCGGCCCTCTCGCGGCCAGCTTCGGCATGGTCGAGGAATACCTGATCGTGCAAGGCCGGGAATGGGAGCGCTACGCCTGGGTCAAGGCGCGGGCCCTGACCGGGCGTGAAGAAGACATCGCCGAGCTGGAACAGATCATCAGACCGTTCGTCTACCGGCGATATCTCGACTTCGGCGCGATCGAGGCGTTGCGTAACATGCACGGGCAGATCCGGGCCGAAGTCATGCGCCAGGAGATGCGCCATCCGGAACGCAGCACCAACGTCAAGCTGGGCCGCGGCGGCATACGCGAGATCGAGTTCCTGGCCCAGGTCTTCCAGCTGATCCGCGGCGGGCGGGATCCCGACCTGCGTGACCGCTCTACCCGGACGACGCTGAACACCCTGGTGGATAGGAACCTGTTGACCGCCGACGAAGTCGAACAACTGCAACATGCCTATGCATTCCTGCGCAACCTGGAACACCGGCTGCAATACCTCGATGACGCGCAGACCCAGACACTGCCCGCCAATCCCGAAGACCGGCTGAGGGTGGCGAAGATGATGGGGTTTGCCGATACCGAATCGCTGCTGGCGGAACTGGATGCCCAACGCGCACTTGTGGCGGCCCAGTTTGACGCTATATTCAGTGACAAGACCAGCCAGCAGTCCGACACCGCCATGGCCTCCCCCGCACAGGAACCGGCATTGCTGTCCAACACCGACAGCCGCGAAACAACAGAAGCACGGCTGGCGGCGCTTGGTTTTGATGACCCGTCGACCGCGGCTTCGCGCCTGCTGGCGACCTGGCAGTCTCCCCGACTTCAATCGCTACCGGAAAGCAGCCGCAACAAGCTGTTCGCGCTGATCAATTCCGCGGTGGCGATCATCGCCAGGACTGCCGACGCCCAGACAGCGACACTTGGCCGCCTGCTCGACTTTTTCGAGGCGATCGCCCGCCGCGCGGCTTATCTTGCTCTCATCACCGAATTCCCCCATACCCTGGAACGGGTGATCCGGATGATGAACGCCAGCGACTGGGCGGCGAAATACCTGACCCGCCATCCTATCCTGCTGGATGAATTACTGGAGGACCGGACACTCAGGGCGGCTCCCGACTGGGCCGCGTTCGCGCATGAGTGCCAACGCCAGCTCATCGCCGCCGAAGGCGACACCGAGCAGCAGATGAACGTGCTGCGCGAACTGCATCATGCGCAGCTGTTCCGGCTGCTGGCACAAGACCTTGAAGGCGCGCTGACGGTTGAGCGGCTTGCCGACCACTTGTCTGCGCTGGCGGACATCCTGGTCGCCGCCACCGTCCAGGCTGCATGGCAAACCGTGCCTAACAGGCATCGCGACGTACCCCAGTTCTCAGTCATCGCGTATGGCAAACTCGGCGGCAAGGAGCTCGGCTATGCGTCCGACCTCGATGTGATCTTCCTGTACGACGACGATCATCCGGATGCATCGGCGCTATATGCAAAACTGGCGCAACGCTTCATCACCTGGATGACCAGCCATACGCCCTCCGGCATCCTGTTCGATGTCGACATCGCTTTGCGTCCTGATGGCGCCAGCGGTTTGCTGGTGTCGAGTGTTGCCTCATTCGAAAAGTACCAGAGCACTTCGGCATGGTTATGGGAACACCAGGCGCTCACGCGCGCCCGTTTCTGTGCCGGCGATGTCGAGATTGGTTCGCGTTTTGAAGCCATCCGCGAAAAGGTGCTGCGGCAGCCGCGCGACGAAGGCAAGCTGGCGCAGGAAGTGCTGGCAATGCGCAGGAAAATGCGGGATGCGCATCCCAACCGCACCATGCTGTTCGACCTGAAACACGATGCGGGCGGAATGATCGATATCGAATTCATCGTTCAGCTCCTGGTGCTGCGGCATGCGTCGACGTATCCGCAACTGACTGCAGACATAGGCAATATCGCTTTGCTGAAATTGTGCGGAGACCTCGGGCTAATCGATGCCGGACTGGCACAGCAAGTTGCGAATGCGTATCGCACGTTCCGCAAGCTGCAGCACAAGATCAGGCTGCAAGGACAAGAGCGTGCGCGCGTTGAGCCCGAGCAAGTGAAAAACGAGATTGGGGCAGTGAAATTGTTATGGGGTAATTGCTGCGGCTTTGCGCAGAGCCGTTGAATCTGTTGAACAATTGTTGAACGCGTTCTCCACGCCGCAGGGAGTACCATAGGCAACTCGCAAATTCATAATTTCCGCCTTGAAATCAAGATGGAAAAGTATCAATATGAATCAGAGCTTCCTAGCCCCAGCCTTGGAGAAGCGGATGAACAAGCCTAACGTCAAGGGTCAACGCCTCGTAGCATTGTTCGTACTCGGGAACCTGCTGTTCAACTATCCGCTACTCGCCCTCTTCAACCGGCCTGATACGGTGCTCGGCATTCCTTTACTCTACCTCTACGTGTTTGGCGCCTGGGCCCTGCTCATCGCATTAATGGCGCTCACCGTCAGGCAGAGGTAACACCATGCGCCCTGCCACATTGACGTGGAAGTGACTAATGCTGCCCGGCTGGCTCATCGCGTTAGTCGCGCTCGCCTATCTCGGTTTGCTGTTCGCGGCTGCCTATTACGGTGACAAGGCAGCGGCACGCGGACGCAGCATTATTGCGAACCCCTATGTCTATTCGTTGTCGCTGGCGGTGTACGCGACCGCATGGACTTTTTACGGCAGTGTCGGACGCGCCGCAAGCAGCGGTATCGGCTTCCTGCCGGTGTATCTCGGACCGACTGTCATGGCTGCGCTATGGTGGCTGGTGCTGCGCAAAATCATACGCATCGCAAAAGATAATCACATCACGTCGCTGGCCGACTTCATTTCGTCACGCTACGGAAAAAATGCATCACTGGCCGGCATGGTCACGGCAATCGCGGTGCTCGGGATTACGCCGTACATCTCGCTGCAACTGAAGGCGATTTCCACCAGCGTCAATATCCTGCTCAGTTACCCGAGCCTCGTTCCGGCGCATGCCGGCCCGGGTCCGGTCCTGACCGATACCGCGTTTTACGTGGCGTTGATCCTGGCCGCCTTCACCATCGTGTTCGGCACCCGCCATCTCGATGTATCCGAGCGCCACGAGGGCATGGTGGCCGCCATCGCCTTCGAATCGCTGGTCAAGCTGGTGGCATTCCTGTGTGTCGGGATTTTCGTCACTTACGGGATGTACAACGGCTTCAGCGATCTGTTCGAGAAGGCGGCGCAATTGCCGCAAGCGAAAGCAGCATTCACCATCGGCGGCGCGGGAGGCGCCTCCACCGATATATTCCGGAGTTGGGCCTCGCTGTTTTCAGTGGCGTTCATCTCCATGCTGGCGATCATGTTCCTGCCGCGGCAGTTCCAGGTAGCGGTCGTCGAGAACGTCAACGAGACGCATCTCAACAAAGCCATGTGGCTGTTCCCGCTCTACCTCCTGCTGTTCAATATTTTCGTACTGCCCATCGCGTTCGGCGGCCTGCTGCATTTCTCGGATGGTTCGGTCAATCCGGATACCTTCGTCCTCACCCTGCCGTTATCGGAACATCAACGGATACTGGCACTGTTCGTGTTTATCGGCGGGCTTTCCGCTGCCACCGGGATGGTGATCGTCGAAAGCATCGCGCTGTCGACCATGGTGTGCAACGATCTGGTGATGCCGGTGCTGCTGCGCTCCAAGCGCCTGAAGGTGGCGGATCGCGAGGACCTGTCCGGCCTGCTGCTTGGCATCCGGCGCGTGACCATCGTGGTCGGCATGATGCTCGGCTATCTGTACTTCAGGCTCGCCGGAGAAGCTTACGCGCTGGTCGCGATCGGCCTGATTTCATTCGCCGCCGTGTCACAGTTTGCGCCGGTCGTGCTAGGCGGGATTTACTGGAAGGCGGCAACGCGCTCGGGAGCACAGGCCGGGCTCGGCGCCGGCTTCGCCGTCTGGGCGTACACTTTGCTGCTGCCGGCCCTCGCCCGCTCCGGCTGGCTGCCGATCAGCCTGCTCGAACAGGGGCCGTTCGGCATTGCGTTACTGCGGCCGCTGCAATTGTTCGGGCTGACCGGGCTGGACGAGATCACGCATGCAATGGTGTGGAGCATGCTGGCCAACATAGGCGCCTATATCGGCGTATCGGTCATGACCGGCCAGACCGCTATCGAGCAAACCCAGGCCGCGCTGTTTGTCGACGTCTTCAAGCACGAGCCGGGCAATGCGGAGCGCGAGTGGCGCGCCAAGGGATCGGTGCCGGACCTGCATGCGCTGCTGTCGCGCTTTCTCGGCCCTAGCCGCGCGGTGGCCACGTTTACAGCCTATGCCCGGCAGCGCGGTATGGAATGGCCGGATAAAGCCGATGCCGAATTGGTGAGCGTCTCCGAGTCGCAGCTGGCCGGCGTGATCGGCGCCGCATCGGCACGGGTGATGATAGCCTCGGTGATCGAGAAAGAACCCCTACGCGACAAGCTCACCCGGCTGCCGAACCGGACCTCACTGCTGGAGCACTTGAACGATGCGCTGGAACAGTCGAACGTGAAGAGCGACTTCCGCTTCGCGCTGCTGCTGCTTACCCTCGACCGCTTTCGTGTGATCACCGACAGCCTGGGTCGCATCGCCGGCGACCAGTTGCTGATCAACGTCTCAACGCGGCTGAGCGCGGGACCGCGGCTGGGCGAGACGGTTGCGCATCTGGGCGGCGATGAATTCGCCATCCTGCTCCACGACGTGCAGGATGCGGGCGAGGCAATGCGCTTCGCCGACCAGTTGCAGAACGCTTTGGTGCCGGCGTACAAACTCGAGAACTATGAGGTGTACACCACAGCGAGTATCGGCGTCGTGCTGAGCAAGCCTGGCTACACCGACGCCGCCGATATCCTGCGCGATGCGGAAACCGCGAACCACCGCGCGGTGTCGCGTGGCGGCGCGTGCTGCGAAGTGTTCGAGTCCAACCTGCGCGAGCGCGTGCTGGCGCTGCTCGACATGGAGACCAAGTTGCGCCAGGCGCTGGTCAACGGCCAGGAGTTCGAAGTGCACTATCAGCCTATTGTCTGCCTCACGAGCGGACGAATCAGCGGATTCGAAGCACTGGTGCGCATGCGCCGTCCGGACGGCACTCTGGTGCTGCCCAGCGAGTTCATCCCATTGACGGAGGAAACCGGGCTCATTGTGCATATCGGACGCTGGGTACTTTGTGAAGCGTGCCGGCAGATGCGTGCCTGGCAGCTCAAATTCCCGGAGTATGCGGCGCTGGAAATGAGCGTCAATTTGGCGGGGCGGCAATTCGCCCAACCGAACCTGATGGAGCAGATCGAGCAGGTGCTGGAGGAGACCGGCCTCGGCACCCACAGCCTCAAGCTTGAAGTGACCGAAACCGTCATCATGGCCCATGCGGAAGAAGCCGCGGCGGTGCTGATCAAGTTGCGCAGCAAGGGGATCAAGCTGCTGATGGACGATTTCGGCACCGGTTATTCGTCGCTCTCCTACCTGCACCGCTTCCCGGTGAACACCCTGAAGATCGACGCCTCGTTCGTGAGAAGGATGGACCGCGACCACAAGGATGCGGAAATCATCCAGACCATCGTCGCCCTCGCCCACACCCTCGGCATGGACATCATTGCGGAAGGTGTGGAGAGCGCGGGCCAGCTGGCGCAGTTGCGGGAACTCGGCGTTGAATACGCGCAGGGATATTATTTTTCACGGCCGCTTAACCATATAGCTGCGGAAGCCGCAATTGCGGCCTGGCCGCAGTGGTGATCAGGGATCAGCAGCAGGAGTAGGATTGGATGGGATGGGATGCCAATCCCAACACTCATCCCCTGAACCACGGCTGGCTTTTATTTGAGTGTGAATGTTGGGATTGGCATCCCAACCTACGTCAAACCGGGTGCGTTCTGAAGCGCTCAGCCAACAACCAGCCGGCGACTCCCAAACTTCGCCGTCGCTTGCCCGTTCGGGCCGTAGAAACTGCCACCCTGCGTATGACCCTGCAGCACGTTCAATGCTGACTGATTG
>JBBWZW010000101.1:0-2746 GCA_039649305.1 Burkholderiales bacterium
TGGAAGCGGCACACCGCGACATAGGGCTCGTGGCTGTATTGTTCCCAGAACAGCCACTCATCCATCTTCGCGGCCGCAAATGCGTCGGCGGGAATGAGGTCGCTGCCGCGGGCGAGGTATCGAATGATGGCGTTGGATTCCGCCAGCACGCGGCCATCGTCGAATTCGACGGTCGGCACCTGGCCCGCGCTGTTGAGTTTGAGAAATTGCGTCGTGCGGGTCTCGCGCTTGAGCGTGTCGACGCCGATCCAGGCGTAGGGCAGCGCCAGCCTGTCGCAGACCCATTTCACCTTCAGGCAGTTGCCTGACTTGGTATCGCCGTAGATTTTCATCAATCGCGCGAGCTCCCGGAGACAGCCGGGGCATGGGACCAGCCGCATCATTTCCTGTCAAGGCGGCGCCCGGATCAGAACTTATAGCCCAGACCAGCGCGGACGGTGTTGATACTGGTTTCGACCGAAGCCGTGAAGCGGATGTATTCCCATTCCGCACGCAGGAACAGACTGCCGATCAGATTGACGTCGACACCAAGGCCTGCGGAATAGCCATAGATCAGATGGTTATGCACGCCATCCGTCGCACGCAATGGAGCCAGCGCGGTGAACGGCCCGAGCGCCGTGAGGCTCACGGCGTCCTGGACGTTTACGGTGCGCGTGATGTCGGCATTGCCGAGCGCAAGCCCGCCGAACATGTAAGGCAGGAAACATCCGTAGGCGTAGCCCGCGCGAGCGCGGAACGTCGCCATGTCCGAGATCGAAATCGCAGCCGTCGACGTCGCCGTGACGTCGTGAAAATTGCCGTCAGATAAGGCAGCCGGGCTAACGCGGCGCTCGCTCGCCGAAGACGAGCCTCCAAACGTTCCATGGAGGTAGCTCGCTTCAAGGCCGAGGACAACGTCATCCCATTGCGAGTTATATCCGACGAAGCCACCGAAACCAGACGTGCGGGCCGAAGCCTTGCCTAGTCCGAGATTCCATTGCGAGACCTGCATCGCGCTTTCGATGAGCGTGTCAGCGAGCAACGCCGCCGTCATCGTTCGGGTCGAGCCGCTGAAATTTTCGTCGGACGATCCGTAGCCGGCTTGGGCCCCGATGTAATACCCCTGCCAGTTGACCCTCTGCGCCGGTGGCGGAAGAAAGCTTCCGCGAAGGAAGTCAGGCATGTCGGCCGCTTGCGCGCCGGACACTGCTCCAAACGTCACCGCCGCCAGCAGAAACCAACGCATCGCAACGCTCCATCAAACACACTCTGGACTTGACGTTGATCATCGCCTGTTAACCTTAACCAATGGTTGTCGCAGGGGCGCGGGCGCACAACAAAACGGCGGAGGAAGATCCCGCGCCGTTAGCAAATGTTAAGAGATGAGAGGCTCGATCAGCCCTTGCGCCCCCCAGAGCGGCGCGTAGGTCGGCAGGCTTTCGAGATTCCAGCGCACGCCCAATTTGAGGTCGTGCGCGGCGTAGATCGCCACACGCTATCGCAAGAATTGATAAAATTTTATGCGGGCAGAAGTTGCATTGCCTTCTTCAGGCATAAAAAGACTGCACCCGCCCCCAATCGGAAAGGCTTTAGGGAAAACAGGCCGTGGCCGAAATTGGAACTACGAAAGTTCTAAACCCTACATTCATCGAGTAACTGATCGACGCGCTCACGGAATTGCCGCAGCCGGCGGCGGTATATGTGAAGGTGGGCGTCAGGTTCGGACCGAAATAATGGCTTTGCGCATAAGCGACAGTTGTCGCCGCATCCGAGCATATTGTGGTTTTCACGGAACGGCAGCGCGCGCCTTCCTCCACGGCATAATGCAGGCTTCCGATAAGAAAAAGACCAACACACACTGAGAGCGTGCCGACAAGCAGGGCGATAAACACCGGCGCAATAATTGCGAACTCTACGGCCGTTGTTCCCTGCTCATCGCGGCGTAATAAATCAAACCGATTTCGCATCATCGATCAGCCCAGTCTCATGATAGCGGTTCGATTGATGGGCGTTGGGAACGTACTGCTGACACTCAGGCCGGGAAATAACGGCGTGTAGCGAAAGGTCGTTTGCACCTGGATATAATCGCCCGGTTGCAAGCTGGGCATGCCTGCGGCCGTGCAATCGGCAGGTTTGGAGGAAACACCGCTGACGTATTGCAGCGCGTTTGATGTATTGACACAGTAGTATCCCTCTGACGGAGAGCCGGATATCAGCGAAACGCGCGTACCAAGCGAGGTGCTCGCCAATGCGTTCTGGACAGCAGTCGCCAGCCCGGGACAATTTGTTGTGGCTGGGAGATGGGACAAATCGCAATTTTTCCAAGCCGCCTGGACTGCAACTTGCGTCGCGTTCTCCGCCTGCATCCGCTGATAAATGTAAATGGAGACGTCGGCGACGTTCGCGAGGGCTAGCGACAGAAAGCCAGCAAAAAGGGCAAACTCGATAGCACTCACGCCTCGTCGGTCGCCCCATATCGCTTTCGCTCTATCGGCGAACTGAAGCGTCAGCTTCCTCGGTAACTTCAACCAAGCTGCAGGCGCGCGTTTCATAGGACTAGCTGGCTCCTCGCGGAAATTGTCGCGGTTGGCATCGTCAACCCGGCTTGAGCGCATTGTCCTAAATCCGTCTTTAAAATGCCGGCCGTGCCGCTGATCTGGAAATTATCCGCGACCATGACAAAGCACGATTTACCGTTGGTCGATTTATCGACGGCACCCTTGAGGGTGACGGTCGCATGCGGCATGTAAACCAACCCGGTTATGTT
>JBBWZW010000105.1:0-3475 GCA_039649305.1 Burkholderiales bacterium
CGATTATTCATCACCGATCGTTACAAGTTCCATCGCGGTCCGTTCGGCCCATCGTTGAATAAGGGTCTGCTGCGGAGCGGGGCGTGTCACGTTCCCAATCTCGGTCGCAGCGGGTCATGGCAAATAACCGCTGGAGGGTCAAATTACGCGCTAGGACGAATGGGGAATCCAGCAATCACGAGCGCCGGTGACAAGCCACCGCCAGCAGATAGTGGGCCATCGGATAGAACCCGGTATGCACCACTTCATCGTTCATCGAGAACACAAATACCGTGTGGAAGTGCCGTTCCATCGTGCGCTTGAGCGCCTCGCCGGACTTGCAGTTCACATGACCCGCCTTGCTCTGCGGCGAGGCGTAGGATTGCGACTCCAGCGACGGCATTCCGAAGATAGCTATGCCGGTGGGCGTCAGAGAGGCTATCATGTTGACGATGAACCGTTCTTCCTCCTGCTCCGGAATGTGTTCGAGGACATCGAGTGCATAGACTGCATCGAAACTGCCGGACACTGGCCCGGCGAGCATGTCGTGCACGAATGCATCAAGCGGCCAATGCGGATTCATCCGCTCCTTCACGTCGGCGATGAATAGGGGATCAAAGTCGGTAGCGGAGACCTTGCCGACGGCCTGCTGTACAATTCGGGTGCCGAATGCGTCAGCGCAGCCGACCTCGAGCACGTGCTTACGTCCGGAGAGCATCCGAGCCACGAACTTATAGCGGGCCAGCGTAAAAAGCGTACGCTTCGGATCCTGGTTCCAGGACTCGTTGACCATCAAGCCGAGGCGGGAGATTCCGTGCTTTTCCTTCACATCGAATAGCAACGAATACTGGCTCTCCATGGTTTTCGGCGCATCATTCATGCCTACCCGCTCCTTTGACCTTGTTGGCTGCTTTATGGCTTTCGACGACAGTGTTGACAAGACACTCGGCAACCGCGCGGGGCTGGACCATAATTGTTGGTGACGTGAATGAGCACAAGAATGACGGTCCGCAGCTCGTCAGGGTCACTCAAACACAGGGTAGCCATCGACCGGAGCATCCGCTATAGAGCGCAAGTCTCGGGCTGGGCCACACCGCAAACGAGGCGATTCATGGCATCGAATGCCGTCATGCCAACGCGATCTTCGCGCGGAACGTCTGTTTAAAACGAATATAGAAAACAAGGAATGCGGATGACCGTGGTTGTAAGAACCGCAGATCAGGTCGAAGCCTATCCCGACCAAGCGCCTTCCCGTCAATCCTCCTGGGGCTTCACGTTCCTAAAAATCGGCTTGTCCGCACTGGCCATCGGCTTGGTTTTGCATACAGTAGATCTCTCCGCCGCTTGGGGACGGATGGCCGGTCAGAATGTTTGGTATTTGCTGGCTGCTGTAGGAACCATGCTGCTGCAAATTTGCGTGGGCGGGCTGCGTTGGCATGTCATCGTGAGACGGTTGCAGGCGCCGGCGCGGGTTCTCACATCACTGCAGCTGTTTTATATTGCGGCGTTCTTTAATGTTTGCCTCTGGGGTGCTGTCGGCGGTGACGTCGTGCGCGGCTGGCTGTCCTATCGTGGCAAAGTTCCTGCCCGCACTGCAGTGAATTCCATTGTTCTGGATCGCGTGGCGGCTCTTGCGGGCGTGGCGCTTCTGGTGCTGATCACAGCACCCTATTGGATGGAAAAATTTGACAACACAATACTGGCCCTGCTGCCGGCAGGTGTCGCGGCTGCCGGGCTCGTAGGAATTGGGGTTTTGGCGCAATTCGAACGCTTGCCGCAGTCCTGGCAACATCTGCGGCTGATGCGGCTGGTCCAGTCTCTTGGCGAGGCTACTCGCATGGTCTTCTTGCGGCCGTCCGGTGCCGTGCCCACACTCTTAATTGCCATCGCTGCTCAGGCTTTGATGGCGCTCTCAGCCTATTTTTTGGCGCAAAGTCTGGCGATCGGCCTGTCACTGATCGATTGCCTGGTGCTCATGCAACCAGTCGCGCTGCTCACTTCTTTGCCGATTTCAATCGGTGGCTGGGGAGTGCGCGAAACCGCGATGATCGGCATCCTCGGTCTGGTTGGCATACCATCGACGGCGGCGCTGGCGCTCTCGGTCGAACTCGGGCTGCTCGCTATGGTCGTTTCTAGCCCCGGGTTGATTTTTTGGTTCGTGTTGAAGCCAAAGGGCACCAAGGTTCCGTCTGCCATGCCGCTCAAGTCATGAGTTTAGCGCGATGATGAACAAGCAATCCGCCAGCAAGGCCGACGCGTACTGGGAACGCGCCGGCGAAGTTGGCTACGCCTCAGCGATGTACGGTAGCGCCGATGTCGAGCGTCATATACGTAAACGGCTTTGGGACGTAGCCGTTGGGATTGCCGATGAAATCGGCATTCCGCGCGATGGCCGAGTTCTCGACTATGGATGCGGCGATGGCGCCTTTGCCAATGAGGCGCTTGCCCCGATTTATCGGGCCGTCGAAGGTTACGATAAGGCCGAAGCGGCGATCGAGCGCGCCAATGCCGAAGCGCCCGGACCTCACCTCACGTTCAAGGCCGCCGATCTGACCACCCTCAACTATGATGGCTTGAGCTACGACGGCGCTTTTCTCATTGGTATCCTGCATCACATCAAGGCCGCTACGCCTGCCGTGGTGCGTTCGTTGGTGCGTGCGACCGATAAAATGGTCGTGCTTGAGCCCAACGGCGATAATCTTGTGCGCAAAGCCCTCGAATTTACGCCCACCTACCGAAGTGCGGGCGAGGATAGCTTTCGTACCCGGGAGCTGATCGATATTTTCGAATCCGCGGGATGGCATATCGTGGTGCAGCGCCGCCTCAACATCTTCCCAAACTTCACTCCAGTTTCGATTTACCGCCTGCTGGCAACAGTTGAGCCGCGGATCGAAGCCAGTCGATTTTGGAATGGATTATGCACGGTGAATATGTTCGGCGTCGCGCGCCGGTGATCTGGAGTGATCGTCAACTACAATGTTAGTAACGAATTTCAAGCTCAAATACGCGCTCTACAAGATCATCTGTGGTTTTTATCAGGCTGCCGATGTCGGCCGCATTCATCCCATGCGCGAACGTTCCTTGCGCGCCTTGCAGCGCAGCGTTGATTATATCGAGAACACCATGCCCGACGCGCTGGGCTTCGAAAGCCAGCGCGAGCTTACTGAGTTTGCGCTAAGCGCGGTTCAGATCGAGGGGCATTATCTGGAATTTGGGGTGTTTACCGGCGGTACGATCCGATTCATTGCGCCTCGCATCGGCAGTCGCGTCATCCATGGGTTCGACAGTTTCGAAGGCCTTCCGGAAGCCTGGTCTGGCTTCAGTCTCGGGCGCCGCGCCTTTGATGTCGGGGGCCGGCTGCCGCGAGTTCCCGCCAATGTACGACTCCATCGCGGTTGGTTTGACGACACGCTGCCGCAGTGGGTGACCGCTAATTCAGGACCGGTCGCATTCATCCATATCGATTGCGACCTCTACAGTTCGACTCAGACTATCC
>JBBWZW010000143.1:0-2714 GCA_039649305.1 Burkholderiales bacterium
CCGCAATCATTCCGGCGAACTCGCGAAGCTCAAGAGTGAGGAACGCCGCACCAAGCACGAAGGTAACCAGCGCAAAGAAATAGGTTCCAAAACGACGTCGTGACCCGATTGCCACCGACATCAGTCCACACGTATAGCTTGAGACGAGAAGACAAGCGGTTTCGATCGCGACGCTGACTTGATTGAACAGCTCCGCGCCGGTCGGTGCGCCGGCCGTTGCACGCACGAGGACCGCATAGGCAGCAAAGAGCGCCGAGAACATTACGATGTCGCTTAACAGGAAGATCCAGAAGCCATAGGCGACAACGATCCGCTTCGGAGCGGGCCCGGCTTCGCTTGCGTCAGGGAGCGCGTCAGTATGGACATCATCGAGAGCGACAGCGATGTTCATAGGGCAACCTCGGCCTGGTGACGCCGATCGAACTGGGCGATCCGCTCAGCCGGGATCTCAACCTCCTCCTCATCGCGGAATGCGAAGACAAGGATCGTCACGAGTGCGCCGACCACTCCGAGAGCGGCCATCCACCAGATGTGCCAAATCAGCGCAAACCCGCTGACAACGGCAAAGAATGCGGTGATGAAGCCGGTTGCGCTGTTTTTCGGCATTTCAATCGGCTCGTACTCGCGCGCTTGCGCCGCATCGTGGGGGTGTGCGCGCGCAGACTGTTTCCTGTTCCAATAGGCGTCTATCCCAGTGACTGACGGCAGGACGTTAAAATTCCAGGCAGGTGGCGGCGAAGGCGTGGACCATTCCAGCGTACGGCCGTTCCATGGATCGCCTGTCACATCGCGGTGCCGCTCACGGGCGCGGATCGACACGACGATCTGGATGATCTGGCAGACTATGCCTGCCAGAATGACCACGGCGCCAATCGCTGCCACCAGCAGCCACGGTTGCCAATTCAGATTGTCGTAATGCTGCATGCGCCGGGTCATACCCAGCAGGCCCAGCACATAGAGCGGCATGAAAGCGAGATAGAAGCCCGTCAGCCAGCACCAGAACGAGGCCCTGCCCCACCGTTCGTCGAGCTTGAAGCCGAACGCCTTGGGAAACCAATAATTGTAACCCGCGATTGCGCCGAACACTGTCCCGCCGATGATGACGTTATGAAAATGCGCGACCAGGAACAGACTGTTGTGCACCTGGAAATCGACCGGCGGCACGGCCATCAGCACCCCGGTCATGCCGCCGATTACGAATGTGACCATGAATCCAAGCGACCACAGGACCGGCACGGTGAATCGAACGCGGCCGCCCCACATCGTGAACAGCCAGTTGAAGACTTTGACGCCGGTAGGTACCGCGATGATCATCGTCATAATGCCGAAGAAGCCGTTGACGTCTGCGCTGGCGCCCATGGTGAAGAAGTGATGCAGCCAAACGAGGAAGGAAAGGACGCAGATGGCCATAGTGGCCGCAACCATGGAGCGATAGCCAAACAGCGGCTTGCCGGAAAAGGTCGCGATGACCTCGGAAAACACGCCGAACGCCGGCAAGACCAAGATGTAGACCTCCGGGTGACCCCAGACCCAGAACAGATTGACGTACATCATCGCGTTGCCCTGGGCCTCGACCGTGAAGAAGTGGAAATCAAGATAACGATCGAGCAACAGCATCGCAAAAGTCGCGGTCAGAACCGGAAAAGCCGCCACAATGAGCAAGTTGGTGGCGAGCGCTGTCCAGCAGAAGACCGGCATCCGCAAATACCCCATTCCCGGTGCTCGCATCTTCAGAATTGTCGTGACGAAATTTATCCCGGTCATCAGCGTACCGACCCCTGAGATTTGCAGCGCCCAGAGATAGTAGTCGACACCGACGCCGGGCGAGAATTGCAGCTCGCTCAGGGGCGGATAAGCCACCCAACCTGTTTTGGCGAATTCCCCGACAGCCAGAGAGATATTCGTCAACAGTATGCCTGATGCCGTCAGCCACAGGCTCACTTGGTTCAATGTCGGGAACGCAACGTCGCGGATACCAAGTTGCAGTGGGACCGCAAAGTTCATCAAGCCAATCATAAACGGCATCGCCATGAAGAAGATCATGATCGTTCCGTGGGCCGAAAAAATCTGATCAAAATGCTCCGGCGGCAGATATCCTTGCGCGCCGCCAGCCGCGACAGCCTGCTGGGCACGCATCATGATTGCGTCGCTGAACCCCCGCAGCAGCATGATCAGCGCCAGCACGCAATACATCACGCCGATCCGCTTATGGTCGACCGATGTCAACCACTCGCGCCACAGGTAGGGCCAATGTCCCTTCAGCGTGACCCACCCAAGAACGAGCGCGATGGCCAGGATCATCAATGCCGAGGCGATCATGACGATCGGCTGATCGAACGGGATCGCGGTCCAGCTGAGCTTGCCGAATAAATTCATTTTTCAGCTCTTTTTGACATCGGATGGATGGCCGAAGGGGGATTGTTAGGCCGAATTCCGGCAGTCAAGATGCCGTTGAACAAATTGGGAGCGACGGCACCAAAAGAGAAAGGCTCAACCGCTTTGCTTGGCTTGGCCAGAGCGGCATAAGCTTGTGTGTCGAGCACCGGACCAGCGCTGTGAGTTGCATCCACCCACTGCGCAAAGTTTTCAGCTGGGACCGCATCGACATTAAACCGCATATCGGCAAAGCCGTTGCCGCTGTACTGGGCCGATAGACCCCGGTATGTCCCAGGAAGATCGGCCTGCAGCTGAAGGCGCGTCACCATTCCCGCCAT
>JBBWZW010000165.1:0-8124 GCA_039649305.1 Burkholderiales bacterium
GAAACAGATTGCGCAGCATTCCCGCGGTTGCGCCCCAGATGAAAAATCGGCCATAGGGCATCGCGTAAAACGTGCGGCGGCCCATGTCATTCGGCAGGTCGACCGTGCGGCGCTGATGGTTCATGCCGTCCATCAGGAATGACAACGGCACTTCGAAGATTTCGGCCACTTCAAATGTATCTGCTTTCAGCTCGAAAGGCGGCTGTACCAGGGACACCACCGGCGTCACGCGAAAGCCGGTCCCGGTAACGTAGTCGGGCAGCATGCCAAGCACTTCAATATGACGTCGCGCGAGCCCGACCTCTTCTTCGGTTTCACGCAACGCGGTTTCGATCGCGGACGTATCGATCTTGTCTACCCGCCCGCCCGGCAAGCTGACCTGCCCTGCGTGGTCGTGCAAGTGCGCGGTACGTTGCGTCAGCAACAGGGACAGTCCCTCTTCCCGCTGCACGATCGGCATCAGCACCGCGGCCGGCGTCGGCGACTTGATGCTGTGGCGAAGGCGGTGTTCGTCGGTGTGCTCCGGCGTCCAATTAGGCGGGTTGGTAAAGCGTAGGCGTAGCCACTCCGCGGACAGCCTCTCGGGCGCAACGGCTGGCTCTGCGGCAAGGGATTCAACGGGAACGTCTTCCGGATCGAAACTTAATTTTGACAAAGCTTTTTCCTGGCGCTTGCTGAACTTTTAATAGGGAGTGACTGAATGAAAGCTCGGATCTGTATTGGTTCGATCATAACAGGCTGGAAGGATGGTAACGAACGCGAGTGGTCTGTAGGAAAGCCAACGTGAAAACGCAAAAAGGGCACCACCGGGTGCCCTTTTCCATACAACTCCTGCCTGTTACTCTGCAGCTTTCACGGCAGCAGCTTTTGCTGCTTTACGGGTCGGCAGCTTTTCCTTGATACGTGCCGATTTACCGGAACGCTCACGCAGGTAGTACAGCTTGGCGCGACGGACATCACCGCGACGCTTGACTTCAATCGACGCGATCAGCGGGGAGTACAGCTGGAACGTACGCTCAACGCCTTCACCGGACGAAATCTTGCGTACGATGAAGTTGGAGTTCAGGCCGCGGTTGCGACGCGAAATCACGACGCCTTCGTAAGCCTGGGCGCGCTTGCGTGTGCCTTCGACTACGTTCACGCTGACGACGACGGTGTCACCGGGTGCGAAATCGGGGATCTTTTTGCCCAGACGTTCAATTTCTGCTTGCTCAAGTTGTTGGATCAAGTCCATTTTTCAGCTCCAAATACCATCTTGCCGGCGCCTCGGGTTGATATTCAGCCCGGTAGAGGATGGGGTTACACATGCGGCCGATATAAAAACGTCCGCTCATTACTACAAACTACAAACCGCTTAAAAACTTCTCATCTGCGCGCGACAGCAATCCCGCTTCGCGCGCCTGTACTATCAGGTCCGGCCGTTTTTTCGCGGTCGCTTCCAGCGCCCGCTCCCGCCGCCATTTTTCAATCTCGGCATGATGGCCGCCCAACAATACCGGCGGCACGGTCACGCCTTCATATACTTCCGGCCGCGTGTAGTGCGGACAATCCAGCAAACCGTTGACGAAGCTGTCTTCGACTGCCGACGAACCGTCATTCAATACGCCGGGCAACTGCCGGATCACTGCATCCATCAGCGCCATCGCAGGCAATTCACCGCCTGACAGCACGAAATCGCCGAGGCTGATTTCTTCATCCACGCAGCTATCCAGCAAACGCTGGTCGACTGCTTCATACCGTCCACACAGCAACACCAGGCCCGGCTCGGTCGTCAGCTGCATCACGCGGCCATGCGTCAATGCGCGGCCTTGCGGCGACAGGTACACGACGCGCGGCGCTGCCAAACCATGCTGCATCTGACGTGCTTTGGCTGCAGTGATTGCGGCTTCCAGCGGTTTCGCCAGCATTACCATTCCGGGCCCGCCGCCATAGGGGCGGTCGTCGATGGTGCGGTAATTATCGGCAGTAAAATCACGCGGATTCCACAGCGACAATGTGCATTTCTGCTGCTCAAACGCGCGCCGGGTAATGCCCGACTGCGTCAACGCGGTGAACATTTCGGGAAAGAGCGTGACGACGTCAAATTGCATCTCGTTGCCCACCCTCTTTTCAACAAACGCCGGGTTAGTAATCCAGACCCCAGTCGACTGTAATCTTTTTTGCTTCCTGATCGACCGTTTTGACGAACTGCTCGACAAACGGAATCAGCAATTCTTGCGGCGCTGCTTTGTCAGAACCCTCGGAACCTGGCGCCTGGGACACTGTCACCCGCAAAATCGGATGCGCGCCGTAGTCCATCAGCTCATTGACCGTCCCAAGGGACTCGCCCTGCAGGTTTTCGACTGCCAGGCCGATCAGGTCGATCCAGTAGAACTCACCGTTCGACAGCGGCGGAAAATGGCTGCGCCGGATTTGCACGGCAGTGCCCTTGAGGGCCTCTGCCGCATTGCGGTCCGCCACGCCCATCAACTGGGCCACGACATCCTCGCCATGGATTTTGGCCTGCATCATGTCGACGTCGCGCAGATCAGGCTTATCCAGCCACCATGTCTTCGCGTACAGCAAGGCATCGGCATCGGCTGAATACGGCTTGATCCGCACCCAGCCCTGGAGGCCGTAGGCGCCGGTAATATGACCGACCGGCACAAGATCGTCAGGGATCGTGATCCCCGATGCAGTTTTAACTGACAAACTTATCTGACAAAAAACTTATTGCTTGATTATTAATTAGCAGCAGCTTTTTTGCCGGCTTCCTTGACCAGGCGAGCAACGGTCGGCGACAACTGCGCGCCAACGCCTTCCCAGTAAGTCAGGCGATCTTGCACGATGCGGAAAGCTTCGTCCTTGCCGGAAGCAACCGGATTGTAAAAGCCGATGCGCTCGATAAAGCGGCCGTCGCGACGATTGCGCGAATCAGTTGCCACGATGTTGAAAAACGGGCGCTTCTTGGCGCCGGAACGAGCTAAACGAATAACGACCATAATTGTGTTTCCAAAAAGTGTTCGAACACGGAAAAGCCGGGGATTATAGCCCGATTACGAAATAACAGCAACTTCAGCGGTGAGTCGCCTGCGCGAGACCCGGCCTGGTTACAGAATTTTGCCGCCATTGCCTTGGGAGCAACAGTCGTGCACACTACGGCCCGCGCTATGCTTGAAAGGATATCCCGACACCGTACGGCGTACGGGGACAGGCATTCTACCTCAAGCAAGGACAACTTCGTCCGGCAATTACTTTGCAACCCAGTAATCCACATGACCGCAAAACATAAAAACAAGACTCTTGCCACCCTGCTCGCCTTTGTCCTCGGCGGTCTGGGGGCGCACCGCTTTTATTTGCACGGAAGAAAAGACAAGTGGGCGTGGGGGCATGTAATGCTCTTTCCCTTTTCCATTTACGCCGGATTCATCGAAGCCCTGGTGATCGGCCTGATGCCGGACGACAAATGGGATGCCGCCCATAATCCCGATTCCGGCCGCAAGTCGGACTCCGGATGGCCGCTCGCCATTCTGCTCGTGCTGACGGTCGGATTCGGCGCGATCGCGGTGATCGGCACCATGGCGCGGATCGTGGACTATTTATATACGGGCGGCGCCTACGGCTGATAGCGTTACACCAAAAAACAAGCCGCCTCATTCGGAGGCGGCTGTATGGTGATTCAACACATCAGGCGTGCTGACGTACGGGGCGATCGACAGGCGGCGTGCCTTGTTTGAATAATCCGCTGAGCTGTTTGCGCAATTCCGGGCTGTCCTCATGCTGGTGAACTGTAACGGCATGTTGTACCGCTGCTTCCAACAGTTCCTCATCACTGTCTGCGGCCATTGCAACGGAGCAGTTTGATTCGCTGGGAAATTCGCGGCAATCGATGTATTTGCGGGCCATGACGGGAGCCTCCTCAAAATGGGTTTCGTGGTAACGCGGCGGTGTACTGCTTGATTGATACGCCGGCGCCGCACCGACGCAATGCGTTCCCGCGCGGGGACTTGATTCAGATCGAAAGGCTGGTCGTCTCGAGCAACTGACAGCCATCAATTTTCCACTCGCTATCCTCGTCCTGCAGCATCCAGAAAATTGCCACCCACACATGGCGATCGTCGCCTGTGATGCGAACTACCTGGATGGCATTGCCGTCGATAACTTGCGGACTGGAAAACAGTGCAAGGCGGGGACGATAGATCGGCGTGTATTCTTCCTTGATCATGCGAAGGAAGTTATCCGCGGTACCGATTTGCATGCGCTTGGTAGGCGTGGTCAGCTCGAAGGCGCTGGTTGCATCGTCTTCCGCCAACGCTTCCAGCTGTGACTGTACGACGGTGCGAATAGCTATCGCGTCGTCAGTCGTAATATCGTTGTGCGGTTCGGCACCAAATGTTCCGCACGGTGCTACTAACCCGATCAGCAAAGTCGCTATCGCAAACAAGCGTTTCATGGCCGCCTCCGGACCCGAACAAAAGCATTTCTTCAGTATATGGCGCGTTAAAAAAAATGCTCCCACTTCGCGACGGAATTCAGCGGAAAAATAAAAGGCAGCCCGCAGGCTGCCTTCATTACCATGAGTGGCATATTCATCCTTCAGCAAATCATTTGCTGCTGATCGCTCCCCTCTCCCCCTGCGGGAGAGGGGTTGGGGGTGAGGGACGGAGCTTTCATTCAGTCACACACCTACTAAAAGCTCAGTAAAGCAGGATCAGAACTGATCCTCGGCCAGGGCCAGCACCGCGCCGCTGCCTTCGACGATCGAAGCACGCAGTCCGGTCGCCTGCGACAGGATGTGGTCGGCGAAAAAGCGCGCGGTGGCAATCTTTGCCCGGTAAAACGCAGGGTCGCCCTCACCCGCCGCCAGCTTGCGTTCCGCGACCAGGGCCGCACGCGCCATTTGCCAGCCGCCCAGCACGATGCCGGCCAGCTTGAGGTAAGGCACGCTGCCTGCGAATACGCCCTTGATATCGGACTTCATGTTCGCTGCCACGAAATTGACGACATCCTCCAACGCTTTGGATCCGGCGGTGAGCTGTGTGCGTATCGCGGCGAGGTCGTGTGATTTTCCCGCGGCGAGTTCTTCTTCGGTTCTGCGCACTTGGGCCAGGATGCCTTTTGCGACCGCACCGCCGTCGCGCGCAGTCTTGCGGCCGACCAGGTCGTTGGCCTGTATCGCGGTGGTGCCTTCGTAGATCGGCAGGATGCGCGCATCCCTGTAGTACTGGGCCGCACCCGTCTCTTCGATGAAGCCCATGCCACCATGCACCTGTACGCCGGTGGATGCGACGTCTATCGACATCTCGGTCGACCAGCCTTTGACCACCGGCACCATGTACTCGTAAAACGCCTGGTTAGTCTTGCGCGTCGCTTCCTCCGGATGATGGTGCGCGGCATCCAACGCCGCCGCGGTGACATACGACAACGCACGTGCCGCTTCCGTTTGCGCGCGCATTGACATCAGCATGCGCCGCACATCGGGTTGATGAATGATGGTCACGGCTCCCGATGAACCGGTGAGGTCTCGTGATTGCACCCGTTCCTTCGCATATTGCACCGCCTTCTGGTATGCCCGTTCCGCCAATGCGATGCCTTGCATGCCTACCGCAAAACGCGCGGCGTTCATCATGATGAACATGTACTCGAGCCCGCGATTTTCTTCGCCGATCAGGGTGCCGATTGCGCCGCCATGGTCACCGAATTGCAGCACAGCGGTCGGACTGGCCTTGATGCCGAGCTTGTGCTCGATCGATACGCAATGCACGTCATTGCGCGCGCCAAGCGAGCCGTCGGCATTGACCAGGAATTTCGGCACGATGAACAGCGAAATGCCTTTCACGCCCTCGGGTGCATCCGGCGTGCGGGCCAGCACCAGGTGGACGATATTCTCCGCCATGTCATGCTCGCCGTAGGTGATGAATATCTTGGTGCCGAAGAGTTTGAAAGTGCCGTCGCCCTGCGGTACCGCGCGGGTGCGAACCAGCGCGAGATCGGAACCTGCTTGCGGCTCAGTCAGGTTCATCGTACCGGTCCATTTGCCGGAGATGAAGTTCGCCAGGTAGGTCTGCTTTTGTTCTTCAGTGCCGGCCGTCATCAATGCTTCAATTGCGCCGTCGGTGAGCAGCGGACACAGCGCGAACGACAGGTTGGCGGAGTTCAGCATCTCGATGCATGGCGTCGCAACCAGTTTCGGCAAGCCCTGCCCACCGAATTCGACCGGGTGCTGCACACCCTGCCACCCCGCTGCGCCGAAGGCCTTGAATGCGTCGCTGAAGCCTTTTGTGGTGGTGACCTTGCCGTCTTTCCAGGTGCTGGGCTCCCGGTCGCCGATGACATTGAGCGGCGCCACCACTTCAGCGCAGAATTTCGCGTTCTCTTCGAGCACGGCCTCAACGGTTTCCGGACTGGCGTCTTCGCAGCCGGGCAATGCATGCACTTCGGACAAACCGGCGAGTTCGTTCATGACGAACAGCATGTCCTTCAACGGGGCGACGTAGCTCATTCATGTCTCCATAAAAAATGGGCAGCGATTTGCAGGCCCGGCGCGGATCCGCGGAACAAATCCCCGGGGCTCCGCGACCAACCTGGCAAACCCTGCCCGGTATTTTTACAACGCGTTTTTTATCAGCCGAGTTCTTTGACCAGCTGCGGGACGATTTCAAACAAGTCGCCGACGATGCCGTAATCGGCCACCGAGAAGATCGGCGCTTCCGGATCCTTGTTGATCGCCACGATGGTCTTCGAGTCCTTCATGCCGGCGAGGTGCTGGATCGCGCCAGAAATACCGACGGCGATATACAACTGCGGCGCCACGATCTTGCCGGTCTGACCGACCTGCCAGTCGTTCGGCACGAAGCCGGCATCGACTGCCGCACGCGATGCGCCCATGGCAGCGCCGAGGCGATCGGCCAGCGGTTCGAGGATCTTGAAGTTGTCGCCGGAGCCCATGCCGCGGCCACCGGATACGATGACTTTTGCTGCGGTCAGCTCGGGGCGGTCGGACTTGGCCACTTCGCGCGACACGAAAGCAGATTTGCCGGAGTCGCCTACCGGGGTGACCTGTTCGACTGTGGCGGAGCCGCCTGTGGCTGCAGCATCGAAACCGGTGGTACGCACGGTGATCACTTTGATCGGGTCAGTCGATTGCACGGTGGCGATCGCATTACCCGCATAGATCGGGCGTTCGAAGGTATCGGGCGCATCGACCTTGGTGATTTCGGAGATCTGCCCGACGTCGAGCTTGGCGGCGACGCGCGGCAGGATGTTTTTGCCATAAGCAGTCGCCGGCGCGAGGATGTGCGAGTAACTGCTTGCCAGCGCGAGCGCCTGCTCGGCGACATTTTCCGCCAGGCCATCGGCGAATTGCGCAGCATCGGCGACCAGCACCTTGGCTACGCCGGCGAGTTTGGATGCCGCTTCCGCAACCGCGCCGCAGTGGTGGCCGGCTACCAGAATATGGACGTCGCCACCGCATTGGACAGCGGCGGTTACGGTATTGAGTGTGCTTCCTTTTAACGAAGCGTTGTCGTGTTCAGCAATGACAAGTGCGGCCATGATGGATTCCTGATCTGAAAATTATTGGATGACTTTCGCTTCATTCTTGAGCTTGCTGACCAGCGTTGCGACGTCCGGCACGGTGATGCCGGCGGAACGCTTCGGTGGCTCGGTGACTTTCAGCGTCTTCAGGCGCGGCGTGACATCGACGCCGAGGTCGGAGGGCTTGAGCACTTCCAGCGTTTTCTTCTTGGCCTTCATGATGTTCGGCAGCGTGACATAGCGCGGTTCGTTCAGGCGCAGGTCGGTGGTGACCACTGCAGGCAGCGTCAACGCTATGGTCTCGAGACCGCCGTCGACTTCGCGGGTAACGGTGGCTTTGCCGTCTTCGACCGTGACCTTCGAAGCAAATGTGGCTTGCGGCCAGCCGAGCAAAGCGGCGACCATCTGGCCGGTCTGGTTCGAATCGTCATCGATGGCTTGTTTGCCGAGAATGATCAGTTGCGGTTGTTCCTTATCGGCCAGCGCCTTGATCAGTTTGGCTACTGCCAGCGGCTGCAACTCTTCCGTCGTTTCAACCAGGATGGCGCGGTCGGCGCCGATGGCCATCGCGGTGCGCAGCGTTTCCTGGCATTGCGTTACGCCGCAGGA
>JBBWZW010000253.1:0-6351 GCA_039649305.1 Burkholderiales bacterium
CGGCATACCCGACCCTGCGCTACCTTAAGGAGCTTTAGCGGAGGTGCAGACGCCGACGCTATTCAAGGCCGCCGTCATGGCGGCCATTGTCCACTGATCACGAAAGAAACTACTATGCTTGACTGCGATAGCAGATTGATGGCGCGGGTCTCGGTGTTACCGGTTTGATCGGCAGTGCCGGTGTTCTGATTGCTGCCACCTGACGAAGCTAATTGAGCCAGGAAGTGACGAACTGGCCACAACGTAGAGTGCGCAGTATGAAGTGACAACGAGCCAGCGGTCGCCATTGTCGACCAAGCGACTGGCCGCACCGTGTGAATAGCTGCTATGTGAGGCCCTCTTTCGGGGGCCTGACTTTCTGTTTCGAGCTTCGAATCCCGCATGGCTCGCATCGATCAGTGCTTCTGACTGATGGGCACTCAGTAAACGTCATCCGCTACGCTGCAAAATCGGGATGCGCTTGTCCGCTTTCATTCGCCCACCTTAGGCGATGCCAGTGCCCCGGTGCATATCGTCGAGTTTCTCGATCCCGCGTGTGAGTCGTGCCGCGCCTTCTATCCGTTCGTAAAAGAGCTGATGGCCGCGCATCCCGGGGTGCGCTTGTCTATCCGGTATGCGCCATTCCATAAAGGCTCTGATGAAGTAGTAAAGGCGCTTGAAGCAGCGAGAAAACAAGGAAAATATTGGGAGACGCTCGAAGCTTTGCTCGCGGCGCAACCGTTATGGGCTCCGGACCACACGGCACACCTGGGGTTGGTGTGGCCACATCTGGAAGCCTTGGGCCTGAATATGGAACGTCTCAAGGAAGACATGAAGTCGCAAGAAATCGTGCGGTTGATTGCACAGGACCTCGAGGACGTAAAAGCCCTCGACGTACGGGGGACGCCAACGTTTTTCGTCAATGGAAAGCCGTTGCCATCTTTTGGGCCTGAACAGTTGCAAAGACTGGTTAAAGAAGAGCTGGCGAATGCGAGTAGCGGAAAGTAGCCGGAAACGGCTGAGCTTTCTGGCATAGGCCTTTCCGCTGAAGCGTCAATTTTCGCGGAGTACCCAAGCGTGTTTCAGTTTCGGTTTCATGGATTCAACGACGCTTCAACTCAATGGTTGCTGTTTCGCGCTCCGGGCTTGCGGGTGCCTTTGCGGTTTTCAATTCCTGGCGCGCCTGCACAATCACCGTGCGTGCTGCAGTCAATCCCAATACGCCCATGATGGTAGCGACAACAATGTCCGGCCAGCCGGCGCCGGCGCCAAATACGCCGAGGGCCGCGATCAGCACCGCAATGTTGCCGATTGCATCATTACGGGTGCAGAGCCAGACCGATCGCATATTGGCGTCGCCGTTACGGTAGGCAAACAGCAGCACCGCCACGGACAGGTTCGCCAGCAGCGCCAGCGCACCGATGAAACCCATGGTCGAGTGGTCCGGCACGACACCGCGCATCAGGTTCCAGAGCGTCGCGCCCAACACGAAGAGGCCGTAGCCGCCCATGGATAGTCCCTTGACCAGCGCCGCACGCGAGCGCCAGATCGGGGCAAGGGCGAGCACGAAGAGGGACAAGCCATAGTTGGCCGCATCACCGAAAAAGTCGACCGCGTCGGCCAATAGCGACACCGAACCGGCCCGCCAGCCGCCGGCCAGCTCCACCGCGAACATCGCGGCATTGACGAATAAAGCGATCCAAAGGATCCGGCGATATTTCGGATCGACCGGCGGTTTTTCTGCGGAGCATACTCCGCTGCAGCAATCCGACATGGTGCGCTCCTTTACGTTATATTGCTATTAGATACCCTCTAGTAGCTAGAGGGTCAAGCGCAAGTTTCAGGTTGAAATTGGAAGGAGCAGTCATGTCGGGCAATTTGAAGATTGGAGACTTGGGAAAGCGCACCGATTGTCCGGTCGAGACGATTCGTTATTACGAGCAGGAAGGTCTGTTACCGGCGCCGGCGCGTTCGCAAAGCAATTACCGATTGTATGGGGACGCGCATGTGGAACGGCTGCAGTTTATCCGCCACTGCCGATCGTTGGACATGACGCTGGATGAGATTCGCAGCTTGCTGCGGTTTCGGGACGCGCCGGAAGACAACTGTGAAGAAGTCAACCTGGTGCTGGACCAGCATATTGGGCATGTCGCGCGACGTATGGCACCGCGCAGGAATAAGTTGGTCAATTTTGCTGGCCGTAGCGGGCGCGTTGCTGCGTTGCTCGTCGTCGCCCTAGCTCGCGATGGCTCCTCCTCACGCCTTGCACCGCATCCCGCGACGGCCGCCAAATTGCCCAACTTATCCCTGCGCGGTGCCTATCGCAGAATTGCAAGCGTTGCAGGTTCAGCTGCAAACATTGCGGAGCCAGTGTCACATGGCGCAGGCAGCGAAAGACTGCGGGATACTACAAAGCCTGGCCAGTACAGAAAATGCACCGGTCAACCTTGGCACGCATAGCGGGGAATGCCATTGAAAGATACGCGCAGCTTCGCTACTCCGACTCGTCTCTGGTCTCATCCTGACTGGTTTCATGCGTCATCGCCGCAGCGGCCAGCGTCGTCGCCAGATTCGGCATCGCTTCCTTGCGCTCACTGTACCGGCTGGTCAGGTAGTCCGAGCGGTCACGCACGAGCAAGGTGAACTTGTAGAGCTCTTCCATCACATCCACGAGGCGCTCGTAATAGGCAGATGGCTTCATGCGGCCGCTGTCATCGAATTCCTGATACGCCTTCGCAACCGACGATTGATTCGGAATGGTCACCATCCGCATCCAGCGCCCGAGCACGCGTAACGCATTCACCGCATTGAACGATTGTGATCCGCCGGAGACCTGCATCACGGCCAGCGTACGCCCTTGCGTCGGCCGGACGCCGCCTATTTCGAGCGGCAGCCAATCGATCTGCGACTTGAATATGCCGGTCACGGTGCCGTGCCGTTCCGGGCTGCACCATACCTGGCCCTCTGACCACTCCGACAGTTTGCGCAGTTCCTGCACCTTCGGATGGTCGGCGGGAACGCTGTCGACCATCGGCAAACCATGCGGGTCGAACACACGGGTCTCAGCGCCGAACTGCTGCAGCAGGCGCTCCGCTTCGAGCGTCAGCAGCTTGCTATACGACTTCTCGCGCAGCGAGCCATACAGCAAGAGGATGCGCGGCGGATGTGTCGACACTCTCGCCGGGTCGAGCTTGTCCAGCGTAGGCACATCGAGGTGCGGAGCACTAATGTTGGGCAAATCCGCAAACCGCTCAGCCATTGGCGATTATCCTTTTACCGTTGGCATCAATAACGACTTCCCCATCTTCCTTGGTGAACGCGCCCTTCTGCGGCAACGGGAGGATATCGAGCACCAGTTCCGAGGGCCGGCACAGCCGCACTCCGTTCGGTGTGACGACGAACGGCCGGTTGATCAGGATCGGATGGGCGAGCATTGCGTCCAGCAACTGGTCCTCGGTCAATGCCGGGTTGTCGAGACCGAGCTCCGCATATGGGGTTCCCTTTTCCCGGATCGCCTGCCGCACCGTCAATCCGGCTTTCGCGATCAGGTCCTTGAGCACTTCGCGCGTCGGCGGATGCTTCAGGTATTCAATCACCTCGGGTTCGACGCCGGTATTGCGAATCAATGCGAGCGTATTGCGCGACGTGCCGCAGTTTTGGTTGTGATAGATAGTGATGTTCATTTTTGTCCTTATATCTTTGCTTCGTACCAACGTTGAGAACGGTTCACGATACCGACGACGAGCAGCATCACCGGCACCTCGATCAGCACTCCGACCACGGTTGCCAATGCCGCGCCGGACTGCAAGCCGAACAAGCTGATTGCCGTAGCCACCGCGAGTTCGAAAAAATTGGAGGCGCCAATCAGGCTGGACGGACCAGCGACGCAATGCGGCACCCTGAGTTTGCGGTTCAGCAGGTATGCCAATCCTGAATTGAGGAACACCTGGATAAGGATGGGCACCGCCAGCAACGCAATGATCAGCGGCTTCCTCGTAATGGCTTCGCCCTGGAATGCGAACAGCAGGACCAGCGTCAGCAGCAGCGCGGATATCGAGTACGGGCCGAGCTTCATCACCGCACGTTCGAGTGCTGCTTCGCTTTTTTTCAACAACGCCTTGCGAATCAATTGCGCAAGTATCACCGGAATAATGATGTACAGGCCAACCGACGTGATCAGTGTCTCCCATGGCACCGTGATCGAGGCTATCCCCAACAGCATGGCCACCAGCGGGGCAAAGGCGACGATCATGATGGAGTCATTCAAAGCGACTTGCGACAGCGTGAAGTACGGATCACCTTTGCACAGCTGGCTCCACACGAATACCATCGCAGTGCAAGGTGCTGCCGCCAGCAAAATCAATCCCGCGATATAGCTGTCGTGCTGGTCCGCAGGCAGCCAGTCGGCAAACACATGCCGAATGAACAGCCATCCGAGGAACGCCATCGAAAAAGGTTTTACCAGCCAGTTGATGAACAGCGTCACGCCTATGCCCCGCCATTGGCTCTTCACCTGTGAAAGCGCACCGAAATCGATCTTGATGAGCATCGGGATGATCATCACCCAGATCAGGATCCCGACCGGAATATTCACCTTCGCCACTTCGAGCCGTGCGACGATCTGGAAGAAACCGGGAAATGCGCGGCCCAGCACTATGCCGGCAACGATGCATAGCGCCACCCAGACCGTCAGGTAACGCTCGAAGAATCCGATGGCGGGCGCAGCGCCGCCGGCGACCGCGGTCGTATGTGCAGTAGTCATTACTAATTGGTCAGTGTAGAAAACGGTTCAGCGAGTCTCTTCCGCGTCAACAGCAGGACGAGCCTTGTTTTGAAGAGGTCGGCGCACAGCTTGCCGTTTCGTTGTTCTTCGCTTGCGTCACCGGGATATTGACGGGAATCGGTGCAGCCGCGGCACGCTTCGGGACGCCATATACCGGGATCGATTCGAGCGTATGAAATGTTTCCCAGGCGATGCCGGAGGGATCGGTCAACCAGTATTTGTCAGACCGCGCATAGCAGCATGCTGCGCCCTCCTCCTTTTTAACACCCGGCTGCAGGTGATCCAGGCGCGACTGCATTTCGGACAGTTCAGCATCGGATTCAACCTGGATGCCCAGATGGTCCAACCCCACTTTCGCACCATGCCGGGAAATGGCGAAGTTCATCCGCGGGTCTTCGAGCTGCCATTTTGCGTAGTCCGACTTTGCTACTGTCGGCTCGGCCGCAAACATACCGGAGTAGAACTTGATGCTGTCGGCCAGATTGTCGACCGATACATGTACGTGCAAGCGTTTCATGAGCAGGCTCCTTCGTTGGAACAATCGGAAATGCGAACGGGAGAGCAGGCGTTCCCGCCGCAACAGTTTTCAGTCAGAAAACCAACGAGTCCATTCATCGTCGCGAAGTTTGCGGAATAGATGAGGGAGCGGCCGGCTTTTTTCTGGACAACCATTTCCGCATGCGTCAGTTCCTTGAGGTGGAATGACAGCGAAGATGGGGCTATTTCCAAAGCCTCGGCAATTTTCGTGGCAGGCATGCCTTCCGGGCCGGCTTGCACGAGAAGCCGGAATACGGCCAGGCGTGATTCCTGGGCCAGGGCCGCGAGAGCCGTAATAACCTTGTTTGTTTCCATAATTCGATAATAGTGGAATAATAAAATAAGGGCAAGCTCACAAGCGGCCTAGATGCACCTGTCCAAAAGATAGCTTTATTTAACTGGAAACAAGTAAGCACGGAGCGTGTAGAAGTACAGCTCCACTTCCGGTTGCCCGCACGGTTGCCGTGCTGCGCTATAGTTCTCGGGGCGAGCGCCATCGCATGCGCGCGTGTCGCCGAATGCACGGTCGTACATCATCTTTTTCAGCTGGGCCCAAGCGGAAAGGTCGACCACGCTAACGTCCGGGTGGGCGGAAAGCAACGAACCATTTTTTAAGTTGAAGCGAAGCGCTATGTGGTCCTGGTAGCTCAGCACCAGAGTGCCGTCGGACAGAAGCGTGGCGCCGCTGAAATTGGTGTCGTCGATCTTGTAAATATCAGGCAGGCGGTACGTTGGATGTCCCCGGGTCTTTTTATCGCGAACTGCCAACAGCCGTGCCCACACTTCGTTGCCGGAGGCGTCGTAGCGCACAAGGCCACCCACGCCGATGTCGCATACCGCGCCGACCTCGCACTTAGCGGTGACTCGGTCGATGCCGTATTTCCCCGATTCATCCACGCCGACGCGCTCGATGTATGAGCCGTCCCGATCGACCGGATATTTTTTTCCAAAGCCGCCGAGGCTGCGCTTTGAGACGCAGTTCAGTTCGATCCGTTTGTCGCCCGACTCCACCATGGCAATGTAGTTGCCCTTGGTAGATAACGTCGCGGCAT
>JBBWZW010000198.1:0-5102 GCA_039649305.1 Burkholderiales bacterium
GCCTGGGCCACGTAATAGGCGAGTTGTTCGTCGCTTCTCGACATGGATTTGTCCATCGCGCCTTCGATGCGCTGCAGGTTGACGATCAGTTTTTCATTGGCTTCGTTGAACGAGTGCACAGCAAAACTAAAGGCTTCGCTAAGGCTCGATACTTCGACAGCGCTGCTGGTGACGTGTGCGGCACTATCGGAGAGCTTGGCGGCTTCGGTGGCAACATTGTCTGAAAACGCGCTGCCGGCAGCATTGAGAGCCGCTGCGGAGGAGGCCACCAGGGAATCGATCACGGAGCGCTGTTCAAGAGAAGCATGATTGATCGCATTGAGCAGTGCATTGAGTGTTTCCATAATGCGACTGCGTTCCTCGAGCAATTCGTTGTCGCGCGTAACACTGCCGGAGATTTGCTGGCGTAATTGCCCGATAACTTCTGCCGCAGCGCGTGGCGCTTCCGAGGCCGTTTGTATGAGTCGCGCCATCGGTTCTTCCAGCGCGGCGCCCAGGGTTGTCAAATGATTTGTCACCTCAGTTTGCAATTGCCCCAGCCGTTCAACCGCTGCATTGCCACGCAAGGCTTCTTCATCTTTGAGCGCGCCGAGTTCGGTACGTAACACGCCGGCCAGTTGATCCATGCGTTCGTGATGCTGTTCGATCCAGTGCGCTTCAGAGGCGATGCGGGAGCGCATCATGTCTTCAGCGCAAGTGATCAGGCGCGTGGTTTCAACTAACGTGTTGCTGGCGCTGGTCCGCGCATGTTCGGTGATGTCTTGCGCGGTCTGGGTCAAGGTGTTGCATATTTTCTGCTGCTGAGAAAGCGTTTGCGCGCTCGTTTGTTGTAATTCGTGAGTGAGCGCCGCGGCTATTGTTTCCAACGACTGCGTCCACACTTGCTGTCGCTGTTTGTCGCGCGCTGCCTGATCGGTCTGCAGGTTAGCGTAGGCCTCTCCAACTGTGGCCACGAGGGCGCCTGAACGCTGCTCGAATGTTTGGTTGAACGCATCCAATGAACGTCCCACACCCGTGACGATGCCCGCGCTTGCCTGTTCGTGGCTCCTGAGTGCCGCGGTCCAGGTATCGGCCACGGTGGTGGCGGTAACGCTGAACCGCGCAGAAAGCCCCTCGAGTTGCATCTGCACTGTATCGGCCATGCGTTCGTGCATCAACTTCGCTTCATGTGCGATCCCGCTCATCGCAGCCTCGACCACGGGTTTGATACTTTCGCCGGCAACATGTGCGCTCTTGCTCAAGCTCTCGCGCAAGGATTTGTCTACTGAGCATGCCAGATCGGTATATACGCCTTTGACATCGCTGTGAAAGCCTTCTTGATTGCTGAGCAAGCGCTGGTTCAGATGTTGGCTCATGCCCTCCATCTGCGCCATCATCGCCTGCAATTTATCGACCACCTCAGGCAAGGCCTGAGATTGCAACTGCAGCGCCTTGAAGGTTTCCTGACGCTGATGCGTGACTGAAAAGCGGCGAAATACCGTGGCAATTCTGGTATCCAACAACTGCGCTGTCAGCATTCTTTCGCGTCGGCTGAGTGCCGACATCAAGCCCAGCATCGCCGATGCGGCAACCCCTGCCACTGAGGTGCCAAACGCCAGCCCCAATCCCATGATAGGCACCGCAAGCGCAGAGCGGATCGCCTGAAGATCGGTCGTTTTATCCAATGCAAAGACTGCACCATTGAGTGTGACGACCATTCCCAGAAACGTACCGAGCATCCCCAACATCACTAGTAGCCCGACCAGGTACGGCGTGAGGGCGGGGCCGGGCAAGCCGACACGTTCGCCTTCGATGCGCAAACGCACCTGATTTTGCAATGAAACATGCACGGTGACCAGCCAGTCACCGAGGTCTGTGAGGTTTTCAGGAATCGCCGCCAGAGCGGCTTCGAGTTCGGATGTTGCCTGACGAAACTGACGTAGTTCGAACGCGCCAAACACATAAACTGCGCCAATGATAGACGTCATCACCAGCGCCAGAAAACTGGAATGGATAAACCCCACGCCCACCCAAACGACCGCAAGTGCGCCTAGAAAGAAGGCGACTGTAAATAAATGTCTATTCATTGTTTATTGTTTATCTTGTTATCGAACGCTTCGATGAGCCCCATCGTCGGTTGCAAGCGAAGATCCATTTCAGCCAGCAGCAGCATTTGCATGTCATTGCAAAAGCGCGTCAGCCAACCTCCCGCTTGCGTCCAATCGGCAGGGTTGTCTGACTGCTGAGTATCAATAAGCTTCTGCCGATGTGCTTTGAACAAGTGCTCAAAACGTTTTTTAAGAAGAACCGGCACCTTCGAGAGCAATTTACTTTCGCGATCACGCAGTATCTTTTCAAGCGTCTCGTCCAGGTCGGCAAGTTTATTGAGCCGTGGTGACGCCTTTGCAAGCGCTTCCCGGACATTGATCCTCAGGGGCTGAATGCTTAGTTCCATGTCGCGTTGATGCGCTTCATAGAATCGACCATACGGCGCGTAAGCCTCCCCGAGATCCGTCGGCATCTCAAGTTTTGGTGTGGGCAGCTTTATGTGTGTCTTACCCGAGTTGGGCGAGCAACTCTTCATGATCGAATTCACCAAGATGGCCTGTATCCGATCGAATTCGACACTGGCGGCAGCACGCACGGCGCATTGCGCTTCGGGCTGCATTACTGGCAGGTTTGCAATGCTGTCGGCATGCACAGCGGACAGCGTGATTGCGTCGGCAAAGTGAATCCACAGGCCCAGTTGTTCTGCAAATGCATTTCCGGGATCGACAGCATCTGCAATGGCCAGGTCAGCGAGGCAACGAACGAGTTTTGAACTGTGAAAATTTGTACGCGGTAATGCTCGCGTCATGTGCAGGTTCAATCAGAATCGAAAAAAGCAGAGGGTTAGTAGTTCACGTCGCTATCCGCATGAACATTCGTTTTGGTCCTGCTCTAGCGAATCTGTGCCACTCTCGGTGACCATTTCATGGCATAAATGAGGCCGCAATTATATCGCGGAGGAGTAGGAAAACAAGTAGGAAGTGCAAGTCAGTGACTTGGCGATCCGCTTTTGCCCATCTCATGCAAAGGCCTCGACAGACTATATGCGAGCGCACCGGCACTTGAAATTCAACGCCACGAATACGGACAGCTTGTCCTAATCCTTCGCCAGGCGAACGCCGTATTCGGCGGGATATCTGCAAAGATTGATCGCTTCGCATAGACAAATCGAGTTGCCACTCATACAATCGTCGCCGCTATAAACGCATTGCCACATTGACAGGGACTTGATGCGGCACCAGGTAACAGCACAAGAAAAATGGTCAAACGAATTAAGATTGAAATGAGTCAAATGGACAATCCCAAAGCAAGACCAACAACCAACGAAAAGCCATCCGCCAGCGGGAAGTTGTACAGCATCCTTGTGCCGGCAGTTATTGGAATCGTCATTACCAAGCTGCTTGGCCTCGTTGGCGGGCTAATCACGGTCGGCTTATATTTCATACTCAGGCCGAAAATTGGAGCGCTTGCCTCAGCAGTTATCTCCGCAATTATTGGGGCGGCTGCAGCAGTGCTTTTGGTTTCGATTAATAAAGCTTAGAAAGCTAAACAGTATTGGGCATCCTGAAAAATTTGTTTTTACGGTGGACCTTAGGCACCGCGCAGGGATAAGTTGGGCAATTTGGCGGCCGTCGCGGGATGCGGTGCAAGGCGGGAGGAGGAGCCATAGCGAGCTATGGCGACGACGAGCAACTCAGCAACGCGCCCGCTACGGCCATCAAAATTGACCAACTTATTCCTGCGCGGTGCCTTAAGCCCGACGAGGCGCGGAAAACTGGCTACCAGAACTGCAAAGCAGGTGATTTTTCCTGGCGCTGTTTCGTGATCAATCGGAACGTCCGAATTCAGTCGAAGCAGACCTACGACATTGAACAATCAACTGGCAGCTATTTGGCCGCAAACTGAGACGTAAATCAATGTCATAGACCGACCCAAAGCCGCCGGTCAGGTTGATGTCGTGAAGGTCTGCTTTGCAGCGGAAGCAGTCAGTTGACTTCGCGACCAACCGACAGGCCCCGGCCAATAGCAGCCTTTTGGCCCATGCTGTTGGATGGCTACTTTCAAGCTTTACCGGACGTTCGACATCTGACTAAAACGGAGCCCGATTAAAACGGCCAGTCCCATCTGCAGGAAGCGGGCATTCAGCGCCCAAGTTCAGCCACCAGATCGCTATAGTGAAGCAAGGCGAGACGGCGGAACGCTATTGGACTGCAGCGTTACACGCTGCTGCCGTATGGCCGGGTGATTATCTCTAGCAGATGACCGTCGGGGTCCTCGAAGTACAGCCCGCGGCCACCATCGTTGCGGTTGATTTCGCCGGCACGGCGCTTGCCGGGGTCGGCCCAGTATTGGAGAGCCCGCCCTCTGATGCGAGCAAAGATATGGTCAAAGTCCTCTTCGCTTATCAGGAAGGCATAGTGCTGAGAGTAAATTTCGGCATCGGTCTCGTAAAAGTCGAGCGAGACATCATTGTCGAGTTGGACGACCAGGAATGGTCCAAATCGGCTGGGTCCGGGCAGGCCCAAGACATCGGTGAGGAATATTGCCGACATCTCCTTATCGCTGCACCAGACGATGGTGTGATTAAGTTGAACGCTCACGTCATAGTCCTCCTTTCCTGACCACAAGCGCTTTCTGTGGAAAATCCGAAACGTGCTTCTTACAACGACTTCTTTCTTAAACTTGCATAGACGCCCAGATTTTGCGAATTAAGTCTGGTTTCACTTCTCGCACGAAGTCTTAGGTGGTACGTGGGATGCCCTGTATACGAGACGTGCCGATCTTATTGTTGGAGCCATGGGCGAGCCGCCTTTTTCAGGATATGCCGTGCGGCCAATCGTCGGCGGCAAATCCCAACTGCGAATTCGCTTCTACCGTGCCGCGGCTCCGACATCCGATTGCGATAAGCGCCCGTCAGCTACCATTGACTGAGTCGCTGCCAGTAACACTCGACGTAATATATCGTTCGCTCCATACAGCAATCATGTTCGCAGCATAAACTGCATCATTTCTTTGAGTTAGAAGATGGTCGGCATCGTCCAGAGAAACAAAACTTTTCGGATGTTTTGCAGCCG
>JBBWZW010000219.1:0-3584 GCA_039649305.1 Burkholderiales bacterium
CGGGGTGTTGGAAACTCGAACGCGCGCCGTATTTTCTGGAGACGAATCGGCCGGGGATATTTGCGGTGGGCGATGTCCGGAGTAATTCGATCAAGCGCGTGGCGACCGCTGTGGGGGAGGGCGCGGCTGCGGTGCAGTCCCTGCATGAGGTGCTGTCGTATCAGGGGACGTTGTCCCGGTAGGAATGTGGGGTGCGCATGGCGCACCCTGAACATAGCGAGCTGCGACGATCACCCCAAATTTGCTGAGGATGTAGGTTGGGATGAAATCCCAACGTTCCGGCCTCCGCAAAAGAGCCTTCCGTCATGCATGGTGCGAATGTTGGAATTGTTATTTCGACCTACGGCCCCCAAATCCGGTCGATCGTAAGGTGCTGTGACGGTCAACCGCGCACCTGCTCGGTAATCCGCCGCAATTCATCAACCAGCTTCACCGCAGGCGCCGGCAATATACCCTGTCGACGGCGGAAGGCAGTCAGCCGGCGCCTCGCCTCAAGCCCGTCGATAGGGAGCGCGTCAAACATATGCGCCTTGCTTTCCGCGTCGTACATCGGCTGCGGCATCCAGCCGAGAAAGTCGGCCCGGGTGACCAGTCCCTTGAGCACAACGATCGAACGCGTTTCAACCATGACGTTGGGCAGTCCCAATCCGTGCGCGTTGAATAGCTCGCGCATGTGTTCGAAGGGCGCGGTGCCGCGAGGCATGGTGGCCCATCGGTAGTCGAGCGTGTCGCGCAGCGTCAGGTCGGCTTGTTGTCTCAATGGATGGGTCGGGGAGGCGACTACACAACTGTTGTCTTCCCAGCTGCAGTCGGTTATTGCGCAAATCTCGTCGCTGTCGGGCATGGACACATTTAGCGCAAGATCGATTTCGTACTTCACTAGCGCGTCTGCCAGACGGTCCCACACGCCCTCGATTACTTCCACCCTCAGGTTGGGCCAACGGGTGAGCACCCGGTCGATCGCCAACGGCAGGATCAGGCTGGCCACGCTGCCGACCGAACCCACCTTGATCGTGCCTTTGGCGAGCCCGCGCATCGAATTGATGTCTTCAAGGGCGTGCGCAGACTCGCGCTGCAACAACGTGGCGCGCGGCAGCAAGGCTTCGCCTATCGGCGTCAGCAGCATCCCCTTTGAATTGCGTTCAAAGAGCGCCGCGCCGACCTGGGATTCAAGCCGTTTGATGATCCGGCTGAGCGCGGGCTGCGTGATGTGTAGGGTCTCGGCAGCGCGTCCGAGGCTACCGTGCGTCACGATAGCAAGGAAAGCCGAGATCTGTCGTCCGTCGAAAGTCATACCGAAATGTAATGCCTTGAGCCAGAAAAAGCAATTCTGCGGCAAGAAGAAATTGGCAATACTTAGCCCTTTCATTGCAGGAGCTCTTGAATGTCGTTTACCAGCGCCCCGAAACCTGCGGGCACCGACGTCACTGTCCGCGACGCCGTCGTCGACCTGCTGCGCAGGTTTGACATGACATCGATCTTCGGAAACCCCGGCTCCACCGAGCTCGGGCTATTCCTGAACTTCCCGGAAGATTTTCGCTACGTGCTTGGCCTGAGTGAGGCAGTGGTGGTAGGCATGGCCGATGGCTATGCACAGGGCACTCGCAACGCCGCCTTCGTCAATCTGCATTCCGCTGCCGGCGTCGGCAACGCAATGGGCAATATCTTCACCGCCTACAAAAACCGCACGCCGCTGGTCATTACCGCGGGCCAGCAGGCGCGCTCGATCCTGCCTTTCGACCCGTTCCTGTTCTCGAACCAGGCGACCGAGCTGCCCAAGCCCTATGTCAAATGGAGCTGCGAGCCGGCACGCGCGGAAGATGTGCCGCTGGCCATTGCCCGTGCCTACTACATCGCCATGCAGGAACCGCGTGGACCGGTGCTGGTATCAGTTCCCTCGGACGATTGGGAAAAGCCCTCCTCGCTGGTAACGCATCGCGTGGTCAGCACCGAATCGCGGCCCGAGCCGTTGGTCCTCGACCGGATCGGCGCGGCGCTCGATGGCAGCGTACGGCCTGCCTTTGTCGTTGGTGCGGCGGTTGACCGCGGCAACGCATGGGACGAGGTCGTGCAGCTCGCTGAAAGGCACAACGCGCGTGTTTTTGTCGCGCCTATGTCGGGACGCTGCGGTTTCCCGGAAGACCACCCGCTGTTCGCAGGCTTCTTGCCTGCCATGCGCGAAAAAATGGTGGGCCTGCTTGGTGGGCATGACCTGGTCATGGTCATCGGCGCTCCTGCGTTCACCTACCATGTAGAAGGCAGCGGTCCGTATTTGCCGGCCGGCGCTACGCTGTGTCAGCTGATTGAGGATCCGAACATCGCCGCATGGGCGCCTGTAGGCACGGCGGCCGTCGGCAGCATACGCCTTTCCGTGCTCGACCTGCTTGCCCGCAAAGCTCCCAAGCCGCGCCCGATTCCTGCGCCAAGAGCGGCGCGCCCCGTTGCCGAGCCTCCTGCAGAGGGCGCGCGGATGTCAGTCGCATACGTGCTGCAGACCCTGGCCGAGGTACGCAAACCCGAGGACATCATCGTCGAAGAGGCCCCGAGTTCGCGTCCCGTGATGCACAACTACCTGCCTATCCTGCATAGCGAGACCTTCTACACTATGTGCAGCGGCGGGCTCGGCTACGGTTTGCCGGCAGCGGTCGGGGTCGCGATGGCCAAGCCGGAAGCAAAGGTGATCGGTTTGATCGGTGACGGTTCCAGCATGTATTCGATCCAGGGACTGTGGAGCGCGGCGCAAATGAAATTGCCGATTACCTTCATCATCCTGAAGAACCGGCGCTATGCCGCGCTGCAGGAATTCGCGCCTGTGTTCGGCTTCGCGCCGGGCGACAAGCTGGAAGGCACCGACTTGCCCGACATTGATTTCGTGGCACTGGCGAAGGGGCAGGGCTGCGATGCGGTGCGGGTGGATTCCGCTGAAATGCTGCGCGAGACCCTGGTTAAGGCATTAAGCTCTCCGGTGCCCATACTGGTGGAGATTGAAGTAGCCTGAAGATCACAAGTTATACCAATATACAACGGAGGAGACATGAGACTGAAGATGAAAGCGACGGCCGCGCTGGCCGTCTTTGCGATCGGCACAGTGCTGGCCGGACCGGCTTCGGCCCAAAGCTATCCGAACAAACCGATCAAGCTGATCGCACCGTTCGCACCCGGAGGTGTCGCCGACGTGCTGGCCCGCCTGGTCGGCGACAAGCTGTCGAAGTCCATGGGCGCAACAGTCGTCGTCGAGAACAGGCCGGGAGCGGGCGGCAATATCGGTGCTGATTTTGTGGCCAAATCGGCCCCGGACGGTTACACGCTGCTGATGACCTCGGCGGGCATCCTGACCATCAACGGCAGTATTTATTCGAAGCTCAGCTTCGATCCGGTGAACGGTTTCGTGCCAGTGACACTGGTCGCCGATATGCCTTCCGTCGTCGTGGTCAACTCGACGGTGGAGGCGAAGACGCTGCCGGAGTTCATTACCTATGCGAAGAAGAATGAAGGAAAAATCTTCTTCAGCTCGCCTGGCAATGGCACTACGCCTCACCTTGGCTCCGAACTGTTCCAGCGTGCAGCCAATGTCAGGATCACGC
>JBBWZW010000266.1:0-16481 GCA_039649305.1 Burkholderiales bacterium
AATCCCAACACGCCGGACCCTGTACGACTGACGGCTCCGTTGCATGCTGAGATGTTGGGATTAGCATCCCAACCTACGGGATGCTTTAAGGGGAGGGGATGGTTTTAGATAGTAGAAGTTCCACAGACGAAAAATGAAAGAGGCGCACCATGCCTACCGCTCTAGTTATCGGCGCATCGCGCGGCATCGGCCGCGAGTTCGTGCGCCAGTTATTGGCTGATGCCTGGAAGGTCACCGCAACCGCGCGTGACGATGCATCGATCGCGGCGTTGCAAACTGAAGGCGCCGAGGCAATCAAGCTGGATGTAGCCCGGCCCGAATCGCTGGCAGGACTCGGCTGGCGCCTCGATGGCGCCAAAGTCGACCTGGCCGTATATGTCGCCGGGGTATATGGTCCGACTGATGGCGCGAAGGTTGCGCCTACCGTGGATGATTTCGACACGGTCATGCATCCCAATGTGCTGGGCGCCATGCAATTGATACCCATGGTGGCGCCAATGGTGGAAGCCGCAGGCGGCAAGTTCATGTTCATCACCAGCGGCATGGGCAGCATCGGCGAATCAGGATCGAGCGAAGGCTGGGTGTATCGTGCATCGAAGGCGGCGCTGAACATGACGGTAAAGAGCGCAGTGACTGATTATCCGAAAGCCACGTTTATAGCGATGTCACCGGGATGGGTGCGTACTGACATGGGCGGGCCTAGTGCGACCATCGGGGTGGATGAAAGTGTGACTGGAATGCTGAGCGTCGTGGCGATGCTGACGATTGCGGATACGGGGACGTTTCGGAATTACGCAGGGCGGCAGTTGGCCTGGTGAGAACTTGACGCCCCTCTCCCGCATGCGACCCGCATGCGGGAGAGGGGCGTTGGCGTAACCGCGTCTTCACGCTTAAGCATGGGAGAACTTGAAAAACAATGGTCCTGTCAGAACAACACGAAATGATCCGCGAAGCGTTGCGCACCTTTTCTCGCGAACGCCTGGCCCCCAATGCTGCCCGTTGGGACAAGGAACACCACTTCCCGGCGGAAGAGCTGAAGGGCCTCGCGGCCCTCGGCGCTTTCGGCGTCGTGGTGCCGGAAGAACTCGGCGGAGCGGGCCTCGACTACGTCTCCCTCGCATTGGTGCTGGAAGAAATCGCGGCAGGCGACGGCGGCACCTCCACCGTCATCTCGGTCAATAATTGCCCGGTATGCAGCATCGCAATGATGTATGCAAACGCGCAGCAAAAAGAAGAATGGCTGAAGCCTCTGGCGCGAGGCGACATGCTCGGCGCGTTCTGCCTGACCGAGCCGCATGTCGGCAGCGATGCATCTGCATTGCGAACCACCGCTACCCGCGACGGCGATCAATACGTGCTGAACGGCGTCAAGCAATTCATCACCAGCGGCAAATATGCAGACGTCGCGATAGTGATGGCGGTCACCGACAAGGAGGCGGGCAAGAAAGGCATCAGCGCCTTCTGGGTGCCGACCAACACGCCCGGCTATATTGTCGCGCGTCTCGAAGACAAACTTGGCCAGCATTCCTCCGACACCGCCCAGATCCTGTTCGAGAATTGCCGCATCCCGGCCAGGAACCTGATCGGCGAGGAAGGGCAGGGCTACAAGGTTGCGTTGTCCGGCCTGGAGGGCGGGCGCATCGGCATCGCCTCGCAGGCGGTCGGCATGGCACGCGCCGCGTTTGAAGCGGCGCTGGCCTACTCGAAGGAGCGCACCAGTTTCGGCAAGCCCATATTCGAGCATCAGGCGGTGCAGTTCAGACTGTCCGACATGGCGACGCAGATCGAAGCGGCGCGCCAATTGATCCAGCATGCCGCGAGCATGAAAGATGCCGGCAAGCCATGCCTGAAAGAGGCAGCAATGGCGAAACTGTTTGCAAGCGAAATGGCGGAGCGCGTCTGCTCCGATGCGATCCAGATCCACGGCGGCTACGGTTACGTCAGCGACTTTCCGGTGGAGCGCATCTATCGCGATGTGCGGGTGTGCCAGATTTACGAAGGCACCAGCGACATCCAGAAAATTTTGATCGGCCGGGCATTAGCCTGAAAACCCTCAGGGAGAACCATGAATCGCCACATTGATTTCTACTTTGATTTTTCATCGCCGTACGGCTATTTCGCATCGACCCGCATTGAAGCGCTCGCGGCTAAATATGGCCGCACGGTGAAGTGGCATCCACTTCTTTTGGGAGTGGTATTCAAGACGACCGGCGGGATACCGCTGACACAAGCGCCGATGAAGGGAAAATACGCGTTCCATGACTTCGATCGTACCGCCCGGTTCCATGGCATTCCGTACCAGCGGCCCGATACGTTTCCATTGCCGACCCAGTTCGCCGCGCGCGCGATGCTGTGGATCCGGCAGGCGCACGGCGACGACCTGGCGGTGGAGTTTGCGAAGGCGGTCTACCGCGCCTACTTTTTCGAGGGACTCAACATCAGCGTGACGGAAAGCGTGGCGTCGGTCGTTGCCGCGGTGGGCCTCGATGCAGCCACGGTCACCGAAGCTGCGAACAGCGAGCCCGTCAAGGAGCGCATGAAAAAGGAAATGGATACGGCCATGGGCCTCGGCGTATTCGGATCGCCATTTACCATCGTCGATGGCGAACCGTTCTGGGGATTCGATCGTTTTTACCAGATCGAGGAATACCTGAAAAACGGGAAAATCTGAGGAGAGCCGCATGCCGATGAAAAAGGGCTACAAGTCACTGGTGGATGAAGCGATGGCGCAGGTGAAGACCTATTCGGTGGACGAAGCCAAAGCGAAGCTTGGCGACCCGAATGTGCAGTTTGTCGACGTGCGCGACGTGCGTGAACTGGAACGCGAGGGCGTTATCCCGGGCGCGTTCCCCGCGCCGCGCGGCATGATCGAATTCTGGGTCGATCCGGACTCGCCGTATTTCAAACCGGTGTTTGGCGAGAACAAGGAATTCATCTTCTTTTGCGCGGCAGGCTGGCGCAGCGCTCTGGCCACGAAGGCGGTGCAGGACATGGGGATGGAACGGGTCGCACACATTGACGGTGGATTCACCGCGTGGAAAGCGGCCGGCGCGCCGATAGCAATCAAGGAAAGCAAACCAAAAAAAGAAGCAGGATGACTCGAAATTCAAAGGAATGCCCATGCGGCGGTCGCGCCTATGCACAATGCTGCGGTCGCTTTATTGATGACGGCCAGGTGCCGCAGAGTGCCGAGGAACTGATGCGCTCCCGGTACGCCGCTTACACGCTGCGCAATGAACCGTACCTGAAAGCCACCTGGCATGCCAGCACCCGGCCCGAGGCGGTGTTTGCGGAAGACGACGGTGCGAAGTGGCTCGGCCTCGAAGTGCGCAAACATGTGCCGGTCGGTGATGAGGCGACGGTCGAATTCGTTGCGCGCTACAAGGTCGGCGGTCGCGCGCATCGCATGCATGAAATCAGCCGCTTCGTGCGGGAAGAAGGACGCTGGTATTACGTTGATGGCAGTTTTCCGGAGAGGCAATGACCATACTCGAATCAAAATTAAATGTTCGTTCGGAGGATTTCAAGGCCAACGTATCCGCCATGCAGAAGCTGGTGGATGACCTGAAAGAGAAGGTGGAAAAAATCGCGTCAGGTGGCGGCGATGACGCGCGCAACAAACATACGGCGCGCGGTAAGCTGCTGCCGCGGGACCGGGTGCAGGCGCTGCTCGATCCCGGCACGCCCTTTCTCGAATTCTCTCAGCTTGCCGCTTACGAGATGTATCAGAATGCGGCGCCCTCGGCCGGCATCATCACCGGCATCGGCCGCGTTGCCGGGCAGGAGTGCGTGATCGTCTGCAACGATGCGACGGTGAAGGGCGGCACCTACTATCCGATGACGGTAAAGAAGCATTTGCGCGCGCAGGAAATCGCCGATCAGAACAACCTGCCCTGCATTTACCTGGTCGACAGCGGCGGCGCCAATTTGCCGAACCAGGACGACGTCTTCCCCGACCGCGATCACTTCGGCCGTATCTTCTATAACCAGGCGAACCTTTCGGCCAAAGGGATTCCTCAAGTCGCGGTGGTGATGGGGTCCTGCACCGCGGGTGGCGCTTACGTGCCTGCCATGAGCGATGAATCGATCATCGTCAAGGAGCAGGGCACGATTTTCCTCGGCGGCCCTCCGCTGGTGAAAGCGGCGACCGGTGAAGTCGTGTCCGCCGAAGACCTCGGCGGCGGCGATGTGCATACACGTTTGTCGGGCGTGGTGGACCATCTTGCGCAGAACGACTTGCACGCCTTGTCTCTCGCACGCACCATCGTATCGAACCTGAACCGCACGAAACCACAGCAACTGGTGCTGCGGGAACCAGTCGATCCAAAATATCCGCCGCAGGAACTGTACGGCGCGATTCCGACCGACACCCGCAAGCCTTTCGATGTACGCGAGGTGATCGCGCGCATAGTGGATGGCAGCGCATTCGATGAGTTCAAGTCGCGTTACGGCACCACGCTGGTATGCGGCTTTGCGCATATTCTCGGTATGCCGGTCGGCATCATCGCCAACAACGGCATCCTGTTTTCCGAATCGGCGTTGAAGGGAACGCACTTCATCGAGTTGTGCTGCCAACGCAAGATACCGTTAGTTTTTTTGCAAAACATCACCGGCTTCATGGTCGGGCGTAAATACGAGAATGAAGGCATCGCGCGCAACGGCGCCAAGATGGTGACGGCGGTATCGACTGCGGCGGTACCAAAATTTACCGTTATCATCGGCGGCAGTTTTGGCGCCGGAAATTACGGCATGTGCGGTCGCGCCTTCTCACCGCGCTTTTTGTGGATGTGGCCGAATGCCCGCATTTCAGTGATGGGCGGTGACCAGGCGGCCAGTGTGCTCGCTACCGTGAAGCGCGATGGCATTGAGGGCAAGGGCGGCTCATGGAGCGCCGAAGAAGAGCAGGCGTTCAAGCAGCCGATCCGCGACCAGTATGAGCACCAGGGGCATCCTTATTACGCGTCCGCACGTTTATGGGACGACGGGATCATCGATCCTGCGGATACCCGGATGGTGCTGGGCCTTGGGTTGAGCGCATCGCTGAATGCGCCGATACCCGAAACCAGGTTTGGCGTCTTCAGGATGTGATCATGAGCTACTCGACACTCGAAGTAACAAGCGAACACAGGGTGGGGACGGTCACGCTGAACCGGCCCGATGTGCGCAATGCATTCAACGAAACCGCGATCGCGGAAATCACGCAGGCTTTTCGGGAGCTGGGCGCGGACGACAGCATCCGCGCTATCATTCTGGCCGCGCGGGGCCCTGCATTCTGCGCCGGCGCCGATCTCAACTGGATGAAAAAAATGGCCGGTTACACGCACGATGAAAACCGTGCGGACGCGGCGCAACTGGGGGAAATGTTGCGAGTTATTTATGACTGTCCGAAACCGGTCGTTGCAAAAGTACAAGGTGATTGCTATGCGGGCGGGATGGGGCTGGTAGCCGCTTGCGATATCGCCGTTGCAGCCAAGAAAGCAAATTTTTGCCTCAGTGAGGTGAGGCTCGGACTTATACCTGCGACAATCTCGCCTTACGTGATTAAAGCTATGGGTGAGAATGCTGCGCGGCGGTATTTTTTGACTGCTGAACGGTTTTCCGCGCAGGAGGCTTACCGGGTTGGGTTTGTGCATCAGGTGGTGGCGGATGGTGCGCTGGATGCGGCCGTTGATGAGATTGTCAGTGCGCTGGCTGGGAATAGTCCTAATGCGGTGCGGGAGGCGAAGAGGCTGGTGCGGGATGTGGCTGGGGTGCCGGTTACGGATGCGTTGGTTGCGGATACGGTGGATCGGATTGCTGATATTCGGGCTTCGGATGAGGGGCGTGAGGGTGTGAAGTCGTTTTTGGAGAAGCGCAAACCGGGGTGGCTCGCTTAGAGAGTCCCTTCCCCCGCCAGCGGGAAGGAGCCCTATCGGGCACCTAATAAATGTGGAGCAGTTTTGAATTCAGTTAAAGATTCCGATTGGGTAGCCCGCAGCCTGCGCAGCGTCTGGCATCCATGCACGCAAATGCAGCACCACGAAACCGTACCGCTGATACCAGTCAGTCACGGCCGCGGAGCTTGGCTGTTTGACGTTAACGGCAAGCGTTACATGGACGCGATAAGTTCGTGGTGGGTGAACCTGTTCGGCCATGCGAATCCACGCATCAACACCGAGATCAAGGACCAGCTCGACAAGCTGGAACACGCGATGCTGGCCGGCTTCACCCACGAACCGGTGATCGCATTATCCGAGCAACTCTCGGCCCGCACCGGGCATGCGCTCGGCCACTGCTTCTACGCGTCGGATGGCGCGTCGGCAGTCGAGATCGCGCTCAAGATGAGCTTTCACTACTGGCGCAACAGCGGCCAAAGTGAAAAGCAAGAGTTCGTGTGCCTGAAGGGCAGCTACCACGGCGAAACGATAGGCGCGCTGCAAGTGACCGACGTCCCCTTGTTCCGCGATGCCTACGGCCCGCTGCTGCGTAGCGCACACGTGGTTGCAACGCCGGATGCGCGCAACGCGGAGGAGGGCGAATCATCGGTCGATGTGGCGCTGCGTGCAGCGCATGAACTGGAAACCCTGCTGCAGGAACGCGCCGGCCAAATCGCGGCGGTGATAGTCGAGCCGCTGGTGCAATGTGCGGCCGGCATGGTCATGCACGATCCGGTCTATCTCAATCGGGTACGCGAATTGTGCGACCGCTACCAGGTGCATCTGATCGCCGATGAAATCGCGGTCGGCTGCGGTCGCACCGGAACCTTTTTCGCGTGCGAGCAGGCAGCGATCTGGCCTGATTTCATCTGCTTGTACAAAGGCATCAGCGGCGGCTATCTGTCGCTGTCACTGGTCATGACGACCGATAAGATTTACCAGGCGTTTTACGACGCCGATGTGACGCGCGGGTTCCTGCATTCGCATTCCTATACCGGCAATCCGCTGGCCTGCCGCGCAGCGCTGGCAACCCTCGCTATTTTTGAAGAGGACGATGTCATCAATCGCAACCGCACCCGCGCGACACGCATGACCGCCGCATTGGCGCCGCTGGCCGAACACCCGAAAGTGCGCCACTTCCGCCAGCGCGGCATGATCTGGGCGTTCGATGCGCAGGTGGATGACCCGACGTTCTCTCGCCGCTTCTTCACCGCGGCGCTCCAGCAGGAATTGCTGTTGCGCCCGATCGGCCGCACGGTATACCTGATGCCGCCCTATGTGCTGGACGATGACGAGATCGCAGGACTCGCAGCCCGCACGCGCATCGTATTCGAACAAGTGATTTGACAATGGAATTATTAAACACACTAAACCGCGAACTGCAGCAGCTCGACGCACAAAGCCTGCGTCGTCGGCGCCGCGTGGTCGATACGCCATGCGCGCCACGCGCGCAGGTTGACGGCCGCGCCATGCTCGCGTTTTGCAGCAACGATTATCTCGGCCTTGCCGCACATCCGCGGCTGATTGAGGCGATGCGTGAAGGCGCGACGCGCTATGGCGTTGGCAGTGGCGCATCACATCTGATCAGCGGCCATTCGCGCGCGCATGCGTTGCTGGAAGAACGGCTTGCCGAATTCATGTCGCCGCACCTGGAGTCGCCCGACGCGCTCTATTTCTGCACTGGCTACATGGCCAACCTCGCCATGCTGACCGCGCTGGGCGGACGTGAAGCGGATATTTTTTCGGAATCGCTCAATCATGCATCGCTGATCGACGGCGCACGTCTTGCTCGCGGCGCCGTGCAGGTTTATCCGCATGGCGACGTCGAAGCGCTGGCCGCCATGCTTGCCGCCAGCAAGGCGAAGAACAAGCTGGTCGTCACCGACAGCGTATTCAGCATGGACGGAGACCTCGCTCCGTTGCCGCAGATCCTCGCGCTATGCGAACAATACGGCGCATGGCTGGTGGTCGACGATGCGCACGGATTCGGCGTGATGGGAGCGAACGGACGCGGCGCGCTGGAACATTTCGGACTGCGCTCGCCGTACCTGGTCTACATGGGCACGCTCGGAAAAGCGGCTGGCGTCGGCGGCGCCTTCGTCGCCGCGCATGAGACCGTGATCGAATGGCTGGTGCAACGTGCGCGTCCGTACATCTACACCACGGCCGCCGCTCCGGCTCTGGCGCACGCGTTGTTGGCCAGCATCGACCTGATCAGCGGCGAAGAGGGCGCGGCACGGCGCGCACATTTGCAGGCGCTGATCGCGCAACTGCAAGATGAACTGAAATTGAAACGCTGGCAGCTGTTGCCGTCCGAAACCGCGGTCCAGCCTGTGGTCATCGGCCGCAATGATGAAGCCCTGCGCGTAGCGGCAGCTCTTCAAGAGCAAGGACTGTGGGTGCCGGCCATCAGGCCGCCAACCGTGCCGGCCGATACCGCGCGTCTGCGCGTGACTCTGTCGGCGGCGCATACGGCGGAAGAGGTGCGTCAACTGACCTCCGCCTTGAACAAGTTGGAACGAGCATGAAGAATCAAACTGCTTATTTCATTACCGGCACCGACACCGAGATTGGCAAGACGCTGATATCCAGCGCGATGCTGTATGCGTTGGCGCAGCAAGGCGTGCGCGCGGCGGGCATGAAGCCGGTCGCCGCAGGTGCGGAGTTGCGCGACGGCGCCTGGCATAACGAAGACGCGGACCGGATCGCCGCTGCGGCGAATGTCGCCGTGCCGCCGGAGCTCTCCACGCCTTACCTGTTACGTGAACCGGCTGCGCCCCACATCGTCGCGGCGCAGGAAGGCGTGACCATCGATATGGAGCATATCCGCTCCTGTTATGATCGCGTTGCCGGGATGGCCGATGCGGTCGTGGTCGAAGGCGTAGGTGGATTTCGCGTTCCGTTGTCAGATCGCTACGATACTGCCGACCTCGCGCAGCAGCTCGGGTTGCCGGTAGTGATGGTGGTCGGCTTGCGGCTCGGCTGCATCAATCATGCGCTGCTGACTGCCGAAGCAATCGCCTCGCGCGGACTCGTGTTTGCCGGATGGGTGGCGAATGTTGTCGATCTGGACATGCGTTATGGAATGGACAACATCACCGCATTGACCGAGCGCCTGCCCGCTCCGCTACTCGGCTGCGTGCCGAGATTGCCGGCTGCGTTGCCTGCCGCCGCGGCTGCGCATCTCGATTTTTCATGTTTGCCTGGCTGGCCCGGCAAACGCACTGATTCACTTTGATTCAAAGGAAGTTGTTTATGTCGTCGCAACCGATTTCGTTTTACCCGTCCGCCCCCGCTGCCGCCAACGTCGCGCCCACGGCTAGTGCCTGGCAAGTCGAAGAAGTACTGGCGTTGTTCAATCTGCCGTTCAGCGATTTGATGTATCGCGCGCAACAAGTGCATCGCGAAAATTTCAATCCGTCCGAAGTCGAACTCGCGACCCTGCTGTCGATCAAGACCGGGGGCTGTCCGGAAGATTGCGGCTATTGCCCGCAAGCGGCACGTTACGACACCGGTGTCACCGCGCAAAAAATCCTGCCGCTCGACACGGTGCTCGAAGCAGCACGTGAAGCCAAGGCCCATGGCGCGACCCGCTTCTGCATGGGCGCAGCATGGCGCGAACCGAAGGACCGCGATCTCGAGCATGTGGAAGAAATGGTGCGCGAAGTGAAAGCGCTCGGGCTGGAAACCTGCGCGACGCTCGGCATGCTGGGTGAAGGACAGGCGCAGCGACTGAAGAATGCGGGACTGGATTATTACAACCACAACCTCGACACCGCTCCGGAATTTTACGAAAACATCATCACCACTCGCGATTACCAGAACCGGATCGATACGCTCGGCCGCGTGCGCAATGCGGGCATCAAGGTGTGCTCGGGTGGCATCGTCGGCATGGGTGAATCGCGTTTGCAGCGCGCGGGGTTGGTGGCGCAGCTGGCTAATCTGGATCCGTATCCGGAATCGGTGCCGGTGAATCACCTGGTGCAGGTGAAGGGGACGCCGTTGCATGGTACCGAGCAGCTCGATCCGCTGGAATTCGTGCGCACGATCGCTGTGGCGCGGATTACGATGCCCACGGCGCGGGTTCGCTTGTCGGCCGGTCGCCGCGAATTGGGCGAGGCGGTGCAGGCTATGTGCTTCCTGGCTGGGGCTAATTCTATTTTCTACGGTGACAAGTTGCTGACGACCGGGAATCCGGATGCGGATGCGGATCGGGCGTTGTTGGAGAAGCTTGGGTTGACCACGCGGCATACCGTGCACGATGCGAAGTGTGATGTGACGGAGTAACTAAAATCGGTAGGAACTCCTTCCTCCTGCAGGGGGGTGGAGCGGGGGTTTCGGACAGCATGCTGTCCGCCCGTGGAACGGCGCAGGCTTGCAACCCTGTGCTCCGTTCTTAATAAGGTAACGCAGGTTTCGACCCCCAGAAGAAAACCAAGGAGACGCCTTGTTCGCCAAAATCCTCATAGCCAACCGCGGCGAAATCGCCTGCCGCGTAGCCGCAACCGCACACCGCATGGGCATCAAAACCGTCGCGGTGTATTCAGAAGCGGACGCCAACGCCAAGCACGTTGCCGTGTGCGACGAATCGGTACTGATCGGCCCGCCGCCGGCGAAGGAAAGCTACCTGCGCGCCGACAAAATCATCGAAGCAGCCCTCGCAACCGGCGCCCAGGCGATCCACCCCGGTTACGGCTTCCTTTCCGAGAATGAAGATTTTGCAGAGGCCTGTGCAAAGGCCGGCCTGGTGTTCATCGGTCCACCCGCATCGGCCATCCGCGCGATGGGTTCGAAGTCGGCCGCGAAGGCGCTGATGGAGAAGGCCGGGGTGCCACTCGTCCCCGGTTATCACGGCGATACGCAGGACCCTGATTTCCTGCAGGAGCAGGCGGACAAGATCGGTTATCCGGTCCTGCTCAAAGCCAGCGCCGGGGGCGGCGGAAAAGGCATGCGCATCGTCGAAAAGAGCGACGACTTCAAAGCCGCTCTGGCATCGTGCAAACGCGAAGCAATCAACAGTTTCGGCGACGACAAGGTGCTGGCGGAAAAATACCTGACGCAGCCGCGCCACATCGAGATCCAGGTGTTCGCGGATACGCAAGGCGATTGCGTGTACCTGTTCGAGCGCGATTGCTCGGTGCAGCGACGCCATCAGAAAGTGCTGGAAGAAGCACCAGCGCCGGGCATGACGCCGGAGCGCCGCAAAGCAATGGGTGAAGCCGCGGTTGCCGCGGCGAAGGCGGTTGGCTATGTGGGGGCCGGTACGGTTGAGTTCATCGCCAATCAGGACGGCTCGTTTTATTTCATGGAAATGAACACCCGCCTGCAGGTTGAGCATCCGGTCACCGAAATGATTACCGGTCTCGACTTGGTCGAATGGCAGCTGCGTGTTGCGTCCGGCGAGCCGTTACCGAAGAAGCAGGCCGAACTGGCGATACACGGTCATTCGATCGAGGCGCGAATTTATGCGGAGAATCCGGAGAAAGGCTTCCTGCCGTCGATCGGGACTTTGCGGCACGTGCGTACGCCACAGGCGGTGGCCTTTGAACCCGGCGGCGTGCCGGGCGTGCCCTCTGCAATGCGGATTGATTCAGGTGTGCGCGAGAACGATACGATTTCCCCCTATTACGACCCGATGATCGCGAAGCTCATCGTGTGGGGCAACGATCGCGCTGAAGCGCTGGCGCACATGTCGCAAGCCTTATCCGAATATCAGGTCGTCGGCCTCGCCAACAACATCGCCTTCCTGAAGCGTCTGATCGAAAGCCGGCCGTTTTCGAATGCTGAGCTCGATACCGGCTTGATCGAACGTCATCACGGGGATTTATTTCCACCTGCGCAAAAGGCGTCTAAGCAGATCCTCGCATTGGCTGTCGCATCGTTGCTGACGTCCGAAAGAAAAGCAACCGCGGCCTCCAACGACCCCTGGGGTAACCCTAGTGGTTGGCGTATGAACAGCGCGTTGCAACGACAACTCAATTTCGCCGACGAGTCGGGCGCTTGTCCCGTCACTGTCGGATATCAGGACAACGGCTGGTCACTTCAGTATGGCGATGCCGCGTCGCCGATGACCGTGATCCAGCAGCAAGGAAAGGATCTCGTCATCAAACTCAGTGGTGCGACAGTGCGAGGCACTGTCGTGCGCGATGGCGAAATGTTCCATGTCTTCCACGCGGGTGCGCACACTGCGTTGACCTATACCGATCCGATGGCCCACGCTGGCGAAGCGGAAGCGGAAGGCGGCCGCCTCACCGCACCGATGCCCGGCAAGATCGTGGCGGTCCTCATCGACAAAGGCAAAACTGTCGAAAAAGGCACACCCTTGCTGATCATGGAAGCAATGAAAATGGAGCACACCATCGCCGCGCCAGCTGATGGCGTGGTGGAAGATTTGCTGTATGCAGTTGGCGATCAGGTCGCGGAAGGCGCGCAGCTGTTAGCGTTCAAGGCCGCGTGAACGCTAGTGGCCTCTCCCGCAAGCGGGTCGAGGCAGGGCTTCGCGAACCACAGGTTCGTGCTGCCGCAGCCGGTTTGGCTTGCAAGCCAAACCCTGGGGCGCGGAGCGGGGGAGTTGTCCACCGTCAGCGGAATGTTTTCCCGTGACAGACTGCTACCATAAGTCAAGGAGACTCAATCATGGCACTACCCAAAAAAGTAAAAATCGTCGAAGTTGGCCCGCGCGACGGCCTGCAAAACGAAAAGGAAACCATCCCTGCCGACGTCAAGATAGAGCTGGTTAATCGCCTGACAGAAGCCGGATTTCCGAACATCGAAGCGGCATCCTTCGTCTCACCGAAATGGGTGCCGCAGATGGCAACGTCGGCCGACGTGATGGCTGGAATCACGCGCAAACCAGGCGTGGTGTATTCGGTGCTGGTGCCAAACATGAAAGGCTTCGAAGCGGCGCTCGCCGCCAAAGCTGATGAGATCGTGATCTTCGGCGCAGCATCGGAAGCGTTCTCGCAGAAGAACATCAATTGCTCGATCGCTGAATCCATCGAACGCTTCCGTGAGGTCGCGCAAGCCACCAAGCAGCACGGATTGCTTTTGCGCGGCGCGGTGAGCTGCGCGCTCGGGTGCCCCTATCAAGGCGAAGTATCCGCAGACAGCGTGGCTGACGTGGTGCGGCGCCTGCGTGATATCGGCTGCGACGAGATCGACATCGCCGACACCATCGGCGTCGCCACGCCGCGCAAGACGCAAGCGATCATTGAGCGTGCCGCGACGGAATTCCCGATTGAGCGCCTGTCCGGGCACTTCCACGACACCTATGGCCAGGCTTTGGCGAATATCTACGCCAGCATGGAAGTCGGCATCTCGATTTTCCATTCATCGGTCGCCGGCCTCGGCGGTTGCCCCTATGCGAAAGGCGCGACCGGCAATGTGTCGACAGAAGACGTGCTGTACCTGATGCAGGGCTTGGGAATTGAAACCGGGATCGATCTGAATGCGGTGGTCGATGCCGGGCAGTTCATCTCGACGCATCTGGGACGCAAAGCGGTAAGCCGTGCAGGCAATGCAATTGCGGTGAAGCGGCAGGCGGCATAACAAATCTGTCAGAGAGCGGTTGTGGTCAGTGCAAAACGTCCGAATCTTCCTCATCTGTTGACGGAAATTCGCGCCTGCCAGGTTTGCGCAGCGAACCTGCCGCATGGGCCGAGGCCAGTCGTACAAGCGGGTAAGGGAGCTAAGCTTCTGATAGTGGGACAGGCGCCGGGCCGGCGGGTCCATGACAGTGGCATCCCCTGGAACGACCCGTCCGGCAAGCGCCTGCGTGAATGGCTGAATGTTTCACCTGACGTTTTTTATGATGAGCAGCAAGTCGCCATAGTCCCCACCGCATTTTGCTATCCTGGCAAGGGCAAGAGCGGCGATCTCCCGCCTCGTCGCGAATGCGCGCCGCTGTGGCATCAGCCGCTGCTGGCGGCATTGCCGCGTGTCGAACTTACGCTGCTTATCGGGCGCCACGCGCAGGAATTCTTTTTAAAGCAAAATTGCAAAAGCACGTTGACCGAGACGGTGGCAGCATGGGAGGAGTATCTGCCGAAGTATTTGCCCCTTCCACACCCAAGCCCGCGCAACCAGTCCTGGTGGATGAGCAATAGCTGGTTCGAGCGCGACGTCCTGCCCGTGCTGCGTGAACGCGTCAAATCGATTTTGGCCTTATGAATTCAGACAAGAACATCCGGACATATGAATCTACCCGACACCGCACAACGCGTCGCCGACCTGCTTAGCGCCCTGGGCCATGACCAACCAGTCGTCATGCTCACGGAAACCGGCAAGACTTCCGCCGAAGCTGCCGCCGGTCTCGGCTGCACCGTCGCCGAAATCGCCAAGTCGATTGTCTTCCGCCGCAAATCCGATGACGCTGCCGTGATGGTGGTGGCGAGCGGCGCCAATCGCGTCGACGAAAAGAAAGTCGCCTCGATCGTCGGAGAACTCGGAAAGGCGGATGCCAAGTTTGTAAGGGAGCGGATCGGATATGCCATCGGCGGGGTGTGTCCGATCGGCCATGTCGGCAAGACGGTGATGCTGGTCGACGAAGACTTGATGAAGCTGGACAGCATATGGGCCGCTGCCGGACATCCGCATGCGGTGTTCAACCTGACGCCGCAGCAATTGCTGGCAATGACCGGAGCGCCGGTGGCCGATGTCGCGTTGCGTGTCGAGCAGTACGATGCAAAATGACATGAAGGATTTCGATCCGGATCTCGATTCAGGCGATGTCCCGTCGCCATGCATCAATGTGTGCAAAATGCATCCTGAAACCGGGCTGTGTGACGGTTGTTCCCGCACGATAGGAGAAATCGCGCTATGGAGCCAGGCAACGAACGAGGCGAAACGCGCGATATGGAAGCAGATCAGGCAGCGGAGGGGAGGCCATGACCATGGTTAAATTACCCGCTTCCATGCAGGTGTTCGAACGCGGTTGGCTGTCGTCGAACAATATCCTCTTCACCGGACGCAACGAGACCGCCCTCGTCGATAGCGGTTACGTAACCCATGCACCGCAAACGCTGGCGCTGGTGGCGCATGCGCTGCAAGGCCGGCGCCTCGACCGGCTGGTCAACACGCATTTGCACTCTGATCACTGCGGCGGCAACGCGACCCTGCAGCGTAGATACGCATGCCGCACCACGATACCCGCGTCGGAAGCCGAGAAGGTGCGCGTGTGGGATGAAGATGCGCTCTCTTACGCCGCGACCGGTCAGCAGTGCGACCGGTTCGGTTTCGACGATACGATCGCGCCGGGCGATGTACTCACCTTGGGCGACATGAGCTGGCAGGTTTTGGGCGCACCGGGGCACGATCCCCATTCGCTGATTCTTTACTGTCCCGATCAGCGCATCCTGATTTCCGCGGATGCGCTATGGGAGAACGGATTTGGTGTGATATTTCCGGAGCTGGATGGCGAGTCCGGTTTTGCGGAAACGCGGGCCACGCTGGAGTTGATTTCGTCGCTTGATGTGAGGTTGGTGATTCCCGGGCATGGCGCGCCTTTCACCGATGTCGGCAAGGCGCTCGATACCGCGTTTTCGCGGATTGATTTTTTTATCGCGGATCCGGTGCGGAATGCGCAGAATGCGGTGAAGGTGTTGTTGAAGTTTTTGCTGCTCGATAAGCGGAAGATATTGTTGGCCGATGTGCCGCGGTTGATGTCGGGGATACGCATTGTCACGGAGACCAATAGGCGCTTTCTCAATAAGCCGGAGTCGGAGCTGGCGCAGTGGGCGATTGCGCAGCTAGTGCGTGCGGGCGCGGCAGAAGTCATCGGCGAAGCGTTGTTCGATCGGGATTGACGTTGCTAATGGCATTCAAGCTAAAATCGGATGGACGTAGGTTGGGATGTTTAATCCCAACATTCACACCCAGATAAAAGCCAGCCGTTGTGCGGAGGGTGAATGTTGGGATTACATCCCAACCTACGTCCGTCGCATATTGCGATTTGCCGTGTACGCGGGTGCTAATTTCCGCGGATGCGATGTGCCGAGGTTGATGTCGGGGATACGCATTGTGACGGAGACCAACGATCGGGATTGACGTTGCTATTGGCATTCAAGCTAAAATCGGATGGACGTAGGTTGGGATGTTAATCCCAACATTCACACACAGATAAAAACCAGCCGTTGTGCGGAGGGTGAATGTTGGGATTAACATCCCAACCTGGTGTGCCGTCGCATATTGCGATTTGCCGTATACGCGAGTGCTAATCCCAACCTGACCATTCACACTGTCCGCTGCGCCCGATCCTTCTTATTCTGCGCCTCAATCCGTTCCCGCGCCTCAGTCCACTGCTGCTCCGACCACGACCGCAATTCATAGAAATTGCCGCCGGTAGCAAGATGTCCCCCGCCGTCCATCATGATCGCCTGACCATTCAGCCAGTCACACCCATCAGCCATCAGGAACGTCGCCAGGTTCTGCAATTCTTCCATCTTGCCGGCGCGTCCCATCGGATTAATCGCCGCTGATCGCGCACCTGGCGCTTCACCCGGATTCAACCGCTTGCTCATGCCCTCGGTTGGAATCTCCCCGGGCCCGATTGCATTAAGCCGCACGCCG
>JBBWZW010000323.1:0-8765 GCA_039649305.1 Burkholderiales bacterium
GCGTTGCGTCTCCTTGCCATGGCACCGCCATGTCGCGTCGACGCGCCTTGTTCCGCAGGCAAATCGCCTCGGGCTCGCCTGGTACAGTCAGGCTGAAACCGCTCTAGCGGGCGCGTTGCAGAGAGCCTGTTCTTCTTTTTTCTTGCGAACGTGTTGCTCGTCGTCGCCATCGCTCGCTATGGCTCCTCCTCATGCATTGCACCGCATCCCGCGACGGCCGCCAAATTGCCCAACTTATCCCTGCGCGGTGCCTAATCCCAACAGACAGGCCTATGCTAAGCGACGGGCTTCCGCATAGGGAAGCCGTCAGTCGTGCATGGTTTTGAATGTTGGGATTGCATCCCAACCTACAGAACAACCGGTCGATTCGAAAGCTGGTTGTGCGTTGCGCCGTCATCCGGAAAACGCGCCTGCAATAGCGCATTCAACTCGCGCAACGCGGCAAGCGCACTTTCTTCGTACCTGCCTTCGGCGAATCCTTGTGTCATCGTGCGGCAGACCGCTTGCCACTCCCCGGCGGTAATCGCTTTGCCGACGCCGCGATCAGCCACGATCTCGACCTTGTGGTCGGCAAGGTTCACATACACCAATACGCCGCAGTTTTCTTCCGTGTCCCAGACGCCATAGTGGATGAACAATTCGCGTGCGCGGTCACGTGGTGAGACGCCGCTCCATGCAGCTTGCAGGGCGAGGGACGGTTCGACAATCATCCGCACCTCGGCACGATGCCGGGATTCGCCTTCGGTGATTGCGGTTTCGATCGCTTTGAGCGCCGATGGAGGAAACGCCCGCCGGCCATCGGCGGCAGAGGTACGAAGGTGCCTGATCAGGCGCGAAAGTCGTTTCATCACCAATCCCCCGATGCGCCGCCGCCGTCGAATCCGCCGCCGCCGCCGGAAAATCCACCACCTCCCGAAAATCCGCCGCCCGACCTGCCGCCGAAGCCACCGCTCCCAATTGCGCCGCCAAGGATTACGCCGGCTGAGCGGCCCCAGTCGCTGTGACTATGGCGGTAGCGGCGCGCGGAACGTCCTCGCGACACCATCATGAACAGCGCCATGACTACGATAAAGAGGATCAGGCTGTTACCGAAGATCCCGCTGTCCTCCGGCGGCGGGGCGCTTTGCCTCTCCGCGGCCGGCAGCTGTTCCTTGTCGAGCAAACTGGTGATTGCGGACACGCCCGCTACCAGGCCACCGTAGAAATCATTCTGGCGGAAATGCGGCGCGATCACGTCCTGCAGGATGCGTTTCGATTGGGCGTCGGTGAGGCTGCCCTGGACGCCGCGCCCGGCTTCGATGCGCAGCCGCCGAAATGCCGGCGGATTATCCCGGGCGACGACCAGGATGACGCCGTCGTCTACCCCTTTGCGCCCGAGCTTCCATTTGTCGGCGACCCGGATACTGTATTGCTCGATCGCTTCCGGTTCGGTTTTTCCCACCAGCAGGACAGCGATCTGGCTGCCGGTACGCTCCTCGTAGTCCTTCAGCACGTTTTCCAGTTTGTGGCGCTGGTCCTCGCTCAACATGCCGACGGTGTCGGTGACCCGCGCCTGCAACGGCGGGATGGGCGTGAAATTCTGCGCCTGCGCCGCCGTCATGAAGAGGGCAAGCGCCAGCGCGAATATATAACGGAACTCTGCCATTGATCGGCTACTTCCCGAAATTCACTGCGGGTGCATTGGATATCGCTTTTTCATTCTCCACGGTGAAAGACGGCCTGACCTCGTAATTGAACATCTTTGCGGTGAGGTTGGTCGGGAAACTGCGTGCCAGGACGTTGTAGTCCGCAACGGACTGGATGTATCGCTGGCGCGCGACAGTGATCCGGTTTTCGGTGCCCTCGAGCTGTGACTGGAGATCGCGGAAACTGGTGTCGGCTTTCAGCTGCGGATAATTTTCGGATACCGCCATGAGGCGCGACAGCGCCGATGAAAGTTCGCCTTGCACCTGCTGGAACTTCTTGAAGGCTTCCGGGTTGTTGAGTACTTCCGGCGTAATCTGGAAGCTGGTAGCGGCGGCGCGCGCCCTGGTCACCGCTTCCAGGGTTTCCCTTTCGTGCGAGGCATACCCCTTGACGGTATTGACCAGGTTCGGGATCAGGTCGGCGCGGCGCTGGTACTGGTTAACCACTTCGCCCCATGCCGCTTTCACGGCTTCGTCTTTCGACTGGAACTCGTTGTATCCACATGCGCTCAGCGTAGAGATAAGGGCCGCCATGGTCACCAGCCTCAGCCAATTCAGCGATGTCTTCATTTGATTTCCTCTAATAAATTGTTGTGGGAAACGATACGAACTGTTCTCAATGCTGATGTCATTTATGGACGATAGTTCGCGGTTTCAACAGTACTGTGCTCATCCCGACCAAAATCAGGACCGTTGCCGCATAGTCCTGCCAGTGCGGGGTCTCACCCAAAATAAATGCGCCGGAGAAGACCCCGAGCACCGGGATCATCATCACCGACAGGGTGGAAGCAACCGGCGGCAGGCTGCGAGCCAGCCCGAACCAGACCGCCTGGCAAAGGCCGAACACCAGCACCGCGTTATAACCGATGGCAAACCATTCGCTGCCCGTCGGCACGCGCCATGCCGTGGTTTCAAACAGCATCGACCCGATGCCGAGGACCGATCCCGACAACGCCATCATCCAGAAAGTCAGCGCAAGGGTGGGTATTTCCAGCTGGGTGCGCTTCATGATGACCGTGCCATAACCCCAGGCAGCGGCGCCGACCAGCACCAACAGGCTGCCGAACGGCTTGCCTGTCATCGCGGAAAATTCGCTCGACAGCAACAACATCGCTCCTGCCAGCGCGCAGCCGACCCCAAACCAGGCGGCGCGTGTCGGGCGCTCGGCAAACAGGAACAGGCCGAACAGCATCGCCCATACCGGCATCGTATAGCCGAGGATGGCCGCCCGGCCCGACGACAGCATTTTTATGCCGAGGATGACGCATACATTCCAGATCAGCATGTTCGGCAGGGTAAGCCTGACGAGGTGTTTCAAATGACCTTTCGGAATAGCCAGTGAAATCCCCTGCATCCGGCTGGCCATCCAGACGATGGGCAAACCGCCGAACAGGCAAAAAGTACGGAAGGCAAGCGGCGGAAAATCCAGTACGCCGATCTTCATGATCGGCCAGTTGATTCCCCATATGAGGGTCAGGAAAACAAGAAGGAACCAGTGCCGGCGTGAGAGGGAGGTCATGCCGAAACGATAGCACGACAAGTTACAATGTGCTTTTTAGAGCCTCCGGTACTGCAGGTTCTCAGTAAAAGGAACTTCATTCGTGACATTCATCGAAAAATTATCCGCCGCGTGGAAGGCGAACAACTCATTGCTGTGCGTCGGCCTCGACCCGGACATCACCAAATTCCCTGCTCACCTGCAGGGAAAATCCGACGCCATCGCAAGCTTTTGCAAGGCTATCATCGACGCCACTGCCGACGTCGCTTGCGCATTCAAGCCGCAGATCGCTTACTTTGCCGCCTTGCGCGCGGAAGACCAGCTCGAAGAGATATGCACCTACCTGCGGCAAAAATATCCGCAGATCCCGATCGTTCTGGATGCGAAGCGTGGTGACATTGGCGCCACCGCCGAGCAATATGCGCGCGAAGCCTTCGAGCGTTACAACGCCGACGCCGTCACCGTCAATCCCTACATGGGCTTCGATTCGGTCGCGCCTTACCTCGAATGGAAAGACCGCGGCGCCATCGTCCTTTGCCGCACTTCCAACCCGGGTGGTTCAGACCTGCAGTTCCTGACGGTGGAAGGCAAGCCGCTCTACCAGCACGTGGCGCAACTCGTCGCGAATAAATGGAATACCAATGGGCAGTGCGGCCTGGTGGTCGGCGCAACTTTCCCGGCCGAGCTGGCGGAAGTGCGCAAGATCGTCGGTGACATGCCATTGCTGGTGCCCGGCATCGGCGCACAGGGTGGAGATATTCAGGCGACGGTCGCGGCCGGTAAAACTGCGAGCGGCGCGGGGATGATGATCAACTCTTCGCGTGCGATTTTGTATGCGAAGGCGGATGAAAAAGCGGGTGAGGATTTCGCGAAGGCGGCGCGGCGTGTGGCGATTGAAACGCGGGATGCGATCAATCGGTTTCGCGGCTAAAAGCACAAGAGGGGAGCTGGTCGCTCCGGGAGAATGCAGGTTGGGATTAAATCCCAACGTTCGGGGCTTCGAATGGCTGATGGCTTCGTTGCATGATGGTCGCTGGGGGTTGATTTCAAAATTTTGGTCGAAAAAAAGCCGCAGGACGTGCAAAGTTCCGAACGTTGGGATTTCATCCCAACCCACAGCGGAGCCGTACTGACCACAGTCCCTTACTTGATACAAACCGCCCGCACCTGCTTGATATCCGTGATCCGCGACAGCACCTTCTCAATACCATCCATCTTCAGCGTCAGCATCCGTCCTCAAGCGCCGCCGCCAGCAAGATCGCCACCGGGCCATGTTCCTGGATCCGCCGCTTGAGCATGTCGGTGCCCATGTCGAGCAGGCGCGCGATCGACTCCGGGGCGCTGTTGGTGTGCAGTGTCGCGAACACCAGATGCCCGGTAAGCGAACGCTTCGATCCCCATTGAAACCGTTTCCTTGTCGCGCATTTCACCGAATGTCGAGCATGATTTCATCGACATTGCTGGTCGCATGGATTTTATTGGTGACCGCCTGCAGCTGCTTGAAAAAATTCAGCCGGATTTTTACCTCTTCCGGGCTGGCGGTATTTAGAAAGGTCCCCAGGTCTGCGTTCATTGCATGTTGTCCCGCATGTTGCACGTTTGGTATCAAGGCTCTTTCGAATCACGAGCAGTTATAGGTCGCGTTGCAAAAATGTATCATCAACGTTGGCTCAATTTTCACTCTTGGAACCTAAGCTGGTTGAAACGCCCTACAGGCGGGGAATCAGACTACAATCGTGCGAAAACACCAGGGGGGGAATGCGGGATGAAGCTCGAGGTACTCGGATGTGCCGGCGGTATCGGCGGGCGCGAACGATATACGACCTGCCTGCGACTGGACCATGACATCCTCCTTGATGCCGGTACAGGGATCACCAATCTCGATCTTGACCAGCTCGCCGCAATAGACCATGTGTTCCTCACGCATTCCCATCTCGATCATGTGGCCGGCCTGGCAATGCTAGTCGATACCGTGCTAGGCAGGAGGGACGGTCCCGTTGTCGTGCATGCAACGGAACAAGTAGTCGCTGCGCTGAAAAAGCATCTGTTCAACTGGGCCTTATGGCCCGACTTCACGTCCATACCGAGCGCGGATCATCCTGTGCTGCGCCTGGCGCCTTTTACACCGGGCGCGACCATCGACATCGACGGCAGGATGGTTACCTCCCGTCCGGTCGACCATACCACCGGCGCGGTTGCCTACATGGTGCATCAGAGCGAATCGGGGTTCCTTTTTACCGGCGACATGTGCTCGACGCCGGATCTCTGGGTGGAACTGGAGGACGACAAGAGAATCAGCAAGGTCATCGTGGATTGCTCCTTTCCCAATTCCGAATCGGAGCTTGCCGCCAGGTCGAAGCATTTTTGCCCGCAGGCGCTGCTTGCCGACATCGGCGCAGTGACCCGGGAAATCGAATTCCTGATCTATCACCTGAAGCCGGGGCAGGAAGACCTGATCATGGAAGAACTCGATGCCGGCGCGGACGGGCGCGCATTCAAGGCGCTGGCATGCGGCGATGTTTTTGTTTTTTGAATCTGTACCGATGACCTATCTTACCCATACCGAACTTGCGCTCAGGCTGGAGCAGCTAACCGAACTAAGCGTTGAGCTCAGCACCAACCGTGACATTTCTCTGCTGCTCGAAAAAATCTTAAGAACGGCGAAGAAGATCACTCACGCCGACGGCGGTACCTTGTACCGGGTCAGCGACGACAAGAAGAGCCTGCGCTTCTACATTTCGATTAACGATACCCTCGGCATGTACCAGGGCGGCGCCAGCGGTCATGCTATCGACATCCCCGACATTCCGTTATTGACGCCGAACGGGGATAAGAACATGGATGCGGTGGCGGCATATGTCGCCAATAGCGGAAGCTCGGTCAATATTCCGGATGTGTACCGCACCGATGCTTTCAATTTTTCCGGAATGCTCAAGTTCGATGCGCATTACCACTATCATTCGCAGTCGTTCCTCACCGTGCCGATGCAGGATCATGAGGGCGAACTGATCGGGGTGCTGCAACTCATCAACGCGAAAGATCGTGAGGGCAGGACCACACTGTTCACCGATACAGACCAGCGCCTGATCGAGGCGCTTGCTTCGCAGGCTGCAATCGCGCTGACCAATCGCGAACTGATCGCGCGAATGGAGGATCTGTTCGTATCGTTCGTGAAGCTGATCAATATCGGGATCGATGAAAAATCACCGCATACCGGCCGGCATTGCGAGAACGTCCCCGAGCTGACCATGATGCTCGCAGAGGCGGTGCACGCAACGCCCGACGGGCCGCTTGCCGGGTTCACGATGAACGAGAATGACCGCAAGCAGCTCTGGCTGGCCGGCTTGCTGCACGATTGCGGCAAGATCACTACACCGGTTCACGTAGTGGAAAAGGCGACCAAACTCGAAACCATCGTCGATCGCATCCACACCGTCGATACGCGCTTCGAAATCCTTAAGCGCGATGCAGAGATCAGGACGTTAAAGGAACAATACGAGAGTGGCCAGGAGCACGATCTGGTTCGCGTTGAAAAGCTGAAGCAAAAGCTGCAGCAGGAATTCGCAACGCTCGACGAGGAACGCGACTTCCTGCGTCGGGCCAATATCGGCAGTGAGGGCATGTCTCCCGAAGACCAGCAGCGCGTGATCGACATTGCGCGCCGTCGCTGGGTCGGACCAGACGGAAAGGAACGTAGCCTGCTTGACGAGGAAGAAGTGGCCAACCTCACGATCCGCGCCGGAACGCTCAATCCGCAGGAGCGGGAAATCATCAACAACCATATCTCCGTCACCATCAGGATGCTGGAGTCGCTAAGTTGGCCCAGGCATTTCCAGAACGTGCCCGAGTATGCCGGCGGACATCATGAACGGATGGATGGCAAAGGTTATCCGCGCGGTTTGCGCGGCGAGCAGATGTCGGTGCAGGCGCGGATCATGGCGATCGCCGATATCTTCGAAGCGCTGACCGCAAAGGACCGGCCATACAAAAAAGGAAAAAGCCTGAGCGAATCGCTGCGCATCCTCGGCGGTTTCCGCCTTCGGAATCACATCGATCCGGATCTGTTTGACGTGTTCATCCGGCGCAAGGTGTATCTTGAATACGCCTCGCGCTTCATGGACCCGGCGCAGATTGACGAGGTGGATGAAACGGAGATCCCGGGGTATGAGCCGTAGGGTTTGAGGCGGAAGTTTACCGACAAATCCGCTTGCGCCTGACCTCACTCCGGCTCGACCCCTAGCGCAACCAAAAACCGCGACACCATGTTGTAAGTCGCGATCACGCCGACCAGTTCAACTACAAGCTGATCGTTTTCCAAAGCCAACCGTACCGCGGCCATCGTGGCATCCTTCACTTCCACATTGCGAGTCATCTCCACGGTGAGCGCAATCGCAGCACGTTCACCCGCATCGAACATAGACAAATCGCCGCCCGGCTTCGCTAAAGACCGCAACGCCTCGGCCTGTTCCATTGTGCCGCCTGCTTTAATGAACAACGGCGCATGATGATGAAACTCATACTCCGCGCCGTTCAGGACCGCGACCATGCACATTGCCAGTTCCCGCAGCTTGGGTGACAGCTCCAGTCCGGTACGGACTTCGCCGAGGAAGGCATTCCAGCCCCTGGCAAACGCGGGACTGTGAAGCAGCATCCGGTCGAGGTTCATTAAATCGCCGCCGCGGCGCGCGCGGATGGCATTTACTATCGGTGCCGGCTCGGCAAGGTCAAACGGTTGATACGGGATACGCGGCATACGGCTTGGTCTCCATGTTTTTTGGCGGGTGGTGTGTAAGCTACTACTTTGTCACTCCTGAATCTTCCACTGTCACTTGCGCGCGCGATGACGTAGGTTGGGATCTGCGGCGCCGATGTGCAAAGCACCTACGCATGGGCCAGGTTCGGCGACAAGCCCTCTTTCATAGGGCACCGAACGGCGCGACCACTAGCTTAACCTCATTTCGTGATTGCCACCGCAGCGATCGCAGCATGCACCGCATCATCAAGCCGATCAACAATCTGCCCGATGATATCCGCATCGGCAATGAAAGGCGGAGCCAGTAGCACGTGATCACCTGAACGCCCGTCTATCGTACCGCCCATCGGGTAAACCATCAGACCCCGCTCGAGCGCGGCCGCCCGGATGCGCGCATGCACTCGTTGTGCCGCTTCGAACGGCTGTTTCGTCTCATGATTTGCAACCAGCTCGATGCCCCAGAATAAACCGCGGCCGCGTATGTCGCCGACATACGGGTGTGCGCCGAAACGTTCGATCAGGGCCTGTTCCAGCTGACGGCCGCGCGCGTGAACGTTTTCGAGCAGGTCGTCTCGCCGGATCACGCGCTGCACCGCGAGCGCCGCGGCGCATGCGAGCGGATGTCCGTTGTAGGTGTGCCCGTGCTGGAACATGCCCGAGCCGGAGGCAAACGCATCATAGATATGCGCGGCGACCAGGGTTGCACCGATAGGTGTGTAACCGCCACCCAATCCTTTCGCTATGGTCATCAGGTCGGGCGCGATGCCTTCCTGCTCGCATGCATGCAGGCTGCCGGTGCGTCCCATGCCGCACATGACTTCGTCAAGGA
>JBBWZW010000344.1:0-4089 GCA_039649305.1 Burkholderiales bacterium
AGATAGGTGTCCAGCTCGTCTTCCTGCAAGGTCCTGAGGATGCTTTGCTTGAACAGTTCCATCCGCCGGGCGGAGACATCGGCCTGGGTCGGCACTTTGGCAGGTGTCAGTCGCTGCCCGGTATAACGTTCGATGTCGCGCATCATGCGCGTTTCACGCGGCGTGACGAACAGCACAGCCCGTCCTGACCGTCCCGCGCGTCCGGTGCGTCCGATACGATGTACATATGATTCCGTGTCGGTCGGCATATCGTAGTTCACTACATGCGCGATATTCTCGACATCCAGTCCGCGTGCAGCGACATCCGTCGCCACCACAATGTCCACCTGGTTTGCGCGCAGGCGGCGAATCACTATTTCGCGCTGCGCCTGATTCATGTCGCCGTGCATAGGCTCGGCCGAATAGCCGCGTGCCTGCAGCTTGTCCGCCACGTCGGCCGCGCCTAACTTGGTGCGGGTAAACACGATCACGGTCTCGCCCGGCGCAATCTCGGTTTCGAGCATGCGCGTCAATACGTTCAGCTTTTGCTTCTCTGGCGTATTGACATACTGCTGTTCGATGGTCGGCACGGTCAGCGTCTTGCGCTTGATCTCGACGTTCGCCGGATCCGTCAGGTAGCGATCGGCAATCCGGCGCACTTCATTGGGCATCGTCGCCGAGAACAGCGCGGTCTGTCGCGTATCGGGAGCCTGTCCCAGTATCCATTCGACATCGTCAATAAACCCCATGCGCAACATCTCATCCGCTTCATCCATCACGACCATCTTCATTGCGGAGAGATCGAGCGTGCCCCGGCGCAGGTGATCCATGATGCGTCCGGGCGTGCCGACCACCACATGCACACCGGCGCGTAGCTTGGCGATCTGCTTCTGGATGGAATCGCCGCCGTATATCGGCACCACGCGCACACGTCCCAGGTGTTTCGAATAGCTGTGAACAGCTTCTGCCACCTGTATTGCAAGTTCGCGCGTGGGCGTCAGCACCAGCGCCTGTACTTTTCCCTCTTCAAGATTGACGTTGTCCAGTATGGGCAGGGCAAAAGCGGCGGTCTTGCCGGTGCCGGTTTGTGCCTGGCCGATGACGTCGCGTTTGGACAGCAGGAGCGGGATGGCTTGCTGCTGGATGGGCGTCGGTGTTTCATAGCCGACTTCGTTGAGCGCCTGCATGACGGGCGCGCTGAGTCCGAGGTCGGCAAATGACGGAGGAGGTGGTGATTGCACGGCGTTCATTTGCTGGCCCAATCCGCTTTGCAGAGAATAGCGTTGGACCGCGCGTAGGCCGTGAAGTTATTGAATTGCTGAGGTGACAGGGAGTCCCGCTTCCTTGCGGAACTCCCTTCTGTGATGGCGCTGAGGTTAGCTCTTGCCTTGCGCCTTTAACGCTGTCTGCCGGATCGTTTCCAATGTCGCGTTCGGTGTGAGCAGGTTCGCGTCGTAACGCAGCTCAATCAGAGCCGGCAGGCCGGTGCTCTTCATATGCGTCTGGGCACGTTCCACGGCTGCGGCAAAATCCGCCGTCGAATCCACAACTTCACCGAAGGCGCCGTAGGCGCGAGCCAGAGCGGCAAAGTCCGGGTTCTTCAAATGCGTGCCGGACACCCGCGCCGGGTAGTCGCGTTCCTGGTGCATGCGTATCGTACCGTAGGTGCCGTTGTTGAAAACGATGAACAATACCGCGGCGCCATACTGCACGGCGGTCGCCAGCTCCTGCCCATTCATCAGGAAATCGCCATCTCCCGCGAAGTTAAGCACGGTGCGCCGGTTTTGTTCAACCACGGCCGCTGCAACAGCCGCAGGCACGCCGTAACCCATCGCACCCGAGGTCGGTGCAAGCTGGGTCCTGAAACCGCCATAACGCCAGAAGCGATGCCCCCAGGTTGCGAAGTTGCCGGCGCCGTTGGTGAGCACAGTGTCCGCAGGCAGGGCCGCCTGCAGCGTCTTCACCACTTGCCACAGATTGAGTTTGGCCTGCCCGTCCTTGAAGATCGGCGGTTCTTCCTGCCATGCTTCGTATTCGGCACGCGCCTGCGTGGCAGTGTCCTTCCATGCACTTGCATCGACCGGAGCCATGTTGGCCAGCGCCGACGCGATTTGCGGCATGCCGCTGTTGATCATCAGATCAGCCTGATAGACCCGGCCGAGTTCTTCCGCGCCGGTGTGGATATGGACCAGTGGCTGTTGCGGGCGCGGCGCCTCGATCAGCGTATAGCCGCCGGTAGTCATTTCGCCGAGTCGTGGACCGATGGCGATTACCAGGTCGGAAGCCTTGATGCGAGCGGCAAGTTTCGGATTGATGCCGATACCGACGTCGCCGACGTATTGCGGATGGCGGTTGTCGAGCAGATCCTGAAAGCGGAATGCGCAAGTTACCGGCAAATGGTTGGCCTCCGCGAAACGCCGGATATCGTCGCAGGCGGGCGCATTCCAACCGCCGCCGCCGAGCAGCACAACCGGGCGCTTTGCCGCGGCCAGCATGTCGCGCAATTGTGCAAGTTGCGCAGGGGAGGGCGCTGCCTGTACCGGCTCATAGCGCTTTGCATCCAGTACCTCCGCGGTCGCGATCAGCATATCTTCCGGCAGTGCAAGCACGACCGGACCCGGACGGCCGCTGGTCGCCACCTGGTAGGCGCGCGCGACATACTCGGGGACGCGATCGGCGCGATCGATTTGCGCTACCCATTTCGCCATCTGGCCGAACATGCGGCGATAGTCGATTTCCTGGAACGCTTCGCGCTCAATGAAATCATTGCCGACCTGGCCGATGAACAGGATCATCGGGGTCGAATCCTGAAATGCGGTATGCACGCCGATCGAGGCGTTGGTTGCACCCGGGCCGCGCGTGACGAAACAGATGCCGGGTTGGCCGGTTAATTTTCCGTACGCTTCCGCCATATTGGCTGCGCCGCCTTCGTGGCGGGTGGTGATGAAGCGGATGCGCGAATCATGCAATGCATCAAGCACTGCGAGGTAACTTTCTCCGGGTACGCCGAAAATGATGTCGGTGCCCTGGGTCTCCAATGCGTCGACCAGTAATTGGCCGCCGGTTCTTGTTGTCGTCATGGTTCTGATTTACTCTGGTGAAAAAGCAATAACGTAACAGAAAACACGAGACGTGGCCGGGGAAGCGTGGAGGCTGGATTGCGGAGGAAGGGCTGCTGCGAGGTGCCGGCCGGCCAGGCCGGCTCGTCTTCAGGGCCGATATGGAAAATCGCCCGGCGGATTGCACAAGCTGTCAGTTAGTGATCGCGTTGGCTGCTTGCCCCTTCTTCCTCTCTTCCTCATCCTCGTCAAACATGTTCAGCATGGCCGCCCGAGCCCGTTCTGAAGGGTCCATATACCCCCCGCCGGGCCCTTGTTCCGCTACTTCCTCGCGCAGGTTTCTGGCGAAATTCTTCGCATCCGCACGCTCCAGGTCAGTCATTTCTTTAGTCCCCAGTTTTTCCAGATGTTGCTCCACTTGTGCTTTTTGCTCGGGACTGAGCTTGTGGCTATCCCTGATTTCCATCAGGTCGGTATCTCGAGTGCCTGCTTCAGAGACTGTGTAGCCGAACCGTTGAGCTCTTGTGCGCGCTGGGCAGACTGGCTCTTCGCCTTTTGGGCACTGAACTCGTTATATGGCTTTGATCTCGTCCCTGCACTGCCGGGGAATTTGTTGAGCGGTATTCTTCCTCCGGTCCCTGTCTGCTGTGGAAGCGGGCCGTGCTGGAGTTTCTGCTCGCGGTCGCGTCTACATTGAAACAGCATCCGTTTCCCTACAATTGAATCGACCTTGTGTGCTGCGCTGCGGTAGAATGCCGGCTGAAGCAAGCCAAGACAGCCGCTGGCCATCGCGAGATGGCGGGAGGAAGGTCCGGACTCCATAGAGCAGGGTGATGGCTAACGACCATCCGCCGTGAGGCGAGGAATAGGGCCACAGAGACGAGAGTATTAAGTTACGGTGAAACGCGGTAACCTCCACCCGGAGCAATTTCACATAGGCACGCATTGATGCTGCTCGCGGAGCGTGCGGGTAGAAAGCTTGAGCCGTGGAGTAATTCACGGCCTAGAGGAATGGCTGTCATAGCGTGTCAGGTTCGCCTGGCGCGCCGTA
>JBBWZW010000346.1:0-3189 GCA_039649305.1 Burkholderiales bacterium
AGGCCATTGCCGCGCCCGCCAACCCCAGCGGCCCTGTCAGGAAAACCAGGAGCGCCCGCGAGAAGCTGTGCAGCTGGAGCATCAGCAGCGTGAAGATAATGAAAATCACAAGCGGCACATTTGCGGCAATCGATTCCTGCGCCTTGCCGCTGTCGGCGGCGGCGCCCGCCAGTACGATCTTGTATCCCGGCGGCAGCTGCGCGCGCAGCTTGTCGAGGTGCGGATCGAGCTGACCGGACACAGTCGGCCCCTGGATGCCGTCGACCACATCCGACTGTACGGTAATGGCCCATTCGCGCCCTTCTCGCCAGACCACGCCGGGCTCCCAGACGAACTGCGCACGGGCCACCTGCGACATCGGCACCGGCTTGCCGCTCGAGCTTTGAATGTTTGCTTCATTCAATGCCGTCAGGGTCGATCGCTCTTCCACCGGCTGCCGTATCACGATGTCGATCAGTTTGTTGTTGTCGCGATATTGCCCGACGGTGGTGCCGGTCAATATGGTGTTCGCGGTGCGCATCACCGCCTGCGAACTGATGCCGAGCGCGCGCAGCTTGTCCTGGTCGAGGTCGAGCCGCAGGACCTTGACCGACTCGTTCCAGTTGTCATTCACGCCCAGCGTATTCGAATTGGCTCGCAGGACGTCCTTGACCTGGTCCGCAATCGCGCGCACCTTCGGCACCTCAGCACCGGTGACACGGAACTGCACCGGGTACGGCACCGGCGGGCCATTCGGCAGGAATTTGACGCGGCCGCGCACCTCGGGGAAATCGTTTTTGAACGCATCGACGATCTTGATGCGCAATACTTCCCGCAACTTCAGCTCTTTCGGCAGTACGATGATTTGCGCGACATTACTCTGCGGGAAAATCTGGTCGAGCGGCAAATAGAAACGCGGACTGCCGGTACCGACATAGCTGGTCACGCTTTCCACGCCATCCTGCTTGCGTATGAAGGCTTCGAACTTTTTAGCCTGCGCTTCGGTGGCGGCAAATGAAGAGCCTTCGGGTAGCCACAGTTCCACCATCAGTTCGGGCCGGCTCGAGTCCGGGAAGAACTGCTGCTCGATGAAACGGAATCCGAACACGCCCATTGCAAACACAACCAGCGTCAGAACGATGGTGGTTTTGCGCCATTCGACACACCAGTTCACCAGCGCGCGAAAGCGGGTGTAGAACGGTGTGTCGAACAATTCGTGATGGCCGTCCACGCCGCCCGACGGTTTCACTTTCAACAGGACATAACCAATGTAAGGCGTGAACATGACCGCAGCGAGCCAAGAGATCAGCAGCGCCAGCGCATTCACCGAAAACATGGAGAACGTGTACTCGCCGGCGGCCGACTGCGCGAGACCGATCGGCAAAAAGCCGGCGGCGGTAATCAGCGTACCGGTCAGCATCGGCATTGCTGTAGAGGTATAGGCGAAAGTGGCGGCGTCGAAGCGGGAAAAGCCCTCCTCCATTTTCCGCACCATCATTTCGACCGCGATGATCGCGTCATCCACCAACAGGCCGAGTGCGATGATCAGCGCGCCCAGCGATATCTTGTGCAAATCGATATTGAAGATGCGCATGAAGAGGAAGGTCACTGCCAATACCAGCGGTATCGTCAGCCCCACCACCAGGCCGGGTCGCACGTCGAGGCGCAGCGGCCTGGTATGCAGGCCGAGCGCGATGAAGCTCACCGCCAGCACGATCAGGACCGCTTCGAGCAGGGTGAACAGGAACTCGTTCACCGATGAAGTCACCGCCTTCGGCTGGTCTGTCACCTGCTCCAGTTCGATGCCAACCGGCAGTTTGCCCTTGACGCCGCTGACCGTCTTCTGCAGGTTCTTGCCGAGCTCGATGATGTTGCCGCCCTTCTCCATCGAGATCCCGAGGCCGATCACCTCCTTGCCGTTGAAGCGCATCTTGTCCTGCGGCGGGTCCTTGTATTCCCGTTTGACGGTGGCAAAATCGCCGAGCCGGAAACTGATGCCATTGGCGCGCAGTTCGAGGTCTTCCAGGTCCTTGACCGATTTCATCGCGCCGGAAACTCGCACCTGCAGGTTATCGGTCGGAGTGACCAGCACACCGCTCGATTCAACCGCGTTTTGCGCATTGATCTGACCGACTATCGATTCAAACGGGACGCCGAGTTGCGCGAACTTTTTATGCGAGAACTCGATGTTGATTTTCTCGTCCTGCACGCCGAACAACTCCACCTTGGCAACCGACGGCACCTGCAGCAATTGCTGGCGCACGAAGTCGGCATAGTCCTTGACTTCGGCATAGGTGAAGCCGTCCCCCGAGAGGGCGAAGATCGAGCCGTAGGTGTCGCCGAATTCGTCATTGAAAAACGGGCCGATCACACCCGGCGGCAACGTGCCGCGGATATCGCCGATTTTCTTGCGCACCTGGTACCAGGCAGGCGCGGTTTCCTTCGGTGGAGTCGATTCGCGCAACTGCAGGATGATCAGGGTTTCGCCCGGCTTGGAGTAGCTGCGGATCTTGTCGATGTACGGCGTTTCCTGCAGCTTTTTCTCGAGCTTGTCAGTGACCTGGTCGGCCATTTGCAGCGCGGTCGCGCCGGGCCAGACCGCACGCACCACCATCGCGCGGAATGTGAACGGCGGATCCTCATCCTGCCCGAGGCGGCCATAGCTGAGAATGCCGCCTATGAGCAGGACGACGATCAGGTAACGCGTCAGTGGAATATGTTCGAGTGCCCAGCGCGAGAGATTGAAGCCACCCTTCATTTCGTTACCCCATCGGTGGGCACAAGCGTGGCCACATCTCTTGCAGCAGCTTTTTCAACCGCCTCTTCGCCGAGAATCTTTACTTTTTGTCCGGGCTTCAGCAGATTCACACCAGCAGTAACGATAGTCTGGCCGGCGGATACGCCACCACCGAGCAATATATCGTTGCCGGTGGTGCCGGCGACTTTCACCGGCGCCAGTCTTACCGCGCCGTTTTCCACCACCCACACGGCCGTGGCCGCTTTATCCTGAAACAGCGCGGTAAGCGGCACTTTGATGGCGGTTTCAGGCGTTTTGGCAGCAAATGCCACATAGGCTGTCATGCCGAGCTTTACTTCTTCCGGCGCGTTCAGCATCGTTATTTTTGCGGCGTAGGTTCGCGTCGCGGAATCGGCGACCGGAGACAATTCGCGCAGCTGGCCCTGAATCACCTGGTCCGGCCTGGCCCAGAT
>JBBWZW010000267.1:0-2885 GCA_039649305.1 Burkholderiales bacterium
CAAGTTGAATGCCATCACCGGCGTCACTGCATACACAGGGATCTCGAGACGCGTTTTGAATTGCCAGGCGACGCGCGAGAACAGGTCGGCGCGCATCGGCAAGTGGCGGTTGGGGAAGTACGTCGCATCGGCTACACCATTCCGGTCGGGATCGGCAAACGGACGCAGGTAGATGGCGCTCGGCTGCAGCCGCATCATGCGGTCGAGCAACGCCGAAAGATTGGCTTCCTGTCGGTGGGAGTCGGCATCGTAGATCTCATCCAGATCCACCTGGACGACGCGTTCCCTTGGCCTTTCCTTGCCGGCATAGCCTGCCGGCTGCCGCAAGATCCGAATCAGGCTACGCAAGTCGTCGTGGTACATGATGAGCGAACGCCGCATGCGAGACAGCGAATCGGCCGGCGTGTTGGGCCCCGGCTCCAGGTTCATCGTGATCGGCATCCCGGCATCGGCGGCCCAGCGTGCCGTGACCAGGCTGTAAGCGCCGTAAGGCCATACCATTGCCCGGGGAGGCACCCCCGTTTCACGTTCGATCAGCTCGGCGCTGCGCTTCAGGTCCGCTCTCACGCGCGTCGCATAATCGGCATCGCTTTCATAACCGGCATTGTGCGGCCAGTATTGACGGGAAATCGCTGCCGGAATGTGGTTGCCTTGCGGATTGGCGAGGACCCCGTTGTGCATGCTGTGCGAATGCGAAGCAACCTCGACCAATCCGGAATCCATCATCTCGCGGACTTCGTTCCAGGTCACGAACTCCCGGCGCGGCATCAGCGCATCACCATACTTCACTTGTTCTTCCGCAGGCGTCTCGATCCAGTCGCCGACAATCGCGATCAGTGCCGGGAATCCAAACTGCTTCAACAAGGGGAATACCCTGGTATAGGCGCTCTTGTAGCCATCGTCGAAGGTAAGCAGTATCGCCTTCTCCGGCAGGCTCGCGCGCCCTTCCCTTGCATCGGCTATCTGCTTCAGGCTGACCGGGCGATAGCCGTTTTCCTTTAACCATGAAAAATGGCGGATCAGGTCCTGGGTGTCGAGTGCTGTCGCCTCCGGCCAACGCTGAAACGATTCGCGCAGGTTGTCGCGGATGTCGTGGTAGCACAGCACACGAAAACTCTGCGGCGGGTCGCCGGCAGGCCGCGGTGTCTCGAAAGGTGAAGTCTGTGCCCTGGCACCTGGTCCGGCCAACAACATTCCGATCCCGTAAGCTATCAAGAGAAGCATCGCCGGAATGCGCGTTGCAATCCGACGTAATGCATGCGCGCTTGCGTACTTCAAGCGGCCGCTCATTTGAGATTCCAATTCAAAGCAACGTAGCCGTAGTTGCGGTTTTCCCGAACACCGTCATACGGATGGAAGCTGCGCCCGAGGCCGTAACGCAGCGTCCGTTCCTTGTCACGGTTCCACTCATGCTCGTAATGCACGTCGGCAGCCGCGCCACTGCGAAATCCATCCTGCCGGTATTGCCCGCGCGTCAGTGCCACGCGTTGCCTGAACGAGCGATCATAGCGGCGTGCGCTGAGCCATTCGCCGCTGACGGTAAAGTCCGCCTGCCGATCGCGCCTGGGATTGAAGTACTCGCGGGGACCATCACTGTTCTTCGATCCATACACGGTAAGAGTGGTATCCAGTTTGAACACCGGACCGGATAACCAGCGCTCGGTCCACCAGAGCCGCGCTTCGTCGCGCACATTCTGATCCGAGTATCGGGCGCGCGACAGATCGCCGCCGATCTTGCGCGATTCATGCGAGGCCCACGCCAGGTTGAGTTTCAGCGCCTTGGCCGTCACATTATTGCGATACGCGACGGCCGGCAGATCGTTGACATTCGTGTCCAGCGTGACCTGCGCACTCAACGCATCTGATGGAGTCAGGGTCAGTCCGGCCGCGCCGCCGCTTTTCTTCGCCGCATTTATTGCGCGATTGGCCTGCACCTCGGCAGTGACATGTCGCGAGCGATAATTGATGCCCGCGCCCGTCCGGGTCCGGAACACGGTTTCCCTGCTTGCCGTCGCCGTTTCAGCCCGCCCCTGCGAGCGCGAAACATGCGCGAATACACGATAAGCATCACCCAGCGTATGGGTCAGCGGCGCGGAATGCAATGCGACATCGAATACCGCTTCCGCGCCTGCGATTGCAGCGCCGCGCCCGATGGTGGTTTCGGCACGCAGATGCGGCGTATCGTACAGGTCGAGCTTGCGTGAAAAACTTTGCACCGCCTTGTCTTCCGCGGCGTCGGCCAACAACGGTGGCAAGAGGGCTTTAGCCTCGGAGAATTCGTTCAGCGCAAGCAGGCTCTCGCCGCGACCGACCGCCGCCGGAATCGATTGCGGATCGTCGATTTGCAACAAAGAGTATTCGTCCAATGCGGCACGCGGCCGCTCGCGCGCGGATTGTAGCGATGCCCATGCGGACCGTACGTCACTGTTGAAAGGTGCCTCGGCGCGCAATTTTCCCAGCCGTTGCTCGGCCTCTTCCAGTCGCTCGGCGTACTGCCGCACCAGCGCTGACATTACAGCCACGCGCGAGTAATCTTCATTGGGCTCTTCAACGCCGCGTACGCCTTTGTTGCCCATCGTTGGCGTTTCGCCGAGCAGTCGGTCCGCCAGCGCCTGCGCTTCGTCATGCTGCTCCGCTTCGTTGTATGCATACATCAGGCCGATTTGCCAGTCGGGCAATTCCGCCCTGTCGCCCGCGCTCGCAGTCTTCAGTGCCTCGCGATAAAGGTTGCGTGCCTTTTCCGGCTGCTCGAGATACAGGTAGGCATCCGCTGCAGCCGCTTTCGCATAAGGCGGTATCGCCAGCTTCTTGGCCTCCAGCGATTCATATAGCTCGGCTGCCTCGCGCATGTGTACCCGGTCCCGCAATGCAACCAGGCGATCGAG
>JBBWZW010000353.1:0-3381 GCA_039649305.1 Burkholderiales bacterium
AGCGTCCCCGAGAGATGATGCCGCAAACTCTTTTGCGCCTCGACGGGATCGCCTTTTGCAATCGCATCGACAATCCTGGTGTGGTCTTGCAGGATGGCGTTCGCTTTACCCGGCGCAGGAAGATGCAATCGGCGTAGCCGATCGAGATGGCCACTCTGCCGGCGGACCAGCGGCCACAGGTCGGGCACTTCCACTGCTTCGTACATCTGTCGATGGAACGACTGATCGGCGAGGGCGAATTCCTTGAAATCTTCCGCCTCCAGCATGATGCGTTGGCGGTTAAGCGTGGTCTTAAGGTTTGCGACCAACAGAGGGTCGGCTGTTGTCGCGAGGGTAGCTACCACTTCGAGCTCAATCGAGCGGCGCAGGAAATGCGCCTGGCGTGCGAGGCGGACGTCTATCGCGCTCACGACGGTTGCGTGCTGGGCAAATATGTCTACGAGTCCTTCTTCGCCAAGGCGCATCAGTGCATCGCGCACCGGGGTCTGGCTGATTCCATATTGGGCGGCAAGGTCGGTACGGGAAAGGACAGTGCCGGGGATTAACGTCATGGAAATGATCATTTCCCGCAGGTGTTCAAATATCTGCGGCGCCGCGTGCCGGGAGCGGTCGAGCTGGTATTGGTCGGGCTGCGTAATCGCGTTCATAGGCGTGATGGTAATCTAAATGCCGAACGTTTGACACACTAATATATTAGTGTTTTAATCCATGCAACCGAAAGGCGCGCTGATCGGTCACCTCTCAGTCGTCCCGACACAATCGCAAAAGGGCCCAGTCCTATGACTACCAGAAAGAAAACCCCCGAGACACTACGCAGCGCCAAATGGTTTGCGCCCGATGATTTGCGCTCCTTCGGCCACCGTTCGCGGATCATGCAGATGGGCTATGCGCCCGCCGACTGGGTTGACCGTCCGATTATCGGTATCGTCAATACCTGGTCGGATATCAATCCGTGCCACTCCCATTTCAAGCAGCGCGTCGAAGATGTGAAACGCGGCGTCTTCCAGGCCGGCGGCTTTCCGATCGAACTTCCGGCGATTTCGCTTTCAGAAAACTTCGTCAAGCCAACGACGATGATGTACCGGAATTTCCTCGCCATGGAAACGGAAGAGCTGCTTCGCCAGCATCCAGTCGACGGCGCGGTGCTGATGGGCGGTTGCGACAAGACTACTCCGGGCCTGCTGATGGGCGCGACCAGTGCAGGACTGCCAGCGATCTTCGTACCCGCCGGCCCTATGTTGCGTGGTAACTGGAACGGCAATGTGCTCGGTTCCGGTTCAGATGCGTGGAAGTACTGGGATGAACGCCGTGCCGGCAATATCACTAAGGAGCAATGGATAGGCGTCGAGGGCGGCATCGCCCGCAGCCATGGCACCTGCATGACGATGGGCACCGCCAGCACGATGACGGCGATTGCGGAGTCGATCGGCATGACGCTCCCCGGCGCATCATCGATCCCCGCGGCTGACGCCAACCATATCCGCATGTCTTCAGAAGCCGGCCGCCGCATCGTCGAGATGGTGTGGGACGATCTGACGCCGGCGCAGATCCAGACGCGCGCATCCTTCGAGAACGCGATCACCGTGGCGATGGCGATGGGCTGTTCGACCAACGCGATCATCCATGTGATCGCAATGGCTCGCCGCGCGGGCTGCGACATCGGCCTCGAGGATTTTGATGTCGCCAGCCGCAAAGTGCCGGTCATTGCAAACATCCGTCCGAGCGGCGAAAAATACCTGATGGAAGACTTTTTCTACGCCGGCGGCCTGCCGGCGTTGATGAGCCGCCTGCGCGACAAACTGCACCTCGACACATTGACCGTCACCGGCCGCACGCTCGGCGAAAATATCGCGAACGCCGAGGTCTTTAACGACGACGTCATTCGCCCGCTTGACAATGCGCTGTACGAGGAGGGCGCGCTTGCTGTCCTGAAGGGCAACATCGCACCCGATGGCTGCGTGATCAAGCCGAGCGCGTGCGACAAACGCTTCTTTAAGCATACCGGCCGCGCGTTGGTGTACGACGATTATCCGTCGATGAAAGAAGCAGTCGAACGCGACGACCTTGACGTCACCGCCGACGACATTCTCATCCTTCGCAACGCCGGCCCGCAAGGTGGTCCCGGCATGCCGGAATGGGGCATGCTGCCGATTCCGAAAAAACTCGTGAAGCAAGGCGTGCGCGACATGCTGCGCATGTCCGATGCGCGCATGAGCGGCACCAGTTACGGCGCCTGCATCCTGCATGTGTCGCCCGAATCGTATATCGGCGGCCCGCTTGCATTGGTGCGCACCGGCGACCTGATTTCGATCGATATCGACAAGCGCAGCATCAACATGGAAGTTTCGGAGGACGAGCTGGCCCGCCGCAAGTCCGAATGGACACCACCGCCGGCTCGCTTCGAACGCGGATACGGCTGGATGTTCTCGCAACACATCGGCCAGGCCAACGAAGGATGCGACTTCGATTTCCTGAAAACGGACTTTGGCGCGCCGGTGGGCGAGCCGAATATTTTCTAAAGACCCTGGACACACCATGACCAAACTGAACCCGCAGACTCGCGCAAAGCTGAAAACCGTCAGCACGCCCACCCTGGCTACCGCCTTGTTCAAGCGCGGCTTGCGCAATCAATGCATCCAGGACGTGCATCCGTTGAACCCGGAGGCCGGCACGATGGTGGGCGAAGCGTTCACGCTGCGCTATATCCCGGCACGCGAAGACCTGAACCCGATCAGCGTGTTCCAGGATCGCTCGCATCCACAGCGCAAGGCGGTCGAAGAATGCCCGCCGGGTGCGGTGCTGGTTTTCGACAGCCGCAAGGATGCACGCGCTGCATCAGCCGGATCCATCCTCGTCTCGCGCCTGATGGTGCGCGGTGTGGCAGGCGTCGTGACCGACGGCGGCTTCCGTGATGCGCCCGAGATCGCGAAGCTGGCGATTCCAGCGTTCCACAACCGTCCTTCCGCGCCGACCAACCTCACCCTGCATCAGGCACTTGATATCAATGTGCCGATCGGCTGCGGCGATGTCGCAGTGTTTCCCGGCGACGTGCTGGTCGGCGACGGCGATGGTGTGATTGTCATCCCCGCCAACATAGTCGACGAAATCGCGGACGAGGCGGTGGACATGACCGCGTTCGAAGATTTCGTCACTGAAGAGGTGCTGAAGGGCCGCTCGATACTTGGGCTGTACCCGGCGACCGATGAAAAAACGCGTGTCGATTTTGCTGCGTGGCGCAGGGAAAAGGGACGCTAAGGCACCGCGCAGGGATAAGTTGGGCAATTTGGCGGCCGTCGCGGGATGCGGTGCAAGGCGTGAGGAGGAGCCATAGCGAGCTATGGCGACGACGAGCAACGCAGCAACGCGCCCGCTACGGCCAGC
>JBBWZW010000361.1:0-10645 GCA_039649305.1 Burkholderiales bacterium
GAAGGCAATGCCTCCACCGACTTCAGCTTGCGCACCATCTGCCGGCTGCGCGTCTCAGCCTGTTCTATATTTTTCGCAGCGCGTTCCAGCGTGTTCTTCGTTGCCGCCAATACATCGCCAAACTTGCCGAATTCCGTTTTGACGGCACCGAGCACCTGCCAAACTTCAGACGAGCGCTTTTCAAGTGCGAGGGTGCGGAAACCCATTTGCAGGCTGTTCAACAATGCGGATAGTGTGGATGGCCCGGCAATGCTGATGCGACACACGCGCTGCAATTCGTCGGCCAATCCCGGCCGGCGCAGCACTTCCGCATACAGGCCTTCAGTAGGCAGGAACATGATCGCGAAATCGGTGGTCAGCGGCGGTGACAGGTATTTCGTTGCAATTGACTTGGCTTCCACGCGCACCGCGCGTTCGAGTTCGCGGCCGGCCGTCGCCACACCTTCCACATCCGCATGTTCGGCGGCGTCCATCAGACGCTCATACTGCTCTTTCGGAAACTTCGCATCGATCGGCATCCACACCGGCGTGGTGCCCTCCTCCTGCCCGGGCAACTTAATGGCGAACTCAACCCGTTCGCCGGTGCCGGGTATCGTCTCCACATTCTTTGCGTATTGATCCGGTGTGAGCATCTGTTCGAGCAGCATCTCGAGCTGCATCTCGCCCCAGGTGCCGCGCGTTTTCACATTGGTCAACACACGCTTCAGGTCGCCCACGCCGATTGCGAGCTGCTGCATTTCACCCAGGCCCTGGTGCACCTTGTCCAGCCGGTCCGAGACCAGCTTGAAGGATTCACCGAGGCGATGCTCGAGCGTCGCATGCAGTTTTTCATCCACTGTCTTGCGCATCTCTTCGAGGCGGGCGCCGTTGTCGGTTTGCAGGTCACGGATCTTCGCTTCGAGCGTGGCGCGTACTTCCGTCATGCGTTGCGCATTCGATTCCGTTAGCGCGCCAAGCGTCTGGTTAAGCGTATCCCCGAAGCGTTTTAGCGCAAGCGCCTGTTCCTCGCGTCCCGCCTGCGCCTGCACGGTAATGGCGTGACGCATCGCTTCCAGCTGCTGCGAATTGACTTCATTCAGTTTGGCGAGCTGTTGTGCGAAGGAGTCGATCTGGCTGTTCTGGATGGTCGCCACACTGGTGAGCTGGGCAGCAAGCGCCTGCTGGAATTGCGCGAAGTTGCCGGTCAGTTCCTGCCGCGTACTCTGCGCGGTCGCCTGCACCTGGCTGCGTAATTCGCGTTCGATGCGTTCGCTGGTTTGTTGCTGGTGGTGCTGCAGTGCGTCCTGCAACTGGTCGAGCTGCGGACCGACATCCGTGCTGCGTGAACGCAGCAAAGCGAAGATTTGCAACGCGATGACTGCTGCGAGCAGCAGCAGGATGGCTATGTCTGTCATTGTCATGGAATGGTACGCCCGGCGAACAGTTTGGATCCGTCGGGCATGTCGCGATCAGTCGGCCTTGTTACGCATCCAGTCGGCGGTCTCGAAGAACGAGTGCATCAATCTTTCCTGCAATGCCTCGTCGATGCCGACATCCTGCATGGCCCATGCCATGCAGCGCAGCCATTGATCGCGCTCGCTGGAGGCAATCGCAAAAGGCAGGTGTCGCGCGCGCAGCCGCGGATGGCCGAATCGTTCGATATACAAACTCGGGCCGCCGGTCCAGCCGGACAGAAACCAGTAGAACTTGTCGCGTGAGCCGTCGAGCGGCGTGGGATGCAACGCGCGTATGCCTGCAAATTCCGGCTCCAGATCCATCAGGTCATAAAACCGGTCAACCAGTTCGCGTAGCTTGGCGTCACCGCCGATGAGTGCGAATGCGGATTGCTGTTGGGTGTCTTCAGAAGTCATGTGACGAATGATAACGCATCGCCTGTCCACGCGGAAAGGACGCCTTACCCGACCCCCCTGCATGTCATGCGAACAGGGCATTGCGCACTGAGATTTGTGGCACCAATCCCACGAATTTGATCGTCCACAATAGCGCATTTGACAGTGGGCAATTGCATGTTTGACCCGACGCAAGCAAACACTACTTTGCGAATTTACCGCGTTTTTAATGATTACTATTGTTCAAAAGGTAATACGGATCCGGACCAAAAGTCGGTACCCCGCTTCATTGATTACCAAGAGAACATCAATATATCGCGTTGAGCGATTCCATGATTTGACCTGGTTGCAACCGCCGAGACGCTGACACTGACATGTACGATTTAATTAGCAAAAATTCTTCCCGGCTGGAACTTTCGATGCGGCTCATGGATATCCTGGTCCTCGAGATCACCGGTATCGCCGTCGGAATGATCCACTTCAACCTGCCGCTGAGCGAAACCGCACCGATTCACACTGTCCTGCTCCATCTCTGTACCGGCCTCGCCTTCCTGCTGTTCGAAAAACTCGAGCTCTATACATCATGGCGCGGACGGTCGATGCCGGAAATGTTCCTGCGGCTCGCTGCGTCGTGGGCACTGGTCCTGCTGATCGGCCTGTTCTTCAGTTTCCTGATCCACCACGTGGGCAATGTTTCGCGCCTGTGGCTGTTCTACTGGTACAGCAGCGGCCTTACCATGCTCGTTCTCTACCGGATTACGGTCTACTACTCGCTGCGCTATCTGCGCGCCAAGGGCGTCAACACCAAGAAGGTTGTGATCGTCGGCTATGGCAGCACCGGACAGGAAATGCATCGGCGCGCGATATACCAGGATTGGACAGGATATGACGTGAAAGCGGTCCATGCCGATCCGAAGGACTTCGCGAAGATCAACGATCCGGCCATCGTGCGTATCGACACGCTGGAAGAGATTCATGACTACGTGGTGAACAATGAAGTACACGAAATCTGGATCACCCTGCCGCTGGTCGCATCGCCGAAACTGCAGGAACTGCAATACCTGCTGCGCAATGCGCTGGTGGACATCCGCTGGGTGCCCGACATACTCGGCCTGCAAATGCTCAGCAGGAAGATGGGCAACTTCCTCGGCTTTCCCGCGGTGGACTTGAACCAGCCGATATCCAGCGGTCTTAACGGCATCATGAAGGACCTCTTTGACAAGGTCTTCGCCATTGTTTCGCTGGTCCTGCTGGCGCCGCTGTTCATCGCCATCGCGATATGCATCAAAACCACCTCCCCCGGTCCGGTGTTCTTCAAACAGCCGCGGCTGGGGCTGAATGGAAAAAAATTCAACGTGTACAAGTTCCGCTCCATGAAGATCCATCAGGAACACGGCACCGTAACGCAGGCATCGAAGAACGATCCACGCATCACGCCGATCGGCGGATTCCTGCGACGCACCAGCCTGGACGAACTGCCCCAGTTCATCAACGTACTGTTCGGCGACATGTCGGTGGTCGGACCAAGGCCGCACGCACTGCAGCATAACGAGATGTACAAAGGCTTGCTCGAACTGTACATGCTGCGCCATCGCGTCAAACCGGGCATTACCGGATGGGCGCAAATCCACGGGCATCGCGGCGAGACCGACACGGTCGACAAGATGGCCAAACGCGTCCAGTTCGACCTGGACTACATCCAGAACTGGTCTCTCTGGATGGACATCCGAATAATCATATGGACAGCGTTCAAGGGATGGACCGGCAAAAATGCATACTAAATGCCACAGTGCCGCCTCGGTGGCCTGCTCCCGTGACCGCGCTCCGCGCCGCAATATCGCCTGAGCCCATCGCGCTTGCGCGGCGCACCTGATCGTGTCCCGTAGATTGTCGATCCTTCTCCTATGTCCAGGGAACGGATTGCCACGCGGAAGCCGCTCTTTGAGAGTCCTCAAAGTTAGCAACCGGAAAAAGATGCATAACAGAGTCGACGGCATCGCGCAGCAAAAAGTGCGTTGATCGCCGAGTGTGCCCGGCGCGCAATAAAGCCGTCTTGCGCAGCAGCGCCGGTAGAGCCCGGATTCAAAGAAAGCAGCCATGACGAAAGCACCTGACATATCCGCGGATATCGTAAATCCGCCGCAATCGAGTTCGCCCAAAGTCGCGTTGATCACCGGCATCAGCGGACAGGACGGCGCTTATCTCGCCGAACTCCTGCTCACCAAGGGCTATATCGTTCATGGCATCAAGCGGCGCACCTCGCGCTTCAATACTGACCGCATCGATCATCTGTACCAGGGGCCGCAGGAGGAACAGCGGCGCTTCATCCTGTATCACGGCGACCTGACCGATTCATCTTCCCTGCTGCGCATCATCCAGCAGGTGCAACCGGACGAGATTTACAATCTGGCGGCGCAAAGCCACGTCGCGGTTTCGTTCGAAGATCCGGAATACACCGCCAATTCCGATGCGCTTGGCCCGTTGCGCATACTCGAAACCGTTCGCCGACTCGGGCTGGAAAAGAAGACCCGCTACTACCAGGCGTCGACTTCTGAAATGTTCGGCCAGGCGACCGACGGCCCGCAAAACGAGTCCACACCCTTCTGCCCGCGCAGCCCGTTCGCGATTGCCAAGCTGTATGCGTACTGGATGACCATCAATTATCGCGACGCCTATGGCATGTATGCCTGCAACGGCATCATGTTCAACCATGAGTCGCCGCTGCGGGGCGAAACCTTCGTCACCCGCAAGATCACCCGCGGGCTCGCGCGCATCGTGCTCAACCTGCAGGATTGCCTTTACCTCGGCAATCTCTCCGCATGCCGCGACTGGGGCCATGCGCGCGATTACGTGGAAATGCAATGGCGCATGCTACAGCTCGCCCAACCGGAGGACTTTGTCATCGCCACAGGCATTCAACGAAGCGTACGTGACTTCGTGAATGCGGCAGCCACCGAACTCGGCCTCACGCTGCACTGGGAGGGAGCAGGCGTGGACGAAACCGGTATCGTGACCGACACCGGCGGCCATGCAGGGCTGAAGCCGGGACAGGTCATCGTGCGCGTCGATCGGCGCTATTTCCGGCCACTCGAGGTGACCAGCATGGTGGGGGACGCGACCAAGGCGCACGCCAAACTCGGATGGAAACCGAAGACCAGCTTCGAAGAGCTGGTGAAGGAGATGGTGCATGCCGACCTCGAAGCCGCCCGCAAGGACGGCGCGCTACAACAGCAGGAGATGCACGAGTTCGACAGTGCGCCTTACCTTTACAACGAATAACCGAAGACTAAGCAATTACCAAGCATAGAGGGAAGCAATGAAAAAAAACCTGAATAAACGTATCTATGTTGCAGGCCACCGCGGCCTGGTGGGCTCCGCCATCGTGCGAGCACTGAAAAAACGTGACTACAGCAACATCGTCACCCGCACCCATGCAGAGCTCGAGCTGACCGACCAGGCGCAGGTGCGCGCCTTCTTCGCGGAAGAAAAGATCGATGAAGTCTACCTGGCGGCCGCGCGTGTCGGCGGCATCCATGCGAATAACACCTATCCGGCCGAATTCATCTACGACAACATGATGGTGCAGGCCAACGTCATCCATGAAGCGTGGCGCGCCGGCGTGCAGAAGCTGCTGGTCCTCGGCTCATCCTGCATCTATCCGCGCATGTCTGAACAGCCGATCAAGGAAGAGTACCTGATGACCGGGTCGCTGGAACCTACCAACGAACCCTACGCCATGGCAAAAATCGCCGGCATCAAGATGTGCGAAAGCTATAACCGGCAGTACGGCACCGACTATCGCAGCGTGATGCCGACCAACCTGTACGGCCCCGGCGATAACTACCACCCGGAAAACAGCCACGTCATTCCGGCACTGATCCGCCGCTTCCATGAAGCAAAGAGCAGTCGCGCAGAGAAGGTCGTGATCTGGGGCACAGGCAACCCCCGCCGCGAATTTCTCTATGTGGACGACATGGCTGACGCCAGCGTGCACGTGATGGATTTGGATCATTCCACCTATGAAAGATATACCTCGCCAACGTTGTCACACATCAATGTAGGCACCGGCGACGACGTCACAATACGTGAACTTGCAGAAATAATAAGAAACGCGGTGGGCTATAACGGGACGATCGAATACGACTCGAGCAAGCCGGACGGGACACCCCGCAAGCTGATGGATAACGCGAAGCTGACTTCGTTGGGATGGAAACCAGGCATGCGACTGGCGGACGGGATCAGGGAAACGTACGAGCACTTCCAGAGCGACGCAATACGCCAGGGTTGATGCCGGCGCGTGCGTGCTGTTCTACCCGATACCCACGCACGCGTTGCATGGAGCGTCCCGAAGGAATTTGAATGGCCCACTACAACCAATCCCGAGTGCTTACCACCGGTAATACAACGACCCATTATGCTGTTGCGTAACTCACTCTGGAACCTGTCCGGTTCCGCCCTGCCGATGATCGTCGCGCTGGCGACGGTGCCCCTGCTGATCACAGCCCTGGGCGTCGAAGGCTTCGGCATCATCACGCTGGTCAGCTCTGTGATCGGCTATTTCGCCGTACTTGACATCAACCTGACCGCCGGCTCGATCAAATTTCTCGCCCAGCATCACGCTGCGCGCGATCACAGGCGCTTCGCCGAAACCTTCTGGTTCGGCATATTCTTCTATGGCTGTCTCGGCCTGCTCGGTGCGGCGGCAGTCTTTCTTTCCGCCGAAATGCTGGTTGATCGCTTCTTCAAGGTATCGGAGGGGGCCCGCGACGCCACCGTGCTCGCATTCCAGATCGGCGCGTTCGGGTTCGCTTTGTCGCAGCTGCAAAACTATCTGCTGGTAGTGCCGCAGGCGCTGCAACGATATGACCGCTCCGCGCAGAGTGAAGCGTTCTTCGGCATCTTCGTCAATATCGCTTCCGTTGCGGCTGCCATGGCGGGCATGGGAATAGTCGGCGTTATCCTGGCGCGGGTCGGCGTCGCCGTCATCAACATCCTGTACCTGACCTGGCTGATACGCCACTTCCGGCTACGCCTGCGATTCCGTTGGCCGCGCAAGGAAGTCAGGAGCGAGCTGACCTCTTTCAGTGCCTATGCGTACCTGAGCAAGCTTGCTTCGGTCATGCACCAGCATGCGGATAAACTCATCGTCGGCGCGCTGGCCGGACCGATCGCGCTCACGTTCTATACCGTTCCGGTCACACTCGCGGGACGCATACTCGGCCTGACCTACCGTCTTTCGAGTGTGATTTATCCGCGGGCCTCGGCACTGGCCGCTTCCGGACGCATCGAGGAGTTGCGACCGATGTACCTCGGCGTGATGCGCTACGTCACTTACATCAACCTGGTGGCGCTTGGCATGATCATCCTGGCGGGTGAGGAATTCCTGCGCCGCTGGGTCGGCGAGGAATTTGTGCAGCAGGGTTATCCGGTGCTGGTGCTGATCACCATCGCATTCCTGGTCGACTCGCTGACCAACATCCCGTCACTGGTCAACGATGCGCTCGGCCATCCGCGCATCACCGGCAGGTTCGCGCTGGCGAACGGCGTGGTGGGTGTCGCCCTGGTCTACCTGGGGACAACGATGGGCGGCATAGTCGGCGCCGCCACCGGGCATCTGGCCGCTTCCGTCATCATGGGCCTGGGCTTCCTGGCATTCGTGCACGGCCGCACCGTGCCGATCAGTTTCGGCGAAACGCTGCGCAAAGGATTCGGACGCAGCCTGGTGGTCGGATTGCTCATCATCGGCGCGCTGCTGCCGCTCAAATGGTACGTCCCGGCCGGCGTGCTCGGCACGGTCACTATCGTTTCCGCAGGCCTCGTGGCGCTCGCCTTCGCCGGGTTTGCTTTCATCGTCAGCGTCGACGAGCGGGCCGCGATGATGGCGGTTGCCCGACGTCTGCGCTCGTGAGGTAACCAATTATGCGGATTCTTATTGTCAGTGAAGATGTCCCCTACAAAAGCATGGGCGGACTCGCCAAACATGCGCTTAACCTGGCGCGCGCGTTGGTGCGGGCCGGGCATGAAGTCGATATCCTCGGCGGCGACCAGCATCCGATCGCCGTTGCCGGCGAAGAAGGGCAATTCGGCGGTCGCTTCTTTGGAGAACTGAACGGCCACCGCGCCGGCTGGAAGGAAGGCTCGCTCGGCATGTACCTGCCGCCAAAGCGCACCTGGCTGGCCGAGCGCTTCGCGCGCATCATTTTGCGGCACGCACACGGTTACGACGTGATCCATTATCACGGACACGTGCCCAACCTGGCGCGCTTCCTTCCGGAAGACCTGAATTTCGTGCAGACGCGGCATGACCAGGGCAGCGACTGCCTCGCGCATGTGCGATTCTGCCATGGCGAAATATGCGAATCGACCGATCCGGCGGAGTGCGCCTCTTGCATCACGCCGCACCCAAATGCCCTGCAGCGCGCGGTCTCGAAGAATGCGGTCATACGATTCCGGCGCGAAGTCGCCGAAAGCTTCCGGCGCCACAAGACTGTCTTCGTTTCCGACAAGCTGCAGCAGAATCTCACACGCACGCTCGGGCCGGGTTCATGGGGAGTCACCGTGCACAACTTCGTCGATACGGAACGCCTCAAGGACGCACGTCACTGGGCGGAATCGACAAAATGGCAGCGGTCACATGAGCAATTCCAGGTATTCATCGCGGCCAAGCTGTATGCGGCAAAGGGTATAGAACGCTTCCTGCGTGAACTGGTGCCCTATCTGCCGCCGGAGATGCGCGTCACCATCGCCGGCGACGGACCGGACGAGGCGCGCCTGCGCGCCGAATACGAGGGCAGCCAGGTGCAGTTTCTCGGGTGGTGCACGCCCGAGAAGACACTGAAGACCGCGGCGACTGCGGACGCCATGGTGGTGCCTTCGATACTCGAAGAGTCCTGCCCGACCACCGTCCTCGAAGGACTGCTGCTCGGCAAGCCGACCTTTGCACTGGCCCTGGGCGGCACGCCCGAACTCGACATTTATGCCGCATCGCCGGATCAGCTCCGGCTGCATCAGAACATGGCGTCGCTGGTGCAGGATCTCGTCACCTTCGAGCCGCGCGCCAACTATGGCGCAGTCCCGGACGGCTTGGGCGGCGCCGACCACGCACTCCGGCAATTGCTGGATATTTATCGTTCGCCTCCGGGCCATTCTTTAAACTGACAGGGAAGTTACTTCACTCATCATGTCGCTCAAGTTTTCTATCGTCACTTGCACCTGGAACAGTGCAGCCTTCCTCGATCAGTCGATCGCTTCGGTGTTGATGCAGGATCACGCCAATATTGAATACATTTTCGTTGACGGCGGATCCACCGACGGCACGCTGGAAAAGATCCATGCGCTCGGGCGACCGTACCGCCTGATTGAAAACATCCGCGGCGGCATCAGCAACGCGATGAATGAAGGCATCAGGGCGGCCACCGGCGACGTCGTTGCGCACCTGCATTCCGACGACTATTACCTGCACCCGCAAGTGCTGTCGACCGTGGCGCGGCATCTGGACGAAAGCGGACAGGGCTGGTTGTTCGGCCGCATCATGCGCGACGTGCACGGCCAACTGGAAGCGGAAAAATACCAGTCGCCGCGTTACAGCTATGCGCGTTTGCTCGCCAACAATTTCATTCCGCATCCCGCCACTTTTGTGCGCCGCGAACTGCTCAACCGCACCGGCAGTTTTGAAACCAGGCTGAAATATGCAATGGACTACGACCTCTGGCTCAAGCTTGGGGCGCTGAGCCAGCCGGTGCAGCTGGACGAACCGCTTGCGGCGTTCCGCGAGCATCAGGGCAGCCTGTCCACTCGCGACCAGGTGCCCGCATTGGAAGAGGACTTCCGCGTACGGCTGTCGCATGCAGGCATCAACCCGGTGGCGCTGGCCCTGCACTATGCACGGTATTTCGTCAGGCGTAACCGCATGCTGCGGACAGAAATGCATAAGGAGGTGCAAGCATGAGAATCCCGGATATCACTCTCGTCCTGGCTACGGTAGGACGCACTGACCAACTGAACCGGCTGTTCGATACACTCGCCGCCCAGACCTTCACCAATTTCGAAGTGATCGTGGTCGACCAGAACACCGACGACCGGCTGCGCCCGCATCTTGAACGTGCCAAGTGCCTTGGCATTGCGGTCAAGCACCTGAAACATTTCCCGGCGAACCTTGCCGCCGCGCGCAACACCGGCATCGAAGCCGCGCTCGGAGAATGGGTAGGCTTTCCCGATGATGACTGCTGGTACGATCCGAGAGTCCTCGAACGTGTCGCCTCCCGGTTTATCCGCAACGACAAACCGGCCGGTGTGGTCGTTCGCTGGGTCGAACAGGCCGAGCAACCGGCGCAGGCCGCCAACCTGACATGGGAGCGCAGCGCGGCCTTCCGCGATGTGCCGGTCAGCTCGATCACCTTGTTCTGCCACCGCTCACTCTTTAAAACGATAGGCGGCTTCGACAGCCGTCTCGGCGTCGGCCAATGGTTCGGGGCCGGTGAAGAGACCGATTTCGTCCTGCGCGCGCTGCACTCGGGCGCATTCTTCACTTACCTGCCGGAAGCCGAAGTGCACCACGCGGTTTCTTCCGACAAGCCTGATACCACCCCGCAAGCCCGGCTTGCGATACGGCATCGCGCCCGTGGTACCGGCGCGCTCTACGCAAAACATAAGCTACCTGTTTGGGTGATAGCCCGGGGGTTAATGGCGCCGGTGCTTCGTCCGCTGTTGAAAGGCTCGCTTGCCGATCTCAATTATGGATGCGCAATCGTGCTCGGACGCCTTGACGGCATGATGGGATGGCGGCGCACTAAACCCTGAACGCGGCGTGATAGCTC
>JBBWZW010000365.1:0-21861 GCA_039649305.1 Burkholderiales bacterium
ATCCAAGGCGATCCCGCTGGACGAAGTGGAACCGGCAAAGGAAATTGTCAAGCGCTTCGCCACCGGCGCGATGTCGCTCGGCTCGATTTCGACCGAAGCGCACGCGACGCTGGCACTCGCCATGAATCGCATCGGCGGCAAATCGAATACCGGTGAGGGCGGCGAAGACGAAAACCGCTATCGCATGGAATTGAAAGGCATTCCGATCAAGAAGGGCCAGACCCTGGCATCGGTGATCGGCGAAGACCGCGTCGAAGTGGACATGCCGCTGCAGGACGGTGATTCGCTGCGCTCGAAGATCAAACAGGTCGCTTCCGGCCGCTTTGGCGTCACTGCCGAGTACCTGACATCCGCCGACCAGATCCAGATCAAGATGGCGCAAGGCGCAAAGCCGGGCGAGGGTGGCCAGTTGCCGGGCCATAAGGTATCCGAGTACATCGCGAAGTTGCGTTTCTCGGTGCCTGGTGTCGGCCTCATTTCTCCGCCGCCGCACCACGACATCTATTCGATCGAAGACCTGGCGCAGCTGATCCACGACCTGAAGAACGCCAATCCGAAAGCATCGATCTCGGTGAAGCTCGTTTCCGAAGTTGGCGTCGGCACGATTGCCGCTGGTGTGGCGAAAGCCAAATCCGACCACGTCGTGATCGCCGGTCATGACGGCGGCTCAGGCGCGTCGCCGCTGTCGTCCGTCAAGCATGCCGGCACCCCATGGGAACTGGGACTGGCCGAAACACAGCAGACCCTGGTGCTGAACCGCCTGCGTAGCCGTATTCGCGTGCAGACCGATGGCCAGATCAAGACCGGCCGCGATGTCGTGATCGCCGCATTGCTTGGCGCGGACGAAGTTGGTTTCGCCACTGCACCGCTGGTGGTCGAAGGCTGCATCATGATGCGCAAGTGCCACCTGAACACCTGCCCGGTCGGCGTTGCGACCCAGGATCCGGTGTTGCGCGCGAAATTCCAGGGCAAGCCGGAACACGTCGTGAACTTCTTCTTCTTCGTCGCTGAAGAAGCACGCCAGATCATGGCGCAACTCGGCATCCGCACCTTCAATGAATTGATCGGCCGCTCGGACCTGCTCGACAAGTCGAAAGCAGTCGAACATTGGAAGGCCAAGGGCCTCGATTTCGCCAAGATCTTCTATCAACCTGATGTGCCCGCTTCCGTACCACGTTACCAGGTTGAAGAACAGGATCACGGCCTCGAGAAAGCACTCGACCACAAGCTGATCGCACAGGCGAAACCGGCAATCGAGAAAGGCGAGAAAGTGTCATTCATCTCGCCGGTCAAGAACGTCAATCGCACGGTCGGCGCCATGCTGTCCGGTGAAGTTGCGAAGAAATACGGTCACGAGGGCCTGCCCGACGACACCATTCATATCCAGCTGCAAGGCACCGCAGGCCAGTCCGCAGGCGCATTCCTCGCACACGGCATCACGCTGGACCTGGTGGGTGAAGGCAACGACTACGTCGGCAAAGGCTTGTCCGGTGGACGCATCATCGTGCGCCCCAACACCGAGTTCCGCGGGCGTGCAATCGACAACATCATCGTCGGCAACACCGTACTGTACGGCGCGATTGCGGGTGAAGCATTCATCAACGGCGTGGCCGGCGAACGTTTCGCCGTGCGCAACTCCGGTGCGACAGCAGTCGTTGAAGGCTCCGGTGACCACGGTTGTGAATACATGACCGGCGGTACTGTCGTCGTGCTGGGCGCAACAGGTCGCAACTTCGCTGCAGGTATGTCCGGTGGTATCGCTTACGTGTACGACCCGGACGGCGACTTCGAGAAGAAGTGCAACCTGTCGATGGTTGCTCTGGATGTCGTACTCGCCAGCGCCGACCAGGAAGCAAAAGTCGACCGCGCCCTGTGGCACAGCATCGTACGCAACGGCGCAGTACAGACCGACGAAGCGATCCTGAAAGCCCTGATCGAGCGCCACTTCAAGTACACCGGCAGCACGCGTGCGCGCAACCTGCTGGATGACTGGAGCAACGCGCGCAGCAAGTTCGTAAAGGTCTTCCCGACCGAGTACAAGCGTGCGTTGGGCGAGATGAGCGCGGCAAAAGCCAAAGAAAAGATCGCTGCGTAAATTAACGAAAAGAGTAGGGTGGGCACAACGTGCCCACGCGTAAGCTGACAATGAGCAGCGTGTGCCCGGGGTGCCCACCCTACCGGAAGAAAAAATTCTGAAGGAACACCATGGGAAAAGTAACCGGCTTTCTGGAATTCGAACGTTTGCAGGAAGCAAGCGAAGCACCGCAGGCGCGCAAGAAGCACCACAAAGAATTCGTAATGCATCTGTCCGATGCGGACGCAAAGATCCAGGGGGCGCGCTGCATGGATTGCGGCATCCCTTTCTGTAACAATGGTTGCCCGGTCAATAACATCATCCCTGACTGGAACGACCTGGTCTATCGCGGCAATTACCAGGAAGCGCTGGACAACCTGCATTCGACCAATAACTTCCCGGAGTTCACTGGCCGCATCTGCCCGGCGCCGTGCGAAAGCGCATGTACCCTGGGCATCAACGATGATCCGGTAGGCATCAAGTCGATCGAGCACTTCATCATCGACAAGGGTTGGGAAAACGGCTGGGTCATTCCGCAACCTGCCGCCGTCAAAACCGGCAAGAAAGTCGCGGTAGTGGGCGCTGGTCCTGCCGGTATGGCTGCAGCACAGCAGCTCGCACGTGCCGGTCACGATGTGACCGTGTTCGAGAAGAACGATCGCATCGGTGGCCTGCTGCGCTACGGCATCCCCGATTTCAAAATGGAAAAGACGCTGATCGACCGCCGCGTCAAGCAGATGGAAGCCGAAGGCGTGACCTTCCGCACCGGCGTGTTCGTTGGCAAGGACTTCCCCGCCAGCGTGTACAACTGGGCGAAAGAAACCGTCTCGCCTGACCAGTTGAAGAAAGACTTCGACGCTGTTGTCGTTTCGGGCGGCGCCGAGCTGCCGCGCGACTTGCCAGTGCCGGGCCGCGATTTGAAGGGCGTGCACTACGCTATGGAATTCCTGCCGTTGCAAAACAAGGTGAATGCAGGTGACAAGGTCAAGGACCAGATCATGGCAACCGGCAAGCACGTGGTCGTGATCGGCGGCGGCGATACAGGTTCCGACTGCGTCGGCACCTCCAACCGTCACGGCGCCGCTTCCGTCACGCAATTCGAACTGCTGCCGCAACCGCCGGACCAGGAGAACAAGCCGCTGGTTTGGCCGTACTGGCCGACCAAGCTGCGCACTTCGTCTTCGCATGAAGAAGGTTGCGAGCGCGATTGGGCGGTCGCCACGAAGCGCCTGGAAGGCAAGAATGGCAAGGTTGAGAAACTGATTGCGGCACGTGTCGAATTCAAAGACGGCAAGATGCAGGAAGTCCCGAATTCCGAATTCGAAATGAAAGCCGACCTGGTTCTCCTCGCGATGGGCTTCGTGTCGCCGGTGCAGCAGGTGCTTGACGCGTTCGGCGTCGAGAAGGATGCGCGCGGCAATGCGAAGGCAACGACGGATGGCGACGGCTGCTACAAGACGTCGGTTGCCAATGTATTTGCTGCAGGCGACATGCGTCGCGGGCAGTCGCTCGTGGTTTGGGCGATTCGCGAAGGCCGCCAGTGCGCACGGGCAGTGGATGAGTACCTGATGGGATCGTCGGTATTGCCCCGCTAAGGCACGTCGCTTGGCACGAAACCCGCCTGATCGATGGACAGGCGGGTTTTTTTATATCTGCTTGCAGTGAGGAGGACGCTCAAAACGTTTCCGGGTTGTACTGGCCTCTCAATGTATCGAGCCGATACTCGGGCTCTTCCAATGGTTTTTGTCTTGGGAGTTCGCAATCCCTTCGGCCCAACTATAGTCACCTGTGCGACTGCCGGCGAGCGCGGCTTTAATGAAGCACCGTGCATGGTAGTTGTTATGACACTCCAGTGGCCGCAACGATGGAGGAAGGTTGCGAAGAGCCTGAGAGTCCATGTCCATCAGATTCAGCGTAAAGGACGATCGGGGCGATTGGCGTTTCAGTTGCGCCGGCATAGACGACCGGGAAGTTGCGGGTCTGCTGCTCTGCAATGGAGTCTTTGACATTGAGGCGCTTTGTGTTCCATGTAAATGCAGGTATTTGTTTTCGCAGCTGTTGCTTTGGTGATGTAGAAGGCGCAGGCGTGACTTTATTGGTGAACGGCCCCCGTTCCAAACGAAACAGATCGGGAAAATCGTGCCCAAATATTCATATTTTGTCGTTTTAAGAGACGTTGATGTAGCGATGAGACTGTGTGGCGAATTTGCAAAAATTAGTTTCATCGCCAGCTGGTTACATGGGTTGCCAAGGTGCAATTCCGTGTTCTGCACTACAATCTACCTCTTTACGAAAAAATATCTGTTGTGCCCAATCTTGTTGAAATCCGTGACCTGTATTTTTCCTACGGCGCGCGCCCCGTACTGTCGGGGCTCCGCATGGATTTCCCGCGCGGAAAAATCGTCGCGGTCATGGGCGGGTCGGGCTCCGGAAAGACCACTGTCCTGCGCCTGATCGGCGGCCAGCTACGACCTCAGGCGGGTACGGTCAATGTCGACGGCCAGAATGTGCATGCGCTTGATACCAAAGGGCTGTATGTACTGCGGCGCAAGATGGGGATGCTGTTCCAGCATGGCGCGCTGTTCACGGACCTGTCAGTGTTCGAGAACGTTGCCTTCCCGCTACGTGAACACACCGATTTGCCGGAAGAACTGCTCCGCGACTTGGTGTTGATGAAATTGCATGCGGTGGGGTTGCGAAACGCTGCGCAGTTGAAGCCGTCGGAGATTTCGGGCGGCATGGCGCGCAGGGTCGCGCTGGCGCGCGCGGTCGCACTCGACCCGCAGCTCATCATGTATGACGAGCCATTTGCCGGGCTGGACCCGATTTCAATGGGCGTCATCGCCAACCTGATTCGCAGGCTCAACGATGCGCTCGGTTCAACCTCGATCCTGGTCTCGCACGATGTGCATGAATCGTTTGCGATAGCCGATTATGTGTATTTCCTGTCGAACGGAAAAATCGTCGCCGAGGGTACGCCGGGCGCACTGCTGGTATCGACCGATCCGTATGTAAAGCAGTTCGTCCATGCCGACCCGGATGGCCCTGTGCCGTTCCATTATCCGGGCAGGACGCTGGCGGAAGATCTTGACCTCGAAGGGCAGCCATGATTTTGGATTTCGTGGTGTCGCTCGGACGCATCGTGCGGGAATTTGTAGGCAATGTCGGTTATGCAACGCGCACCTTCGGTATGGTATTGCGTCAATCGGCCGGCCTGCTGCGCCGTTTCCGGCTGGTCACCGACCAGATTCACTTCATCGGCAATTACTCGCTGGTGATCATTGCGGTGTCGGGCCTGTTCGTCGGCTTCGTGCTCGGCTTGCAAGGGTATTACACGCTTAACAAGTACGGCTCCGAACAGGCACTGGGATTGCTCGTCGCGTTATCACTTACGCGCGAACTGGGCCCCGTAGTAACGGCGCTGCTGTTCGCCGGTCGTGCGGGTACCTCGCTGACTGCGGAGATCGGCTTGATGAAGGCAGGGGAGCAGCTATCGGCCATGGAAATGATGGCTGTTAACCCAATGGAGCGCGTGATTGCGCCGCGTTTCTGGGCAGGTGTCATTGCAATGCCGATACTTGCGGCGATTTTCAGTGCTGTCGGCATTCTGGGCGGCTATATCGTCGGCGTGCAAATGATTGGTGTCGACGAGGGCGCGTTCTGGTCGCAAATGCAGGCGGGCGTTGATGTTTGGAAGGATATCGCCAACGGCGTCATCAAGAGCGTTGTGTTCGGATTTGCGGTAACGTTTATCGCGCTGCATCAGGGTTATGAGGCCCAGCCTACGCCAGAGGGCGTGGCGCGTGCCACTACCCGCACCGTGGTCATCGCTTCGCTCAGCGTGTTATGGCTGGATTTCCTGCTTACGGCCCTTATGTTCAGTTAGGCATGTACAGCAGTGGTCGTGCGAAGAGACGCACTGGCAAAAATTTAATTTGATGTTGGTTTGAAGCCGAAGGGCTTCAAATCCAGGGGCTTTAAATCCCATACTCGGGGAATCTGCTATGCAGCGAAAATCATTAGACATATGGGTGGGCTTGTTCGTACTTCTCGGTGCGGCAGCGCTGTTCTTCCTCGCGATGAAGGCGGGCAATATGAGCTCGCTTTCGTTCGAGAAAACCTATCCGGTGATTACCAAGTTCGACAATATCGGCGGACTGAAGCCGCGTGCGCCGGTAAAGAGCGCGGGTGTGGTGGTGGGCCGCGTGGACGATATCAAGTTTGACGACAAGAGTTTTCAGGCGGTCGTGACGCTGAACCTGGAGGCTAGCTACAAATTTCCGAAAGACACCTCAGCCAAGATCCTGACGGCAGGATTGTTGGGTGAACAATATATTGGTCTGGAAGCCGGCGGCGATACCGCAAACCTGGCTGCCGGCGACCGCATCAAGATGACACAATCGGCAGTCGTGCTGGAGAACCTGATCAGTCAGTTCCTCTATAGCAAAGCGGCTGAAGGAAAGGATGACAGTCAATGAGTTTTGCCGCCCGGATCGGCTTGGTTGCCGTGACGCTCGCCCTTGCCGGCTGTGCAACGGCGAATCAGAAGGACCCGTTTGAGAAGTTCAACCGGGTGATGTTCAATTTCAACGATGCTGTTGACCAGGCTGCCCTTAAACCGGCCGCCGAAGCCTACCGTACACTGCCATCGTTCATGCAAACCGGTGTCGGCAATTTCTTCGGTAACCTGGGCGATGTATGGACTGCAGTCAATAACCTGCTGCAAGGTAAAATGGCGGATGGCATGTCAGACGTAATGCGGGTGGCATTCAACAGTACGTTCGGCCTGCTCGGTGTCCTCGATATCGGATCGGAAGTGGGCCTGGTGAAGCACAAGGAAGACTTCGGACAGACGCTGGGCAAATGGGGCGTCGCAGCCGGTCCTTATGTAGTGCTGCCATTACTCGGTCCGTCGACAGTGCGCGATACATTCGCCACCCCGGTAGATATCAGTGGCGATCCATGGGATTACGCGCGTCCGGTGAGAGTACGCAACTTCGGTTACGTGGTGCGCGTCGTCGACCAGCGTTCCGCGGTACTGGATGCATCCAACCTGATCGAGGAAGCAGCCCTGGACCGCTACGTTTTTGTGCGCGATGCGTATATGCAACGGCGGGAAAGCACGGTACGCGACGGCGAATCGCCGGACACATCGTATGAAGAAGATGACGAAGCGTTTAAAGCGTCGCTAAATCGGGATTTTGGCGCCCCTGGCGCCGTTCAAAATGATGCCGCACTACCTGCTGCTGCGGAACCGGCAGCGAAGCGAGTTGTCGAAACGGAAACCGCTCTTGGCGCACAGACAGGTCTTCCTGCAGTGAAAAAGAAGCAATAGCGCTGAGACCGGGATTGATTTCGGCACGTAAAGTAAGTTACGACTTATTACAACGCCGCTGTCATCCACTCGGGATGCTCAGCAGTTGATAACAGATACAGGGCTGAATGCGCTCTGCTCACTTCATTCTTAATAATATGACTATCTTCAATAAATTATTTGCTGCTATCGGATTTACTCTTGGTGCTCTCGCCTTTACCCCTTCTGCATACGCGCAGGAAGCGCCGGACGCGCTCGTAAAGCGTATTAGCCAGGAGGTGGTGGATGCCGCCAAGACCGACAAGGACATCCAGCGCGGAAACCAGAAGCGTGTCTTGGAATTGGTTGAAGAAAAAATCCTGCCGCACGTCGATTTCCAGCGCATGACCGCATTGGCAGCCGGCCGCTTCTGGCGCGAAGCGACGCCGGAACAGCAGAAGCAGCTGACCAACGAATTCCGTAGCCTGCTGGTGTTCACGTACTCCGGCGCGATTTCGCAGATCAAGGATCAAAAGGTCGAATTCAGGCCGCTGCGTGCCGATCCCACCGACACCGAAGTCGAAGTGCGTTCGCAAGTGGTTCAACCGCGTGGTGGTGATCCGATTCAGCTCAATTACCGTCTTGCCAAAGAGCAGACCGGATGGAAGATCTATGACGTCAATGTCCTCGGTGCGTGGCTGGTGGAAACGTATAAGGGCAATTTTGCTTCTGAAATCAGCAAGGGCGGCATCGACGGCCTGATCAAGACCCTGTCTGAAAAAAACAAGCGGCTTGCAGCCAGCGCCAACAAGGGCGCGAAAGCTTCCTGAACCAACCTGACTCTTTGCGCATAGACCTGATATGTTCCGTCCCGGCCTTACTCTCACTGTGAACAACGCCAAATCCGTGCTGGAAGCGGGTCTGGGTGCGATACGGTCGAGCGAAACACAGTTTGACCTGGCGGATGTGGCGGTGGTGGATTCCGCCGCCGTCGCAACGCTGCTCGCCTGGCAACGAGCAGCGCGCCAGCTCGGTAAAACCCTGAATTTCAGTAACATTCCCGCAAATCTGCATAGCCTTGCCGAACTATACGGTGTGGACAGCCTGCTCCATTCCTCTTCGCCCGTCTCTCCCCGCGCCGATTTGCCGCATCATTGACCTTTCGGTCCGCGTCCGTTTCCGTTCTCCTCCCGCTTTCAGGCCGGAAATCCAATATAATCAAGGGTTTCGCCAATCGGTTTGCAATGCTGTTGCAGCCACCGGCCACACACTTTCCGTAAGGCTTATCAAGCCATCATGGCTGCTCTCGAAATCGTTAACGTGGAAAAACGCTACAAGTCGCTGCAGGCGCTTGGCGGCGTTTCCTTATCCATCCAAGAAGGTGAATTCTTCGGTTTGCTGGGGCCCAACGGGGCTGGCAAGACAACGCTGATTTCCATCATTGCCGGCCTGAACCGTGCCGATTCCGGCAGTGTGTCGATATACGGGCATGACGTCGTCCGCGATTACCGTGAAGCGCGCAGCCATGTCGGCGTCGTTCCGCAGGAACTCGTGTTCGACCCGTTCTTCACCGTGCGCGAAACCCTGCGTCTGCAGTCCGGGTATTTCGGTCTGAAGAACAACGACAAATGGATCGACGAGGTGATGGCCAACCTCGACCTGACCAACAAGGCGGACGTCAACATGCGCGCACTGTCGGGCGGCATGAAGCGCCGGGTACTGGTCGCGCAGGCCCTCGTGCACAAGCCGCCCGTGATCGTGCTGGATGAGCCGACCGCCGGCGTCGACGTTGAATTGCGCCAGACGCTATGGAAGTTCATCACGCGGCTGAACCGCGAGGGTCATACCATCGTTCTCACCACGCACTATCTCGAAGAGGCGGAAGCTCTGTGCAATCGCATCGCAATGCTCAAGTCCGGCAAAGTCGTGGCGCTGGATTCGACCTCGAACCTGATCAAGCGCATCTCCAATTCGCAATTGGTGGTGCGGCTCGCACAAGGCGCGTTGCCGGATGCTTTGAAACCGCTGGTGACGCACCCGGACGAACTGCTGTGCGGCCGCAAATACACACTGCGCATTGACCAGTACGGCGACGTCGAGCCGATCCTTGCCTCGCTGCGTCAGGCCGGCACGGTCATCGAAGACATGCAGTTGCAGCAAGCCGATCTGGAAGACGTCTTCATCCAGATCATGGAAGGTGAAAAGTAATGACTGGCTTCCAGACCCTGTTTTACAAAGAAGTGCTGCGTTTCTGGAAAGTCGCGACACAAACCATCACCGCACCGATACTGACCGCGATGCTGTACCTGCTAATCTTCGGTCACGTGCTCGAAGAGCATGTGCAGGTGTACCCCGAGGTGCGCTATACCGCCTTCCTGATCCCGGGCCTCGTGATGATGAGCGTGCTGCAAAATGCATTCGCCAACAGTTCGTCGTCGCTGATCCAGTCCAAAATCACCGGCAACCTGGTGTTCGTCATGCTGCCGCCGTTGTCGCATTGGGAATTGTTCAGCGCCTATGTGTTAGCTGCGGTGGTGCGCGGCCTGGCTGTCGGTACGGGTGTTTTCATTGCCACTGCATGGTTCGCCAAGTTGTCGTTTGTCGCGCCATGGTGGATCGTGATCTTTGCGCTGCTCGGCGCCGCCATGCTTGGCACCATGGGCCTGATCGCCGGCATCTGGGCGGAGAAGTTCGACCAATTGGCCGCGTTCCAGAATTTTCTGATCATGCCGGCGACCTTCCTTTCCGGCGTGTTCTACTCGATCCATTCGCTGCCACCGTTCTGGCAGTCAGTGTCGCGCTTCAACCCGTTTTTTTATATGATTGATGGCTTCCGCTACGGTTTCTTCGGTCAGTCCGACGTAAACCCGCTGGTCAGCTTTTCGATCGTTGCTGTGTTCTTTGTATTTTTGGCCGGCCTCGCCGTCCATTTACTGAAGAGTGGCTATAAGCTGCGCCACTAAACGCAGATCAATTACAGGATATGCACTATGTTGCCCACACCAGAACTCGTTAAAAACTACATTGCCGCAGGCCTCGAATGCACGCACCTCGAGGTTGAAGGCGATGGTCAGCATTTCAATGCTGTCATCGTGTCCAATGCTTTCGCCGGCAAGCGCCCGATCCAACGTCACCAGATGGTGTATGCCGCGCTCGGCGACCGCATGCGTGAAGAGATTCACGCACTGTCGATGAAAACCCTTACACCCGAAGAATTCCAGAAATAATGGACAAACTGCTCATCACCGGCGGCAACCGCCTTTCCGGGGAAATCACCATAGCCGGCGCGAAAAACGCCGCGCTGCCGATCCTTTGCGCCGGCCTGCTCACCTCCGACACAGTGCAATTGTCGAACGTACCGCATTTGCAGGACGTGGCGACCATGCTGAAGCTGCTGCGTCAGATGGGATTGCGGGCTGAGCAGGACGACCACAAGGTCACCCTCAATGGCCACGCCGTCGACAAGCTGGAAGCGCCCTATGAAATGGTGAAAACCATGCGCGCGTCGATCCTGGTGCTCGGCCCGCTGGTCGCACGTTTCGGCGAAGCCCGGGTGTCCTTGCCCGGCGGCTGCGCGATCGGTTCACGCCCGGTCGATCAGCACATCAGGGGCCTGCAGGCGATGGGCGCCGAGATCAGAATCGAGGCAGGTTACATCCATGCCAAGGCGAAGAAGCTCAAAGGCACCCGCATCGTGACCGACATGATCACCGTCACCGGGACCGAAAACCTGTTGATGGCCGCAACACTTGCTGACGGCGAAACTGTGCTGGAGAATGCCGCGCGTGAACCTGAAGTCACCGATCTCGCCAACCTGCTCGTTGCCATGGGAGCAAAGATCGAAGGTATAGGCACCGACCGCTTGGTGGTGCAGGGCGTCGAGAAACTGCATGGCGCATCGCACACTGTCATCGCCGATCGTATTGAGACCGGGACATTCCTCTGTGCGGTGGCCGCGTCAGGCGGCGACGTCACGTTGAAAAACGCCCGCAGCGACATCCTCGACGTCGCGCTGGATAAACTGCGTGAAGCCGGCGCAATCCTCACCAGCGGCCCGGACTGGATACGCGTGCAGATGGCCGCGCGTCCGAAGGCGGTGAGCTTCCGCACCACCGAATATCCCGGCTTTCCGACTGACATGCAGGCGCAATTCATGGCGTTGAACTGCATTGCAGACGGCAGCAGCCGCGTGACCGAGACGATTTTCGAAAATCGCTTCATGCACGTTCAGGAACTGAACCGCCTCGGTGCGGCGATCGATATCGATGGCCATACCGCGGTGATCAGCGGCGTCGAAAAATTGGTGGGCGCGCCGGTGATGGCGACCGACCTGCGGGCCTCGGCCTCGCTGGTGATCGCGGCCCTGGCCGCGCAGGGCGAAACGCTGGTCGACCGCATCTATCACCTGGATCGCGGTTATGACCGGATGGAAGTGAAATTGTCCGGCGTCGGCGCCAATATCAGGCGAGTGAAATAATGAGCCAACAACTGACGCTCGCGCTTTCCAAAGGTCGCATTTTCGAAGAGACTCTGCCGCTGCTGCGTGCCGCAGGCATTACTGTCACCGAAGACCCGGAAACGTCGCGCAAGCTGATCCTTGCGACCAATGACCCGAATGTGCGTGTCATCATCGTGCGCGCATCCGACGTACCGACTTATGTGCAATACGGGGCGGCGGACTTCGGCGTGGCAGGCAAGGATGTCTTGCTCGAGCACGGCGGTGCGGGGCTGTATCAGCCGATCGATCTGGAAATCGCGAAGTGCCGCATGTCGGTCGCGGTGCCCGCCGGGTTTGATTATGCAAACGCGGTGCGGCAGGGCGCGCGCCTGCGGGTGGCCACCAAATATGTCGAGGTGGCCCGCCAGCATTTCGCAGCGAAGGGCGTGCACGTCGACCTGATCAAATTGTATGGTTCGATGGAACTTGCGCCGCTGGTCGGGCTGTCCGACGCAATCGTCGACCTGGTCAGCACCGGCAGCACTCTGCGGGCGAACCATCTGCAAGAGGTTGAGCACATCATGGATATTTCGTCGCGCCTGGTGGTGAATCAGGCTGCGCTGAAATTGAAGCGTGAACGTCTGCAACCGATACTGGAAGCATTCGACAAAGCCTCGAAAGCGAATTAAGAAAAATGCCCATTCAGATTCGAAAACTCGACTCTACCGCTGCCGATTTCGCGGCCCAGCTGCGTACCGTGCTCGCGTTTGAAGCAAGTGAAGATGAAGCGATCGACCAGGCTGTCGCGCGCATCCTGGCCGACGTCAAAACTCGCGGCGATGCGGCCGTGCTCGAATACACCAATCGGTTCGACCGCTTCAACGCCGGTGGCGTCGGCGTGCTCGAAATCGAACAGGCCGAATTGCAAGCAGCATTGAACAACCTGCCGGAAAAGCGCCGTGCCGCTCTGCAAACCGCAGCCGATCGCGTCCGCGCTTACCATGAGCGGCAAAAGAAGGAATGCGGCTCCGACGGTTTCAAATATACGGAAGCCGATGGCACGGTGCTTGGCCAAAAAGTCACACCGCTGGACCGGATCGGCATCTACGTCCCCGGCGGCAAGGCCGCCTATCCATCCTCCGTGCTGATGAATGCGATACCGGCCAAAGTGGCCGGCGTGCAGGAAATCATCATGGTGGTGCCCACTCCGGATGGTGTGAAGAATGAATTGGTGTTGGCCGCGGCAGCAATTGCCGGCGTGGACAGGGTGTTCACGATAGGCGGCGCGCAGGCAGTCGGCGCTCTGGCGTACGGCACTGCCACCATTCCGCAGGTCGACAAGATCGTCGGCCCGGGCAATGCCTATGTCGCTGCAGCGAAGCGCCGGGTCTTTGGCATCGTCGGCATCGACATGATCGCCGGACCGTCTGAAATCCTCGTGCTGTGCGACGGCACCACCGATCCCGATTGGGTCGCGATGGATTTATTCTCGCAAGCCGAGCATGACGAGTTGGCACAATCGATCCTGGTTTGTCCCGATGCGGACTACATCGCCAGGGTCGAAGCCAGCATCAGCAAGCAGTTGGAGGCGATGCCTCGCAAGGACGTGATCCGCACTTCGCTGGTCAATCGCGGCGCGCTGGTAAAAGTGCGTGACATGGACGAGGCATGCGAAATCGCCAACATGATCGCTGCGGAGCACCTCGAGATTTCCGCGGAAGATCCGCAGAAGTGGGCGGACAAGATTCGCCACGCCGGCGCGATGTTCCTCGGTCGCTACTCGTCGGAGTCGCTTGGCGATTATTGCGCGGGCCCCAACCACGTGTTGCCGACTTCGCGCACAGCACGCTTTTCATCACCCCTGGGCGTCTATGACTTCCAGAAGCGCTCGAGCATTTTGCATGTGAGCGAAGCCGGTGCGCAAACGCTAGGCAAAGTCGCTGCGGAGCTCGCGTATGGCGAAGGACTGCAAGCCCATGCCCGTTCAGCGGAATATCGGCTGAAATGAGCAGCGCACAATGACAGCATGGCTCAATCGCATTTTTTGCGAGGATGCACTACAGGGACTCGCCCGCATTCCGGATGCAAGCATCGATTTGTTGATAGCCGATCCGCCCTACGGATTGGGAAAAGACTACGGTAACGACTCCGACAAGCTTGATGCCGAGGATTACCTGCGCTGGACCGAACAATGGGTCGACGCGGCCCTCCCGAAGCTGAAGCCGAACGGTAGCCTGTATATTTTCCTCACATGGCGCTATTCGCCCGAGATCTTCGTGATGCTCAAACAGCGCATGACCATGGTCAACGAGATAGTGTGGGACCGCAGGGTGCCTTCGATGGGCGGCAGCACGCGCAAGTATTCCTCGGTGCACGACACAATCGGATTTTTCGTGAAGTCGAAGGAATATCATTTTGACCTCGACGCGGTACGCATTCCGTATGACGCCGAAACGAAGAAGGCGCGCTCACGCTCGATTTTCGTCGGCGCCAAGTGGCTGGAGATGGGCTATAACCCGAAGGACGTATGGAGTGTTTCGCGCCTGCACCGCGAACATCGGGAGCGCGCCGATCATCCGACCCAAAAGCCGCTGGAAATCGTCGAGCGCATGGTAAAGGCTTCCTGCCCGCCGGGTGGCGTGGTGCTCGACCCATTCATGGGCAGCGGCACGACCGCGGTGGCGGCGAAGCGCTGTGGACGCAATTTCGTCGGGTTTGAATTGAATCCCGAGTATTGCCAATTGATTGAACAACGTCTCGGAAAACTCGACGTCGCGGCAGTAGCCGTCATCGGGGATCTTTTCGAGGCGATTGTGCCCGAACTGGATAAAAAATGTCCCTGATTGAAAACGTCATCCGCGCGGATGTCCGCAAACTCGCGGCATACCACGTTCCCGACTCCACCGGCTTCGTCAAACTCGATGCGATGGAAAACCCGTACACGTTGCCGGAAGACCTGCGCGTCGCACTGGGTCACCGCCTCGCCGAGGTCGCGATGAACCGCTATCCGGTGCCGTCGTATTCTGAGCTGAAAGCGAAGATTTGCAGCAAGCTTGGTGTACCGGCCGGTTTCGACGTGGTGCTCGGGAATGGTTCCGACGAGCTGATCTCGATGATCTCGATCGCCTGCTCCAAACCCGGCGCAAAAGTGCTTGCTCCGCTGCCTGGCTTTGTGATGTATGCAATGTCGGCGCAATTCGCCGGATCGGAGTTTGTGGGTGTGCCGCTCAACGTCGACTTCACGCTGGACAAGGTGGCTATGCTGGCTGCGATCGAGCAGCACACACCCGCCGTGACTTATCTCGCCTATCCAAACAACCCGACCGGCAACCTGTTCGATGCCGAAGACATGGTGGAGATTATCCGCACGGTGGGTGATACGGGCGTGGTGGTCGTCGACGAGGCGTATCAACCTTTCGCCCAGTCCAGCTTCATGCCGAGACTTGCGGAATTCCCCAACCTCATCGTGATGCGCACGGTTTCCAAACTGGGCCTGGCCGGCATTCGGCTTGGTTATATGTCTGGCAACAGCGCACTGCTCGCGCAATTTGAGAAGGTCCGTCCGCCGTACAATATCAATGTGCTAACACAGGCGGCGGCCGAATTCGTGCTGGATCATGCGAATGTGCTGGACAGTCAGGCGGCCGCCTTGCGCAATGCGCGGACCGAATTGGCTAACGCACTCGAGGCCTTGCCGGGTGTGGAAGTCTTCCCGTCCTCGGCCAATTTCCTGCTGATCCGGGTGAAAACGTCAAAAACGGACGCTAATAAAGTATTTTCCGCACTGTTGGACCACAAGGTTTTAATCAAAAATGTCGGTAAAATGCATACTCTGTTAGAAAATTGCTTGCGGGTGACCGTCAGCACCCCGGAAGAGAACACGTTATTCCTAGATGCGCTGAAAGCATCGCTCGCATCGTAATTTTTATACCCATCCGAATCATGCCTACGCCACGCGTTGCAGAAGTTACGCGCAAGACCCATGAGACGCAGATCCGCGTCGTGATCAACATCGACGGCACGGGCCAGCAAAAGCTGAACACCGGCGTGCCGTTCCTCGACCATATGCTGGACCAGATCGCCCGCCATGGCCTGATCGACCTCGACATTGAAGCCAAAGGCGATTTGCATATCGACGCTCATCACACAGTAGAGGACGTTGGCATCACAGTCGGCCAGGCGTTTGCAAAAGCGATCGGCGACAAGAAGGGCATCCGCCGCTATGGCCATTCCTATGTGCCGCTGGACGAGGCCTTATCTCGCGTGGTGGTCGATTTTTCCGGCCGTCCCGGGCTCGAATATCATGTGCCATTCAAGCGCGCAATGATTGGTGCGTTCGACGTTGACCTGGCCCACGAGTTTTTCCAGGGTTTCGTCAACCATGCACTGGTTTCTTTACACATTGACAACCTGCGTGGCGAGAATGCTCACCATCAGTGCGAGACCATATTCAAGGCGTTTGGCCGTGCGTTGCGCATGGCCGCAGAGCTTGACCCGCGTGCGGCGGGGACGATTCCTTCGACCAAGGGCAGCCTGTAACTCCCGTAACGCCAAGCGTCGGGATTTCATTCTTTAACATGAACAAAATTGTTGTAGTGGATTACGGCATGGGTAACCTGCGCTCAGTTGCGCAAGCCCTGCGCCATGTTGCGCCCGAAGCCGATGTGCGCATTTCCGGTGATATTTCCGATATCAGGTCGGCCGACCGCCTCGTCCTGCCAGGACAGGGTGCGATCCCCGATTGCATGCGCAGCCTGCGCGAGTCCGGGTTGCAGGATGCGGTGGTCGAAGCCTCGCGCTCCAAACCCTTGTTCGGAGTGTGCGTCGGTGAACAATTGCTGTTTGACTGGAGTGAGGAAGGCGACACCCCCGGCCTCGGCTTGCTGCCGGGGAAAGTGGTACGCTTTCAGCTCGACGGCCAGTTGCAGGAGGACGGGTCGCGCTTCAAGGTGCCACAGATGGGCTGGAACCGGGTAAACCAGACGCTGTCCCATCCGCTGTGGCGCGGGATAGCCGACGGCAGTTACTTTTACTTTGTGCACAGCTACTACGCGGTACCTGCCAATCCGCAGCATACAGCGGGAGAAACCCTGTATGGCGCACCGTTTACCTGCGCGGTTGCACGCGATAATATTTTTGCTACACAGTTTCACCCGGAAAAAAGTGCATCCGCCGGTTTGCAGCTTTACAAGAATTTTATCGACTGGAATCCCTGATTCCCGTCGGTAGGTTGGCGCGTTTCTCCTAAATTAACCTTAATGCATTTCTAATGTAGCCATGCTGCTCATACCTGCCATCGATCTCAAAGACGGTCACTGCGTGCGCCTTAAACAAGGCGATATGGACCAGGCCACTGTGTTCTCCCAGGATCCCGCCGAAATGGCGCGACTTTGGCTTTCACAGGGCGCGCGACGCCTACACCTGGTCGATCTCAACGGCGCGTTTGCAGGCAAGCCGAAGAACGAATCTGCGGTGAAGTCGATCATCCAGGCTGTTCGTCAGTTCGCCGTCGATAACGACACCGATGAGATCCCGATCCAACTGGGTGGCGGCATCCGCGACCTCGACACGATCGAGCGCTACCTCGACGACGGCCTGTCCTACATCATCATCGGTACCGCAGCTGTCAAAAACCCGGGCTTCCTGCACGATGCATGCAGCGCCTTCCCCGGCCAGATCATTGTCGGGCTGGACGCCAAAGATGGCAAAGTTGCGACCGACGGCTGGAGCAAGCTCTCCGGCCACGAAGTGATCGATCTCGCGAAGAAGTTCGAGGACTACGGTTGCGAAGCAATTGTGTATACCGATATTGGCCGTGACGGCATGATGGGCGGCGTCAACATCGAAGCGACCGTGAAACTGGCGCAAAGCATGACGATCCCGGTGATCGCTTCCGGCGGCGTGCATAACATCAAGGATGTGGAGGCGCTCTGCGCGGTGCAGGACGAAGGCATAGAAGGCGTGATTTGCGGCCGCTCGATTTATGAAGGCACGCTCGACCTGCGCGTGGCGCAGGCGCGGGCCGACCAACTCAGTGGCCTGGTACAGTCGGCTGAAGAAGACGAAGCATGACCCTGGCAAAGCGCATCATCCCTTGTCTGGACGTGACTGCAGGTCGCGTGGTCAAGGGCGTCAATTTTATGGAGTTGCGCGACGCCGGCGACCCAGTCGAGATCGCTCGCCGCTATGACGAGCAAGGCGCCGACGAACTCACTTTCCTCGATATCACCGCGACCTCCGATGGACGCGACCTGATCCTGCACATCATCGAAGATGTCGCCTCGCAGGTGTTCATTCCGCTGACGGTCGGTGGTGGCGTGCGCACGGTCGAAGACGTGCGTCGACTGCTCAATGCCGGCGCTGACAAGATCAGCGTCAACAGCGCGGCGGTCTCCAATCCGCAACTGGTCTACGATGCCGCTCAAAAATATGGATCGCAATGCATCGTCGTGGCGATCGACGCCAAGAAAACCGTCGAAGGGAAGTGGGAGGTATTTACGCACGGCGGCCGCAAGCCCACCGGACTCGACGTCATCGAATGGGCGCAGAAGATGGAGGGCCTGGGTGTCGGTGAAATCCTTTTGACCAGTATGGACCGCGACGGCACGAAGAGCGGCTTCGACCTGGCGCTGACCCGATCGGTATCGGACGCGGTATCGATTCCCGTAATCGCCTCCGGCGGCGTCGGCGGCTTGCAGGACCTGGCCGACGGCATCAAGATCGGCCGTGCGGATGCGGTACTTGCCGCCAGCATTTTTCATTATGGTCAGCACACTGTCCAGGAAGCCAAGCGCTTCATGTCCGAACAAGCCATCCCGATGAGGTTGGCATGAGTAACAACGACAAATGGTTGAACAAAGTAAAGTGGGATGAGCACGGCCTGGTGCCGGTTATTGCACAGGAAGTCGGCTCGAATGATGTGCTGATGTTCGCGTGGATGAACCGCGAGGCGCTGCACAAGACCGTCGAGCTGGGCGAAGCCGTGTATTGGAGCCGCTCCCGCAAGAAGCTATGGCACAAGGGCGAAGAATCTGGGCACGTCCAGAAAGTGCATGAGATCCGCCTGGATTGCGACGAGGACGTGGTACTGTTGAAAGTCGAGCAGGCTGGCGGCATCGCCTGCCATACCGGGCGGCACTCCTGCTTCTTCCAGAAGTTCGAGGGCACCGAGAAAAGCGGCGACTGGCAGTCGGTCGAACCGGTATTGAAAGATCCGGACACCATTTACAAATAAGCATTTCCAAGTAACAGCACAAAGGGCGGGATATCCCCGCTCATAAAACATGAGCGACACTTTAAAACGCCTGGGCGATGTAATTGAATCGCGTAAGCCCGCCAACGGTGGCGATCCCGACAAGTCTTACGTGGCGCGCCTGTTTGCCAAAGGCGATGATGCCATCCTGAAAAAGATTGGCGAAGAGGCGACGGAAACCGTCATGGCGGCCAAGGACGTGCGTGCCGGAGGCGATAAATCCAAGGTACTCTATGAGTGTGCCGACTTGTGGTTCCACTCGATGATCATGCTGGCGCAGTTCGACCTGACACCGCAGGATGTATTGAATGAACTCGCGCGCCGTGAAGGCCTCTCCGGTATCGAGGAGAAGGCGAATCGTAAATTGATCGAGCGGGAACGCAACGGCGACTGATCCGGCGCCATCAAAGATTTTGCTGTGCGACAGGGCTCGCCCGGTCGCATTGCCTCGTCCAATAATGACTATCTCAACGGGACAACATGACAAACTGCATATTCTGCAAGATAGCCACGAAGCAGATCCCATCGAAACTGATCTATGAGGATGATGATCTGATAGCGTTCCATGACATCAACCCGGCAGCGCCAGTGCATTTTTTGATTGTTCCCAAACAACATATCCCGACGTTGTCCGACTGCGATGAAAGTCACGGCCCATTGTTGAGTAAAATGATGCTACTGGCGCCGAAGCTGGCGCAAGAGCAGGGATGTGGTTATACCGGCGACGGTGACGATAACGGTAACGGTGAAGGGGGATTCAAAACTCTTTTCAATACCGGACCGAACGGAGGGCAAGAGGTGTACCATCTGCACTTGCATGTCATCGGTGGACCGCGTCCGTGGCGCGGGCAGAGGTAACCCCGCTGCAGTGAGATAGTCCGACGTATAAACTGATTTAGGACGATAACGTCCGGCTAGGAGAAAATAATGGGCTCATTTAGTGTTTGGCACTGGCTGATCGTGCTGGTGATAGTCATGTTGGTATTCGGCACCAAGAAGCTGGGCAACATGGGTTCCGACCTCGGCAAGGCCGTCAAAGGCTTCAAGGACGGCGTAAAGAGCGGCGACGAAGACAAAGCTGCGGCACCAAACGCCGCCCCGTCGCAAGTGGCCGAAAAAACCACGATCGACGTTGAAGTAAAAGAAAAGACAAGGAGTTGAGAGGCTCCGCACGACGAGTTGTGCGTCATCGGGCGTGCCGCCACTGTGGCATTCATTGCGCCACGCTCAACTCTCGTCGCCAACCGTCATGATAGATCTTGGTCTCTCCAAACTTGCACTGATCGGCGTTGTTGCATTGGTAGTCATCGGCCCCGAAAAGCTGCCGAAGGTTGCCCGCATGGCCGGTACGTTATTCGGCCGCGCCCAGCGCTACATCAACGAAGTCAAATCCGAAGTCAGTCGCGAGATCGAAATCGACGAACTGCGCAAGATGCATACTGATATGCAGCAAGCGGCCAGCGATGTCCAGCAAAGCTTCTCGCAAACTGTCTCCGAGGTACAGACCGACCTGAATTCCGCCTGGAGCAATCCGGGGTCGGATGGCGCCGCGACCTATCCTTTGCGTGAACCGCCTTCGTCCGAGCAGCTTGCGGAAAAGGCAAAAAACTTCCGCAAGAAAAAGCTGGCGCGCAGTTCGGCTATTCCTTCCTGGTATAAACGGCAAAACGGCCAGAAGTCCCGCGTCATATCCGGCGCGGCTAGGGTCGCCAGATATCGGCCCGCCGGCGTCACTCGTAAATCATTCCACTAATGGCAGACGATCAACACACAAACGGTGTGGGGGACACCTTCATATCGCACCTGGTGGAATTGCGCACCCGCGTGATGAAGGCTTCCGCAGCGGTCATCCTCGTATTCCTCTGCCTTATGCCATGGGCCGGCAATATCTATGATTTGCTCGCCCATCCAATGATGGTGGCCCTGCCGGCCGGCAGCAAAATGATCGCGACCGGCGTCATCACGCCATTCCTGATTCCGGTAAAGGTGACGCTGCTCGTGGCGTTCATCATCGCACTACCGTGGGTACTGTATCAGGCCTGGGCCTTTGTCGCCCCGGGCTTGTACGCCCATGAGAAGAGACTGGTTGCTCCGTTGGTGATTTCCTCGTCACTTTTGTTCGTTGCCGGCGTAGCCTTCTGTTATTTCCTCGTGTTTGGTGTGGTGTTCAAGTTCGTCAATGATTTTGCGCCCGCGTCCGTATCGGTAGCGCCGGATATCGACAGTTACTTCGGCTTTGTCATGACCATGTTCATTGTGTTCGGCATGACCTTCGAGGTGCCGATCGTTGTCATCGTGCTGGTGCGCATGGGGCTGGTGACAGTGGAAAAGCTGAAAGAAATCCGCCCGTATGTGGTCGTGGGTGCGTTTGTCGTTGCGGCGATTGTCACACCGCCGGACGTCGTGAGCCAGCTGCTGCTGGCCATACCGCTTTGCCTGTTGTATGAGGTCGGCTTGTTGCTCGCACCGTTCTTCGCGCGAGTCACCCGAGCGCCGGAAGAAACCGTTTAGCTTACCTGACCTGGCGCAGCCAGGTCACCAGCGGATAGGCGTCTTTAAAGCCCGCCACCACTTCCTTCCCCAGATCAGCCGGAATTTTTCTTTTCAGGCTGGTCTCTTTCCAGACAATAAAGCTCTTCAGCTTGATGTACTCGATATGCGGTGCATCGGCGTCAACACCTTTTGGCGGACGGGTGAGCTTGCCCTCTTCCTGCAGGCCGCCGAAAGTCTCTTTGAGTTTCCGGTTCTTCAACAGCTTGCCGAACCCCGGCGCGTCGTCAATCACTTGAAGCCGTATTGCCTTC
>JBBWZW010000367.1:0-5508 GCA_039649305.1 Burkholderiales bacterium
TCAATACCCGTCGGGGCAGCTCAATGTTGGTTGAAATGTCTCAAAAGCGCAATGCGTCAATCTCGCGGCAAATCGGCGTAATTGACGTGCGAAAACGAGTGGATGGACGAAGTTACAGAGAATCTGCTCGTTTCGGCGTGTTTTAATTTTGAGAAATTTCCACAGGGCAACAAAGAGTTGCTAGACTAGCCCCTAGCAAGACTAATTACGCCTGCACACCCGATTCGTCACCGGCCCTTTTTTGCCCGGTATGTCCCGCAGGCGATTTTTCAGGAGACGCTTGTGGAACTTTATCGCGCAATAAAGATTGCAGCTTTTTCATTGACGTTATCCATCCCGGTCCAGGCGGCCGCCGATTTCAAGATCCTGGTGGGTCTCGATCCCGCCGATGAAGTCGGAAAGCGCAACCTTGCTTATGCCGGGGGCATCACCCCGTCGTTGTCCGCCGCGCTCGGCACCAAGATTCTGCATAAACAAACCAGCAACCTGACTGACGTCATGCGCGCTACCCGGACCCAGGAAAATGATGCCCTGGTCGGTCCGCCGCACGTGACCGCCTCGGCGATCAGCCATAGCTACGAACTGCTGGCCCGCGACGGCAGGAACACCACTTACGTACTCATAGCGCGCAAGGAAATCGCGCGCCTCGAGGACATGGCGGGGAAACGCCTATACCTGACCCAGCAAGACTCCGCGCGCGCCTACCTGGCAAAGGGCCTGCTGACCGAAGCCGGATTCGATATCAAGAAATTCAAACAAGTCGTTTATGGCAAGACCAGCGGCGCCGGCATGCTGGCGCTGGCCACCAACCTGGCCGATGTGACCATCGCCGAACAGGACGAAGCGCAGAGCTGGATCAAGGCAAACCCTGGCGTAGCCAGCATACTCAAATCGACTCGCCAGGTGCCGGCCGGAACGGCGGTCATGGTACGCAAAAACCTGCCCGAGAGCGAACGCAAGAACCTGCTGAAATGGATCGCCGCAGGTGAATCCGGCGGGAATGGATTTGGCAAGCTCATCGTTGCGACAGACGCCGACGATGAACAGTACCGCTACATTGCATCCCTCGGCATCTTGACGCCGGCGACGCTGCCGGGCGCCACCGTTGTGGGTGCGGCGGAAGTGGCAAAGCTGATCGGGTCGGGCGTCACCCCCGTGGATACCCGCACCGCGAAGGAATTCGAGAATGAGCACATCAACGGCTCGATCCACGCTCCCTACATCGAGCGCAGCCTGAAAGATCGCGACTTCGACCCCAAGCTTGACGACTACACAGCGATCCTGAAGCTCACGAGGGACAAGCCATTGATCTTTTTCTGTAACGGTCCCGAGTGCTGGAAGTCATACAAGGCCTCAAAGATCGCTGTGGAGAACGGCTTCAAGCAGGTCTACTGGTATCGGAAGGGCATGCCGGAATGGCGCGAGAAAGCCATGCCGGTTGTCGCCGGGGCGAAATTGGCGGCTAAATAAATAAGACGTTGGGGGCATCACGATGCGCCTCTTTTTTTGCGCGTCGCTACAGGAATGCAGGGTGCGCATGGCGCACCCTGCCAATTCAACCTGGCGTGACTGCCAGGAGATTCGCGTCCCGCACTACAACCCACGCTCCGTTGGCTTGCTTGCGAAGTATGGTCAGCGCACTGCCGGACCGTGAAACCGGATCTCCACCGGCAAGCGGAACGACGCGAACGTTCAGTACGGTCCAGCAATACGCGAGATCACCTGAAACCTGGACTTCCTGGACATCGCCCGTTGACTCGATGCGATGTGTCGTGAGCAGGCCGCGCAACCCTCTCTCAAAAGTGCTGCGGCCTCTCATCGGCGCCTGACCGGGCACGAGGAACACAACATCCTCCGCCATGAGGCCGAGCACGGTGTCGACGTCACCTTCAGCAGTTGCGCTGTGCCACCGGGCTACCAGATCGCGTATCTCTTTTTCATCGTCAGTCATGGTGGTTCCTTGATGCGCCCTACATCGATTGCCGGTTTTATCGTGCGCGACCCTACCGGTTCAACCAATGGTTGCCCTGCTATCCTTGCGGGCTCTCTGTCATCTGCCGGCAGTAGTTCGCGAGATTCTCCGGCAGGTTCGGCGGGCAGACGCCGCATTGCCTGTTTCCCGCCACCGCATATTCAATGAATTTCGGATAGGGCAGGTTGAGGTTGGCCATGATATGCCTGAACTCCTCGAGCGTGCGTTCTTCTCCCAGCCGCGGATTGCGCTTCTTTTCCTGCGCGATCGAGGAGACCCGCCTGTCCTTGTAGTCGTGCGCCGGGTACACCAGATAGTCATCGGGTAAAGTGAACAGCTTTTCCCTCACGCTCTTGTACAAGGCATCCGCGTCGCCGTTCTGAAAGTCGGTGCGTCCGCATCCCTCGATGAGCAGTGCATCGCCGGTGAACACCCGGTCGGCGTATAGGTAGGCAAAGTGCCCGTCGGTATGCCCGGGCGTGTGCAAGGGCTGCAAGACTATGCCGCCTACCTGAAATGGTTTGCCTTCTTCGATACGGACGTCCGCACATGGCAGGCGGTCATATGCCGGCGCCGCGATCTTGCTGCCCACCGCCTGCTTCAGCTCCAGCGCCGCGGTAATGTGATCGGCATGAATATGGGTGTCAACGGTGTAAGCCAGCCGCAAACCGAGACGCCTGATCTCCGACAGGTCGCGGTCCATCGTCGGGACGACCGGGTCGATCAATACGGCCTGGCCCGTTTCTTCGCAGCCAAGCAAATAGGTGTAGGTGCTCGACAATGGTTCAAATAATTGACGAAAAATCATGGGCCCTCCTTTGTAATGTCAAGAGCAGTCGATACCCGCATAATATACGTCTATTGTTGCAAGGACGAAGGAGCAAACACATGACAATTGACTGGGCGAATTTCACGCCATGGACCTCGCTGGTCGGTGGACTATTGATCGGACTCGCGACCGCGATGTTCCTGCTGCTGAACGGCCGGATCGCCGGCATCAGCGGCATCCTCGGAGGCCTTTTGCGTCCGGTCAGGAGTGACGTCGGATGGCGGGTGGCTTTTCTGCTGGGCCTAATGATTGCTCCGTTGGTATTCGCGTTGTTTGCGCCGCTGCCCGCAGTGCGAATCGACGCCAGTACCACGATGTTGATCATCGCCGGTCTGCTGGTTGGCGTAGGTACCCGATACGGATCCGGTTGCACCAGCGGCCACGGCGTGTGCGGCGTGTCACGGCTTTCACCGCGGTCGCTGGTGGCGACCGCGGCATTCATGTTGGCCGGATTCGCGACGGTCTATGTCGTTCGCCACCTGTTCGCCACCTGATCGGTTAGGGAGAAATAACTATGCAAATCCTGATGGCTTTAATCGCGGGCCTGGTGTTTGGGCTGGGCCTGATTGTTTCGGGTATGACCAACCCGGCAAAAGTGATTGGATTTCTCGACCTCGCGGGCGAGTGGGATCCTTCGCTTGCGTTCGTGATGGGCGGTGCGGTGTTGGTCGGACTCGTGGCATTTCGCTTCGCAGCCAAGAGGTCAAAGGCGCTGCTCGGCGACGCGATGCGGTTGCCGACGGCAACGCAGATTGACCGTCGGCTGGTGTTGGGTGGCCTCGCGTTTGGAGTGGGGTGGGGTCTTGCAGGTTATTGTCCGGGGCCGGCAGTGGCATCGCTGGGGACCGGGGTCACGGAGCCCATTATCTTTGTGGTTGCGATGCTTGTCGGGATGGCGGTGTTCGAGGTGCGCGAGCGGCTCGCCGCTGCGAGAATTCAGAGGGCGGGCAGTCCCTCCCCACACTGATCCCGTTTTCCCTGATATGGATGGACTTCCGCTGCAAGTAGCAATGATTTTGCCATCTTCTCATTAACGATCCTGTAAAAATGCCCGCAGGGCATTGGCCGTGCGGGCTTTTTCCTTTGCTGGCAAATCTTATTTCGCGCCGGTCGCCGTCGCCACATACTGCGCAAGCTGCCTGATCTGCGCATCGCTCAGGTTCTGATACGCAGGCATCTGCCCGATGCCATTGCGAATCGCCTTTTCCACCCGCCTCGCATCCGGCTTGAGTTCATCGAGCACCGGACCGATCTCGCCGGTAGCGCCGGCATGCGCCAACGTATGGCAAACTGCACAAGCCGGCACGGCGCCCTGGGTGAACAGCTTTTTCCCTTCGTCCATGGCGTTTTGCGCAATTGCGCCAACACAGGCGGTGCAGAGAACGGACGCTGCCGCCACGCGCTTGTAGAAAGAGGTCATCGAGATCAGGCTACGGTGATTTGCAGCGCATGATCGCGCCAGCTGCTGTTGTTATAGCCGCCGACGTTTTCCACCCGGTTTTCCGATTGGACGTTACCTTTCGTATCGACAGCGCGGCTGGCGATCGTGTAGCTGCCGGCCGGCAGCTTGACACCGAGAACGAACTGGCGCCATGCATAGCGGCCCATGTCCGGACCGACAAAGCGAGCCGCTTGCCAGGTCTTGCCGCCGTCGATCGAAACTTCCACACCCTTGACCGCGTTGACGCCGCCGAACGCGACGCCCTTGATCTGCACCATGCCGGCCGCGATCGGACCCTGTTCGGTGCTGGGCGAATTGATCCAGGACTTGACGCCCAATTCCCAGACCGACGGTTGGCTCGGATCGCCTTTCTGGCCTGGCGGCGTGATGCGGTAACCGGTTTGCTGGATCTTCGCGTCGGACTGCTGCGCGGTGAATGCCAGGCGCTTGATGTACTTGACGTTGTTGACGCCGGTGTAGCCAGGAACGATGAGTCGCAGGGGGCCGCCGTGGGCCAGCGGCATCGGGACGCCGTTCATTTCCCAGGCGAGCAATGCGTCTTCCATCGCGGCGGCCGGTACCGAGCGCTCAACCATTACGCTCTTCGGATCGACGCCTTCCGGTATTTTTTCGCCGCCGGTGCCCGTCATGTATGGCATGCCATTGGCAACGCCGCCCAGCGCTTCCACCACGGCGCGCACAGGCACGCCGCTGAATGTCACGCAGCCAGCCGCGCCGACCTGCCAGGGAGTGCCGCTCGGCTTGCTGGGGAACAGCCCGCGGCCGTTGCCCGAGCATTGCAGCACCATCGTGACCGTGTCGAGACCCATGGTTTTGAGTTCCTTGACAGTCAGCGTGCGCGGCGTCTTCACGCCTTCGATCGAGACTTCCCATGCGTCGCGGTCAGCCACTATCGATGCGTCCGGCGCCGGGAGGTTATTGCGGATGTACAGTTGTTCGTTCGGCGTGATGATGCTGGTGCCGAAGGCGCTGCGTTTGGTTTCCAGCGTGCCGGACGTATGGACGATCATCGCGCCCGGGTCTTTCCATGCCACGTAGGCGGGCAGCGGTTTGGCCGCGGGAGCATTGCCGGTCACGGCTTGCGCAATCGCGGTTTTGTTGAAAGCGCCCAGTCCGGCCGCGGCCAGCGCTGCTGCGCCGCCTGCAAGCAGGCTGCGTCGCTTCGGGTTACTGACGTTCGATACAGGGTTTTGCCTGGTCATTTCCGCTCCAAATGGGTGAGATATGGTTCTTTTAACTCCGGCT
>JBBWZW010000395.1:0-5149 GCA_039649305.1 Burkholderiales bacterium
CCCTTGAATCTGCTCGCCTTGATTGCCATGATGGTGCTCGCGCACATCACGTTCACGGGGGGCCGCGTGGCACTGATGCTGTTCGCGATCGAACTCGGAGCCACGCCGTTGCGGGTCGGCATCCTGATGAGTTTGCTCGCAGCGGTCCCGATGGTGTTATCGGTACATGCGGGCCGCTGGACAGATCGCGTCGGCGTCTTCAAACCCGCGCTCATTTCCCTGGCCATGCTGATCACCGGCGCCGTGCTGCCGGCGGTTCTGCCATCGCTGTACGGCCTGTATTTTGCGGGCGTTCTGCTTGGTTCAGGATTCATGATCACCCACATCGCAGTCAACAATGCGGTGGGCCAGGCAAGCACCCCGCAAAACCGGACGCAGGCGTTCTCTCTCCTTGCGCTCGGATTTTCCACGTCCACCATGCTCGGACCGGTGATTGCCGGTTTCATGATTGATGTTGCCGGCCAACGCGCGACGTTCCTCTGCCTCGCAACGTTTTCCGTGATGTCACTGGTGGTGCTGGCCACGTTGCTTCGCTCGGCGCCGGCAAAGAGTTCATCGACCACGTCCGGTGGCAACGTGCGCGTCGTTGACTTGTTTCGCCATGCGCCCCTACGCTCGGTGTTCATCGTCAGCGGATTACTCTCCATGGGCTGGGACCTGTTCACCTTCATGGTGCCGATCCAGGGTGCGCGCATCGGACTGTCGGCATCCACCATCGGGCTCATCATGGGCGCATTCGGCGTCGGCACGTTCGTGGTGCGCCTGGCCATGCCATGGATCGCGCGCACTTTCTCCGAGTGGCGCGTGCTTACCGCCGCGCTGTCGTTGACCGCTTTCGTCTATCTGCTGTTTCCGCTGTTTACCGCGGTGCCGGTGTTACTGGCACTCGCCTTCGTGCTCGGGACGGGTCTCGGTTCCGCACTGCCCATGATCATGAGCCTGATCCACCAGACGGCGCCGCCGGGACGTACCGGCGAAGCGGTCGGTGTGCGTTCCGGGCTGATCAATGCGAGCCAGACCGTACTACCGCTCGTCTTCGGCGCGCTCGGCACCGCAGTGGGCATGGTGCCGGTGTTCTGGACGCTGGCTGCCTTTCTTGCGGGCGGCGGCGTCTTTGCCGGACGGCGCAAAGGAAGCGTGCACTGAAATTCCTTCCCCCGCGAGGAGGAAGGAATCATTCCACTGATACTACTGTTTACGCTGCCTGACGCTGGAGCATCTGTACGTTGTCGCCACCGTCGATCGCGATCTTGCGCGGTTTGAGCGCTTCCGGTACTTCACGTACGAGTTCGATGTTGAGCAGGCCCTTCTCAAGCCTGGCGCCAACGACTTTGACATGGTCGGCAAGCTGGAAGCGATGCTCGAAATCGCGTGCGGCGATCCCTCGATGCAGGAAGGTACGCTGGCCCTCATCCTTCTGCTTGCGACCAACTACCTTCAAGGTATCGCTCTCACTAACGATGTCGATCTCGGACGTATCAAACCCTGCCACCGCCATGGTGATGCGGTATTTGTCTTCGGTGACCAGTTCGATGTTGTACGGCGGGTAACTCGGTTGCGTATCGGCGCGGGCAGCTTCGTCAAAAAGTTGCGCCAGGCGGTCAAAGCCAATGGCCGAACGGTAGAGCGGGGAAAAGTCATAAGTACGCATGGGTATATCCTCATAAAAGTAAGCGATATGGTTTCGGCGGACCTCCATTGAGCATCCGCCTGTACCGGATATAGGAACCGTCCGTTACAGTTTCAAGACCTTGAAAATAAAATTTTGAAGCGTTATTTTTCAGGTCTTGCCACTTTTTCACTACTTATTTTTGCGCCCTCAATCATGAGTCCTTCATTGAAACCTGCCGGCCGGGATCGTTTCCTTCCGCGCCTGTTCTGGCTGACCCTCGCCGCCGCTGTCCTGATCCTGTTATGGCGCCATGCCACCGACCTGCCCTTCATTTTTTCAACTGCGCCGAATCCCGAGCCCCGCCTGGTGGCTGCGCGCGGTGATCTGGCGGCAGATGAACGCAGCACAATTGAACTGTTCGAGAACTCCAGGAATTCGGTAGTCTTCATCACTACCCGGCAGCAGGTGATGGATTTCTGGTCGCGCAATGTATTCTCCGTGCCGCGCGGTACCGGCTCGGGTTTCATCTGGGATGACCGCGGTCATGTGGTCACCAATTTCCACGTGGTGCAAGGAGCCGCGGAGGCCCAGATAAGGCTTTCCGATGGGCGCGATTACAAGGCGGCGCTGGTCGGAGTGAGTCCCGCGCATGACATCGCGGTGCTCAGGATCGGGGTCGGCACGAACCGCCCACCCGCGGTACCGCTTGGCACCAGCCACGATCTCAAAGTAGGGCAAAAGGTCTTCGCCATCGGTAATCCGTTCGGTCTCGACTGGACGCTTACGACCGGGATCGTTTCCGCACTTGATCGATCCCTCTCCGACGACAGCGGCGCGACCAAAGAGCACCTGATCCAGACCGACGCCGCCATCAATCCGGGCAATTCCGGCGGTCCGCTGCTCGATTCTGCCGGGCGACTCATCGGTATCAACACGGCAATCTACAGCCCGAGTGGTGCGAGCGCGGGCGTTGGTTTTGCCGTGCCGGTGGACACGGTCAATCGCGTCGTCCCTCAGCTGATCAAAAACGGGAAATATATTCAACCCGCATTGGGTATCGATGTGAACGAGGATATTAATCGGCGCCTGACTCTGATGTTCAACGTGTCAGGGGTAGCGGTCTTGCGCATCATGCCGGGGTCTGCCGCAGCCAAGGCCGGCTTGCAAGGTGCCAGCGTTTCGCGCGAGGGCGGCGTGGTGCTGGGCGATGTTATCAAGGCGGTGGAAGGGATACCGGTGGATAGTGTGGGCAGACTTTTTGCGCGACTGGATGATTCCAAGGTGGGCGATATCGTACGCCTTACCATTTTGCGTGGAGGGCGGGAGCAGGAGGCCAGTGTGGCGCTGGAGCCGGGGGCTTGAAGTTCTGGTTGTTACGTCTCGATTCTGGGGCCGGTTCGTCGCGGAGCCACGCGTATGCATGCTTACCGTCGCGTATAAAGATAATCATCCGGCAGCCCAAGCCGCCGGCATGACTGCACCGCCGGACTTGATCGCAACAGAATCCGATCTGCCAGCGCTCCTCCGCGCCTGACCATCTGCCGCTGCCATGGGCGCAAATCCCAGCGCTCATCCAACCCCAGCCGCACCCTGATCCACGGCGGCACAATCTCGACCGCAGCCTTAAGCAGAAGTCCCTGCAACGCGCCGAACGGAGACGGCAGAATCGGAACGCGGCGCATGATCTCAAGGAACTCGAGTACAACCGGTGACGCTTCCAGCTTGCCGCGCATTTTTTCAAACAACTCGTCAAGTTCACGCTGCGAAGCCGGCGCCCCTGTCGCGCCGTACAGGCTCGCGGAAGCAAGGCCATCTGCCCAGTAGCGCTGGCGGTCTGCATCGTCCATCGCATGAACGTAAGCGTGGTAGGCCTCGATAAATCCGAAGCTGGCAGTGGCGTACACCCAATCAAGCAATTCCGGATCATCGGCGCGATACGCCTGTCCATCAGGTGTCACACCGCTGACGCGCGCATGCATCTTCGTTACTCCGGCGATCATCGTCTCGGCCTGGCTGCGCGGTCCGTAAACCGTGATCATCGCAGCGACACCGGTACGTTTCAGACGCAGCAGCGGATCCTGGCGGAAGGCTGTGTGTTCCCATACGCCGGTTCGCACCCGCGGCTCGGCCAGTTCCAGGATGACTGCGGCGACGCCGCCAACGAAGAGAGCGAGCGGGTTCTTGAATACCCGCCACGACACCGCGTCGTGAGGCAGTAGCGCAGCCTCCCCTGCCGGCCTGGCGAAATCCGGCTCGGGGCTGGAGCCGGGCCGGGTGAACTCCAGGACGATGGATTCCACCCGGCGCTGCAGCGGCGGCGGCAAGATGATGGCATTCGTGGTGGGCATACCTACAGTCTATGCACTGACTTTGATAAACAGCAAACGTTGAATCGGGCCAGGCTCAGAAAATACGCGATGGCATGCGTTTGTCGAAATTTTTTACACAGATGGTCGCTCAACTGCCGGTGCAGCCATTGCGCCCGATCACAAGACATCACACCCACGTTAAATTGCTTGCGAGCAGATTCGGAAAAGAATCAGTATGCGGCGTTGGAATTTCATTTCAACAGGTGATTCATGTCGCCTCGGTTCATGCGTACGATGCGGAGAAGAAGACAATGCTGAATGTTCCGGGTGCCGGCGGATTGTCGGCGGGTGCGAATCAGACGGAGGGGGTGTATGCGATGGCTTAGGCGCGGAATATCTGGGCGGATTCGCTGATGTGAAGTGGCGCTGCCTGCTCCCCTCTCCCGAAATTGGGAGAGGAGAATAAATGCATCACTCACTTCGCATAAACACCCGCCCCAATAATCACATCACCCTGCTTCTTCACATAAGAAGTTTTCGGCTCTACTTTGCCGCTGTCAGGATTCTTCCATTTGTAGTCCACCCAGCCGCTGCCTTTTCCCTTGGCGACGTCGAGTATGTCTTTACGGAACAGCTTACCGTCCGCATCCGGCTTGGAAACATCGTTCTTGCCGACGAGATCGGGAGCCGCGGGGTTGGCTAGCAAAGTCCCGGTCTGATCGAATACGAAAACATAGAGCTCTCCCTGGTGAAACGGACCGTCCTTCTTGCTGACTTCGGTAATCAGCTTTTCTTTCCCGTTGGCTTCAGCAAAGGCGACGGCTTTTTCCACAATGGCCTGCGCGTCTTGGCGGCCTGGGCTTGCAAGGGACAGCGGTGCGATCAGGGTTAACAGAAGCAGAAGAACAGTACGGAGTGGATTGAGCATCGTGATTCCTTTCAACAATGAGTGATGAAATAAAGATTCCTCACGATAGTGCGGACGAAAGAACAGAACGACGGTGAGGGATTTTTAGTATAGAGAGTAGATGTTCACGTATTTATATAATTTATAAATACGTCAGGCGGAGTGTTATCGATCAATTGCAGTCTGCGGGGCTCAGGCACCGCGCAGGGATAAGTTGGGCAATTTGGCGGCCGTCGCGGGATGCGGTGCAAGGCGTGAGGAGGAGCCATAGCGAGCTATGGCGACGACGAGCAACGCAGCAACGCGCCCGCTACGGCCAGC